>NZ_CP120742.1:829722-1133333 GCF_029581275.1 Micromonospora sp. WMMD1155
CGGCGCGGCCGAGCTTACGCTGGGCGATCGCGGCGCGCACCGGCCCGTCGAGAAGCTGACCCCGGTGTACGGAGCCGAAGCTGAAGTTGCCGTCGGCCGCCCCGAAGTCCCGCGCCTGCTTGTTGTTCCAGCTGACGTAGTAGTCCTGGTCGACCGACTGCGGATGCGCCGACGACGGCGTGTACGTGGCGTCGTTGGTGTCCGGGTTCCAGCCGACCCACTCGTACGCGGGTTCGGCCTTCGTGGGCAGGTTCGGGTCGGCGGTGGCGGGGCGGACCGGGTTCGAGCCGGAGTTGTAGTACGCCGCCTCGGTCGAGTTGACGTAGAACCAGTTGAACGCGTACCCGACGTCGGCCGCGGACGCCTGGAAGGCCGCCGCGCTGCCCATCGCCGACGGGTCGTTGTACGCCTGGAAGCCGATCGCCGAGTCGGCCTCGTGCCGGTAGGTGGAGCGCAGCTTGGTGAACGCGGTCGGCTGCCCGTTCACCAGGCCCCGATAGGCGACCAGCCCGTACTTGGTGCGCAGCGCGCGCAGCGTGTACGACCCGGCCGGGGTGGAGTCGGCGAGCGTCGGCGACCAGGAGTTGCGCTGCTCCAGCGCCTCCATGGCGAGGCACTGCCCGTGGTAGCGGTAGCTGTTGGTGCGCAACGTCGGGGCGCTGCCGTCGGTGGTGCACAGCGGCACCGCGTACGTGTCGGTGAGGTCCTGCGAGGCGGAGGTGGCGCTCCACGCGTAGTCCTGGCCGCGCCCGAGCAGCACGTAGAGGTTCAGCCCGGCGAAGGCGGCGCCACGCGCGCTGATGCCCGGGCCCTGCAACTCCTGGAGCATGAGCAGTTGCGGCGCGAAGTAGCCGGTCTGCGGCCCGAACACGGCGACCGGGTTGCCGGTGGTGGTGTGTCGCCCGGAGACCACCACCGCGTTGGACATGCCGTGCGCGCGCAGGTTGGACAGGCCGCCGAGCAGTTCCTTGGTGGCGGTGCTGGCGCCGGTGCGGGCGGCGGCTCCGCCGGTCTGGTCGTAGGCGAGGGGTTCGGCGACCACCGTTCCGGCGTCGGGGAGCACCGCGCTGGTCGCGCCCGGCGGCGTCGCCCCGTACGGGAAGCTCTGCCCGTCGTGCAGGGTGAGCACGGTCTCCGGGTCGTTCTGCGACCGGAACGCCGCCCACACCCGGTCGCCCTCGGTGGCGCCGTACTTGGCTCGGGCGGCGACCCGGACCAGCGCGGACTGCATCTCGCTGCCGCCGCCCCCGCCGAAGAGGCCGCCGATCACACCGGCGGTGGCGATGAGGTCGGTCATGGTGAAGTGCTTCGGCTTGCCCGCCCCGGCGAGCACGTACTCACCCGGGTAGTTGTCCTCGGCGATCGACTTGTCGATGTAGGCGTTGATGCCGGCGATGTAGTCGACCACGTCGGTGTAGAGCTGCTGGCCCCGGGCGCCCTTGGTGCGCAGCGCGTCCACCTGGGCCTGCAGGTCCGCCTCGGTGTACGGCGAGTTGGCCCAGACGCTCTGCTCCAGCTCCCGGTTGCCGGGCGCTCCACCGGCGAACGAGCTGACGTTGCCGCGACCGACGTGCCGCAGCAGGTCCATCACCCAGAGCCGGTCCTGGGCTCCGGCGTAGCCGGCGCCGAACATGGTGCCGGCGCGGGTGGTGCCGGTGATGTGCGGGACGCCGGTGGCCTTGTCCCGCACGATGGTGACGTCCGCGCGTGGCGAGACGGTGCTCTCGACCTGCGCGGCCGGTACCCCGAACGAGGCGTCGTTGTAGAAGTGGGCGATCTGCTCGTCGGTCAGCCCGGCGTAGTTGTAGACCAGGTTCGCGTACTCGTCGAGTTGGTCGCTGGAGTGCGCCGGGCGGGTGCCGAGGGCCTGGTGCGCCAGGATGGCGACGAGCGTGGCGTTGCCGTTCTGCCCGGGGGGCAGGATGTCGGCGCACTGACCGACGCAGTAGTCGTCGGCGGCGAACGTGGTGGCGGCCGGCGCGGGTGACGGCGCGATGACCGTCAGGACGCTCGCGGTCAGGGTGGCGGCGGTGAACGCCGCGAGCCGGTTACGGAGAGCGGTACGGGGCATGGCGATCCTCCGGGGACGCGGAGTCGGGCCGTTCGGTCTCGCCCGGCTGCGGTGCCGACGTCTCGCCCTCCGCGCCCGGGCGTTCCACCCGGAGGTGAGAATGACTCATATCGATCTCGGGCAATGATCGGCGCAGAACCGCCGCCCGGGATACCCGTCGTTCACCACGCGCCAATGCCGACGTTTCGCCGCCTTTCGCTCACGACCGCCTCGGTGCCGCGCCGAAACGGATGGCCTCGCCGACCCGTTCCGGCCTACCGTGCAAGAGGTTCGCCGCACCCACGAGAGGACTCATCCCGCGTGCCGCCCGCTCTCTAGACCTGACACGTCCCCCGCGCACGGGTCGCCGACGTCGCCGTCGGCCCCTTTGCCGTGCCTTCCGTCAGGTTCTTGGAGAGATCATGTCTACGCGTCCTCATGTCGCACTGCCCTGGCCCGTCGCGCGTACGCGGCCTCCCCTGCTCGCCCTCGGCTGCGTCCACTGCGCCGGCGGCATCGGTGGCCGCACGTTCCGCGTCATCGCCGTCGGCGAACCCGTCCACGTCCGCCTCCCGGCACCGCACGTCCGCCCGACCCACTGCGGCGGTTACTCGGGCCGTTGGCCTTCGCTCCGGCGAGGGGCACGCTGGCCCCATCCTGGGCTGCATCAGGCGGCGGTCCGGACGCGGTCGCTGATGACGCGGGAAGGACCGTTCCGCTACCGGCGACGGAGGTGATCGCCCGGGTGCGTACCCGGAATCGATGCCGACGCTGGTGATGACCGCGACGTGCTCGCGGGCAGCGCGGCGGGCCCGCTCGACGGCGGCCGGTCGAACCCGGTGACCGTGCCGCCTCGGCGGGCCCGGGTTCGCTGCCGGCTGCGGACCGGTGTGGTCGACGCCGCGGGAAACGCCTCAGCGGGGCGGAGACGCCTGCTCCAGGGGGCGTCCGTGAACTCGGATCGTGTCCGAGACGGCGACGCCGAGCAGGACGGTGACAGCCGCGGCGGCGACCCACACCGGCGGCAGGCCCACCATCACCGGCGCCATGGCCGCGAGGACCAGGATCCCGACCGGCCGTGGCCAGGACACCCGGGCGAAGGCCACGTACTCGAAGACGGAGCGCCCGGCGAGGTAGAGCGCGGGCCCGCCGAGGATCGCCCCGACCCAGGCGCGTTTGGCGTCACCGAGTGGATCTATGAGGACGAGTTCGGAGCCGGCCGAGGTGGCGAGGATGCCGGCCACCATGAGCAGATGCGAGGACTCGGCCAACCGGCCGAGCCGGCCTGGGTCGGCGGACGCCGCGACGGCCTCCCCCAGGATCTGGCCGGC
This sequence comes from Micromonospora sp. WMMD1155, assembly GCF_029581275.1. NCBI lineage: Bacteria > Bacillati > Actinomycetota > Actinomycetes > Micromonosporales > Micromonosporaceae > Micromonospora > Micromonospora sp. WMMD1155. The sequence continues at coordinate 833,104 of NZ_CP120742.1, forward strand.
TCGGTAGAAGTAGATTCGCCACAGCATCACCGTGGTGAGGAACGACAGGGTGAGAGCCACTATTCGTTCGGTCACGATCGGACCGCGGAGAAGACTCGACCCGGACGTCAGGATCGTCTCGCCGAGCGCGACGAGCCAGCGTCCAGAGCGAATTACGCGTCAGCTCGGGCGCGAAGGCGCCGGCGAGCCACGGCACGGCAGACGCGCCGAACCACACGAGCGCCAGCAGGTAGACGCCGCGAAGCTCGTGACCCCGCACGATGGCCACGAGGAAGAGGCTGCGGCCCACCTGTATCGCGACGTACGTGCTCGCGAAGAGCAGGCCGGTCTCGGCGAGAGCCCCCGAAATCGCGACCGCCAGGAGCAGGCTCCCGAACATCGTCGACAGGACGACGAACTGGACCGGGGGCCGGAACGGATCGAATCTGCTGGTCATCCATGCCGTCTGGGTCCAGATCCACCAGACGGCCAGCAACAGCAGCAGGGTCTCGCCGTTCTCCGCGAGCGAGGTGGTCTGGTGTAGTCCAACACCAACTCGTGCACGACCCGGGTGAGCGCGAAGACGAACACGAGATCGAAGAACAGTTCCAGAAAAGTCGGCTGCTGCGGACTCTCGCGCCTGCGCAGCGGATTGACCACTCTGTTCGTCGCCACTGCTTCGCCCGCTTCGTCGCCTTGTCGCTGAAGCAGTCGTACCACCTCGCCGCGCCGCGCACGGACAAGACGGACACTTGAGGACGCAGGCTCTCGACTCCCCGAGTGTGGAACGGGTGCGGGGCGGACTCCGTCCGGTCGTCGTCGGGGTTGACCACGACGCCGCCACCGGTTGCCTGCGCACGGGCCGTGATCGACGAACTGACACGACGACCGGCCGTGGCATCGCTCACCGCGACGCCGCGGCCGGCCTGGCCGGGGCCGCCTGTCAGGCGTCGGCAGCGGGCTTCAGCACGTCGAGGCACCACTGGCGGAAGGTGGTCGGCGTGCTCCACTCGGAGGTGCGGGTCACTCCGTTGTCCAGGCCCTCGTTCTTGGCCACGGCCATGTCGAGCAGGCCCTGCGCGATGGCCTCGGAGCGGCCGGCCCGCAGCATGTCCTCCCGGTATGCCTCACCGGGGACCTGCTGGTAGCGGACGGGACGGCCGAGCACGTCGGCGATGACGGCGGCCATCTCGTTCTGGGTGAGATCCTCCGGGCCGAGGACAGGTACCTCCTCGAAGCCGGTCCACGTGTCGTCGCGTAGCAGGCGGGCGGCCACCGCGGCGATGTCAGTGGTGGCGACGGTGGGCGCGGACAGCTCCGGCGCCGTGGTGCCGTACAGGACGCCCTGTCGGGTGATCGGGGCGAGCTGCCACAGCACGTTGTCCATGAAGGACGGCATGGTCAGAGCCCGGTACGGCACGCCGGTCGCGGCGATCAGGTCGTCCATCGCGAGCGTCGCGGTGACATGCCCGGCCCGGCCGGCCATCGGCGTGCCACGGCCCAGCGCCGAGATGCCGACCACCCGCGGGACGGCGGCCAGCGCGTCGAGCACCGGTCGGGTGAAGCCGGAGTACGCCTCGTCCAGGCTCGTCGACCGCGGGTCGGCCAACACCAGCCAGAAGACGGCGGAGGCACCGGCGAACGCCTCGGCCACGACGGCCGGATCACCGTGCGAACCCCGGACGACCTCGACCCGCTCGACGACGCCCGGTGCCAGCCGCGCCGGGTCACGGGCCACCACCCGCACCGGCGCGCCGGCTTCGAGCAGATCCTGGACCAGACGGCCGCCGATGTTGCCGGTCGGAGCGGTTACCACAATCATGGCTTTCATCCCTGTTCATGGGGAAACTGACGTACCCAGTCAACGCGGATCCGCTGCGAAGCGGAAAGACCATCTCCCTCTGGATTGATACCGTGGCGATATGAGTGATCTGGAGACGCGGCAGCTCCGCTACTTCGTGGCGGTCGCCGAGGAGCGGCACTTCGGCCGGGCCGCCGACCGGCTCGGGATGGCCCAGCCGCCGCTGTCGCGCGCCATCCGCAACCTGGAACGGCAGCTCGGGGTGCAGCTTCTGATCCGCACCACGCGGCAGGTGGCGTTGACCCCGGCCGGCGAGACCCTGCTGGCCGACGCCAGGGTGGCGCTGGACGCGATCGGCGCCGCCCAGCGCCGGGCCCGCCGGGCCGGCCAGGAGACACCGGCCCTCCGGCTGGCACTCAAGGCCGACTACGACGGCGGGCTGCTGCCGCTGATCCTGGAGGCGTACGACGTCATGCCTGTCGAACTGCTGCTCGGTGGGCGAGGCGAGCAGGTGCCGGCGCTGCGCGACGGGCGTGCCGACGTGGCGCTCATCCCGGCGCTCGAAGACGAAGACGGGCTGGACAGCGAGCTGTTGCTGACCGGGCCGAGCGTGGTGGCGCTGCCGGCCGCCGACCCGCTGGCCGCGCGGACGACCATCCGACTTGCCGATCTGACCGGCCGACGGCTCCCGGACGGGTCACCGGCCGAGGAGGCCCGCATGGTGGGCAACCGGCGACCGCTGGACCTCGCGCAGATCTTCAACCTGGTCGAGGTGGGCACCGCCGTATGGTTCCTGCCGGATTGGGTGGCTCGGCGGTACTCACGGCCCGGCACCGCCTTCCGGCCCGTACCGGAACTCGATCCGGTGACGCTGAAGGTGGCCTGGCCGGCCGAGTCACGCTCGCCCGCGGTGGCGGCCTTCGTGCGCGTGGCCCGCCAGGTCGCCGAAGCACCCGAGAAGCAGCTGCTGCGCGGCTGAGGCGTGCGTCGAAGGACGAAGATGGTCACGAGTGCGCAGGACGTCACGGGCGTAATCGAGTCCGACCCGCAAGCGATGGAAGTCCTTCGGGCTGCGGCCGACCTGGGGCTACCGGACTGGTGGATCGGCGCCGGCTTCGTCCGCAACCGCGTCTGGGACGCGATCAGCGGCCGCCCCGTCTCGCCGGAGCGCGACGTGGATGTCGCCTACTTCGACCCGGAGAGGCTGGACCCCCGCGAGGACAGCCGTGCCGAAGCCCGAGCCACAGCGGCCCTGCCCGAGGTGCCGTGGGAGATTCGCAACCAGGCGCGAATGCATCTGCGCAACGGCGACCAGCCCTACACCTCCACCCTGGACGCCATATCCCGCTGGCCGGAGACGGCGACGTGTGTCGCGGTGACCCTCCGGGGCGACTCCATCCGCCTGGTGTCCTGCCACGGCCTGACCGACCTGGTGGGGATGGTCGTCCGTCCCTCGCCGGCCTTCGACGACGCAGCGGGGCGCGCAACGGTACGGCACCGCGTGCAGGCCAAAGGATGGCTCGACCGGTGGGCCGGGCTGCGGCTGGAAATCTAGAGCTCGTACAGCCACAGACTCTTTCGGCTCGGGGCCGCCTAGGCGGAATCCCGGTTGAGCGGTCGAGTCCCGATCGGTGACGATCAAGCTGTGTCCGTACCCACCCGTCAGGTCCGCGGCCGATACTCGGCCGACACCATCACCGTCTACCAGGCGTACTCCACGCAGATCGCGCTGCCTGCGGTGGCAGCCAGCCGTTTCGTGGCCCCCTTCAAGCGCGATCGGATGACGTGGATCAAACCTTCGTTCCTGTGGATGATGTACCGCTGCGGCTGGGCCACCAAGCCAGGACAGGAGCGTGTGCTGTCCATCGACATCACGCGGGAGGGATTCGAGTGGGCGCTGGCGCGAGCCTGCCTGAGCCACTACGACCGGGACCTGCACGGCGACAAGGCAGCCTGGTCACGGCAGTTGAAGACCAGCCCCGTACGGATTCAGTGGGATCCGGAACGATCACTGCAGCTCACCGCACTACCGTACCGGTCGCTACAGGTCGGGTTGTCCGGCGAGGCAGTCGATCGGTACGTCGACGACTGGACGGTGTCCGTCACGGACATCACCCCCATCGTGCACCGCGTCCGGGACCTTCTGCGTAGCGGCGACGAACAGCAGGCGGCGGCTCACCTGCCTGCCGAACACGCCTACCCGCTGCCAGCCCCGATCGTCGCCAGCATCAACGCCAGCCCGGACATCACCGGGACACTGCCTCCGTGATCAGGTTCCGGTGCCCGGCATCGTAGGCTCGCCGCGCTCGTTCCACCTCTCCGAGGCTGGCGTCGGCCCAGGTGGCCAGGTGCGCGAAGAGTGGGCCGAGGCTGGCACCCAACTCGGTGATCTCGTACTCCACTCGAGGGGGCACCTCGGCGTGGTAGGTGCGCGTCACAAGGCCGTCGCGCTCGAGTTGGCGGAGCCGCTGCGTGAGCACCTTGGGCGTGATGCTGGTCAGCCGGCGTTCCAGCTCCACGAAGCGCTGCCGACCGTATTCGTGCAGAGCCCACAGGATCGGTGTGGTCCACCGGCTGAACACGATGTCGACGACCGGCGCGACCGGGCACGCCAGCTCAGGATCCGCCGATTGCTGCACGTGCCCTCCGTCACATACCCACTACTATCCTCTAGGTACCTACTATGTCGACGCTACTAGCGTTCCCGGCAGCCGCGCAAACGACGCGGCCGGACTGGAGACGCAAACATGTTTGTCGTGGTAGGAGCCACCGGAAACGTCGGCAGTACCCTCTCGTCGACTCTCGCAGCCTCGGGTTCCGCTGTGACGGCGGTATCGCGGGGACGACGCCCGATCGACCTGCCAGACGGGATTCTTCACCGCCGCGCGGACCTCGAACGGCCGGAAAGCCTGCGGCCCGCGCTCGCCGGCGCTGAGGCGCTGTACCTGCTCGTGGAGGGCGCCGGGGCCCATCTCGACATGCGCGAGATCCTGCGGGTCGCCGCAGCCGGTGGCGTGAAGCGCATCGTGCTGCAGTCCTCGCAGGCGGTCGTCACACGGCCGGACTCGCCGTCACACGCACCGCTGCGCGCCATCGAGGACCTCGTCCGCCGATCCAACCTCGGCTGGACGATCCTGCGCCCGGGCGGTTTCGCCTCCAACGCCTTCGCCTGGGCGGAACCGGTCCGGAGAGAACGGATGGTCGCCGCACCGTTCGGGGACGTCGGTCTGCCCGTGGTCGACCCGGCCGACATCGCCGAGGTGGCGGCCGCCGCCCTGCTCGACCACTCGCACGACGGCCGCACCTACGAACTGACCGGCCCGGCCCTGAGCACGCCACGCGAACGGGTCGCCGACCTCGCCGCCGCGCTCGGTGAGCCGATCGGCTTCCTGGACCAGACGCCCGACGAAGCCCGCGAACAGATGATGCGGTTCATGCCGCCCCCGGTTGTCGAGGGCACGCTGGCGATCCTCGGTGCGCCGACCGAAGCCGAACAACGGATCAGCCCCGACGTCGCAGAGGTCCTGGGTCGGTCACCACGCCCCTTCGCCGCCTGGGCGACGCGCAACATCAACGCCTTCCGCTGACGCGCCGCGCCGCACTGTCGGAACGGCACCTCCGCCTGATGGCCGGACGGCCACAGTAGCCAGCCCGGCTGGACCACGAGGTTGCTGCCTCATCGCTACTTGCCCTCGGCCTGGTGCGGTAGGCAGACCAGCAGCGTCTGCCGGAACGGGCAGGCCGCAGTGTGGTCCGCCCGCCACGGCGTCGACGATCCACTGCTCGGGCAGCCGTTGCGCCTGGAGGGCCACGACCACGATCACCCGGACAGCACGGCAAGCACTAATCGGCTCTGACCAGGCATTCTTGAGATATGGACCGTTCGATGAGCCTACCCCTGGAGGTACCGAGATGTTCACCACGAAGTTCTGGAAGGCCACCGCCGAGCGGGCGGTGAAGAGCGCCGCGCAGGGTCTGCTCCTCTACTGGGGCGCCGACGTCGTGTTCAACGCGTGGCAGGCGGACTGGGCAGCGGCCGGGGGCATCGCCTCCGGTGCGGCGGTGCTGTCGGTGCTCACCTCACTGGTGAGTGCGAAGGTGTCCGGGGAGGGCGACTCGCCCAGCCTCGTCGGTGCCGAGCAGTAGCTTCGCGATGCTGCGAACAGATGCGCCCCCGCTGACTCCGGCCGGCGGGGGCGAGCGCGACTGGCGGACCGGGGTGACCCCGCTTGTCCCCGCGCTCGACAGTCACACCCGCCTCCACGCTCGCGACTACGCCGGCCCCGGACACTCGCATGGCGGCGGCTGACTCAGCCGGCGTCCTGTGCCGCGAGAGGCGGCCCGTCAGTCAGTGCTTCACTGCCGGCCGCGGGACCGGGTGCGCGGCGTACCCGTGCCCCGGCCGACCGGCAGAGGCCGGTCCTCGACGATCCGCTTCATCACGATCGTCGACGTGAGCCGCTGCACCCCTGGCAGCGCCGCGAGCTTCTCGTCACGCAGCGCCGCAAATCCGGCGAGGTCCTTCGTGGCTACGCGGAGCAGGTAGTCCGGATCCCCGAACAGCCGCTCTGCGTGCCGTACCTCCGGGACCTCCACCAGTGCGGTCTCGAACTCACGAATAGTCGTCGAATCCTCGCGCTCCATCGTCACGTTGACGAGGACCTCGAAGCCGAGGCCAACGGCGGCGGGGTCCACCACCGCGCGATACCCCGTGATCACCTTGACCCGCTCCAGCTCGCGCAGCCGGCGGTGACACGGTCCCGCGCTGAGCCGGACGCGGTCGGCCAGTTCGGTAACTGTCAACCGGCCCGCGACCTGCAGCTCGGCAAGGATCTGTCGATCGATGTCGTCCATGCGAACGATCCTTTCACTGGACCACCGGTGACCGCGAGAGATTGACAGAAGGTGACGACCCAATCGGCATAATCTCGCAAGGCATGGAGCTCATCGATGCCTTACCGATCGCTGCGGGGGTCTTCGGCGTACCGCAGTTCCTGCCCCAACTGCTCGGCGTGTGGCGAACCCGCAACGTGGCCGGTGTCTCGTGGTCCTGGGCAGCTATGACCAGCGTCAACAACGGCGCGTGGACCGCGTACTTCGCGCTCAACGGCATGTGGATCGCGCTGGTACCGTCGATTTCCGCGACCGTGCTCGCCGGTGTCCTCGCCGTGCAACTGCTCCCGGGTGGCGTCGGGCGCCGCCCAGTCGCGATCGTGACAGGCTGGACCGGCCTGCTCGCCGTGGCCTGGGCGGTGACTGGCACGGCCGGGCTCGGTACGGCGCTGACCCTGTCGTTCGTGCTTCAGGTGACGCCATCGGTATGGACCGCGTACCGAACCCATCGACCCACCGGCATCTCCCGCGGAACCTGGCTGCTCACCCTCGGCGAGCTGGGCTGCTGGGGCGGTTACGGACTGGCCGAGTCAGATCCGCGGCTGACCGTGCTCGGTTGCACCGGAGTGATCGCCAGCCTGCTTATGCTGGCCCGCACCCGCGTGCACCGCGAGTCACGCACCGTCAGGCCCGCCATCGTGGAGCAACGCTGACGATGCAACGCCACGAACACGACGGCGAGCAGGTCGGCGGGTGCGCGATACGTGTCCACCAGCTGATCTAGCGCGCTTCGGCCCGTCGATCGCGGCAGGAAGCCGCCAGGTGATCCTGGTCGGCACGTTCAGGCCGAACCGTCCGGCGTACGGGGGCCGGCGCGGCTCCAGCAATTCGGTGACGCCGCCACGGTCGAGCACGTCGATGAGCGCGGCTGTGCCGCGTTCGACCTTGACCGCGATCTCCTCTGGGCGGAGAGGGATCAGCGCGAAGGCTGACGACCGCCGGGGCTCAGCCCGACGGGCACCCTCGTCCAGCCCCGCTACCCACGCGCGATATGGTCGCGGGCTTGTTGTCACTGCCGGGAGCCCCTGAGATCCGGATGCGGGCCGCCCCGGCTGTTCCCATACTGAGAGCAGGTTTCGTCAATGGCATGCCGTATCGGTGAGCTCGTGCTCAAGTGCCACGACCCCGAGGTTCTGGCGCGATTCTGGCGCGAGGTCCTGGGCTTCGTAGAGCTTGATCGCGAAGAGGGCGTCTACATCGAGATCGGTCCGCGCGAAGGGTTCGGCGGCCCGCAGCCGACGCTCTTCCTCATCCGCGACGACGAGCCGAAGAACGGGCATGCCCGGCTGCACATCGACGTCAACCCCACCGACCGCGATCAGGACGCCGAGCTTGAGCGCCTCCTGGCCGCCGGGGCCGAACTCGTCGACATCGGCCAGCCCGCGGATGCGTCCTGGCACGTTCTCGCCGATCCGGAAGGCAACGAGTTCTGCCTGCTCAGGCGCCGCATCGACCCACTCTGACGGCCGGGTGAAATCACCTTCAGGTACGTGAGCGGCGATCTCCGGCAGGTGGTCTCCGAGAGCGAGACGAGGGCCTAGCCCACCTGGCGGCGCCCGGATACCGATGCCGGGGGCGCCAACCGCACCACGGGTGGGAGCGGCGTGACATCCGGGGAGGCTTGGAATGCCGAGATGGCGAGTGCGGCGAAGCGCCGGGAGGCGGTGACCTGGGTAGTCGGCGAGGTCGCGTGGATACCGCTGTTGGCCATGAGCACGAGAAGGACGTCGTCCAGGACGAAGTCGGGGCGCAGGCGGCCCGTTCCCTTGGCGCGGCGGGCCAGTTCGTCGATCGCTTTGAGCGCGTATTCACGGCGTGCCTCGAAATCAACCGCATTGGGAAAGGCCGAGACGAGAGCTGCGGTGAAACCTCGATCATGTGCGTGCAATTCACACATCTTCTCGATCACGAGACAGAAACCGTGCCATGGATCCAGATCGGCAAGGCCCTCGTCGACGACGGCGTGACACGCGTTCATCTGCTCCGCGAATGCCTCGGTGACCAGTATCTCCTTGGTCGGAAATCGGCGGTACAGGGTGGCAGGCGCAACCCCGGCGCGCCGGGCGACCTCCCGCATGGGCACATCCAGACCGTCCACGGCGAAGACCGCGCGGGCGGCCTCGAGGATGCGCTCGCGGTTGTTCAGGGCGTCGGAGCGGAGAGTGTGAGGCAAACGATCGGTCACGGCTCTCACTTTAGCCAGGCGGACGGCGGCGTGCGTTAGCGTCCGCCTGCATGAGGGCTTTGCAATTCTCCAAGTACGGTCCCGCGAGTGTTCTTGAGGTTTCGGAAGCACCGGAACCGCACGCCGGACCCGGCCGGATACGGGTGGTGGTTCGGGCCTCGGGTGTCAATCCGGCCGACACATACGTCCGCGCCGGCCAATTCAAGGAGTGGATTCCGCTCCGCCTGCCGCACGTGCCCGGTGTCGACGCCGCCGGCGTGGTGGACGAGGTCGGCGACGGGGTGACCACCGCTCGGGTGGGCGATGAGGTCTTCGGGATAACGGACTACGCCCAGATGGGCGGAGCGAACGCCGAATACGCCGTCTTGGCCGCCTGGGCACCGAAGCCGGCCGCCCTGACCTGGGAGCAGGCCGGCGGCGCGGCGGGCAACATCGAAACGGCCACCCGAGTACTCGACCGGCTGGGCGTCAAGGAAGGCACTACGCTGTTGATCGAGGGCGCGGCCGGTGGAGTCGGGACGACCGCGATCCAGCTCGCGGTCGCTCGCGGCGCGGCAGTCATCGGCACGGCCAGCGAGCGCAACCATGAGTTGCTCGCCTCGATCGGGGCGATCCCGACCACCTACGGCCCCCGACTGGCCGAGCGGGTCCACACTCTGCTGCCCAGCGGGGTGGATGTCGCACTCGACTGTGCCGGCTCTGGTTCTCTGCCCGACCTGGTCGGCCTGGTCGCGAGCCCGGACAGGGTGGTGAGCATCGCCGACATCAATGCAACGGACTACGGCGTGCACCTGTCCCGCGGCTCTGGCCCCGGCGCGGACACACCGGCCCTCGAAGGAATCGCTGCCGCCGGCGAACTCGCCCAGCGGAGTCGTTTCACAGTGCCGGTCGCCGCCGTGTTCTCTCTGAACGAGGCGAAGGCCGCCCATGAGTTGAGTGAGTCCCGCCACGCGCGGGGCAAGATCGTGCTGAAGCCGTAGGGCGCTCGCCCGGCCGTCTGTCCACCTGACCCGCCCCGCGCCCACCCGGACGGCATCCGCTTTGCAGGCGAGAGCGACGTGACAGTAGACCGAGTGTGCAGGTGTCTACACTGTCCGCCAGGACGATCCTCCTCGATGTGATCGCCCCCGCTCGACCGCATCCTGGGTCTCCCGACCACGTCGGCCGAGTGCACCGGCCGGCAACCGCGTCCTCGCCGAACCCCAACTCTTCCTCCGGCAGGTGACCGGGGCCTGGCAGTTCGTGGGCCGCGCCCATGCGGGACTCGACTGCGGTGACACCGGCCTGCCGCCCGCAATCGCCACCGCCTGCTCCGCGCTCACCACCTGACCGCCAGCTGACCGCTGAAGACGACGGCGATCTCGCAGCGGTGTCCAGCCCGCCGGTCGGATGAGCAGGCGTACCGGAGGGCCCGGCGAATGGACCGGGCCCTCCGAGCCGGAAGCTGCTGCCGAGGGCAGGGAGTCAGCCATCGACCTCCGCGCATTTCCAGGTGCCGGCCCGGAATTCAGAGGAATTCGCTGCGGTACGTCGAGGCCAGTTCCGCCGCGCGGCGGCGGCGTTCCGCCAACTCGTCCGGTGTCAGCTGCGGCGGCGGCGCGTCCCCGCCCGCGACGACGTCACCGATCCTCATGAAGTACTCGTCCTGCCCGGCCGGGGTGCACATGCAGAGCATCCGGGCCGGTGCTCCCGAGACGTTGCGGAAGTGGTGCGGCGCGTTGGCCGGGATGTTGATCGTGGAGCCAGCCCGTACGGTGTGCTGCTCACCCCGGAAGGTGAACTCGATCTCGCCCTCCAGGATCGTGAACATCTCCTCGAAGTCGTGCCGGTGCGGCGGCGGCCCGCCGCCGTCGGGGACACGCATGTCGATCAGGCAATACCTACCGTTGGTCTGCTCGCCGGTGATCAACATGCCGTAGGTATTGCCCACCAACGAGATGTACGTCGTACCAGGGTCGTCGGGGTCGGCCACGGTCAGCGAGCGGGACGGGTCGTCGTCGGGGATCATCCTGGTTTCTCCTTCGAAGTTTCGTCGCGTACGTGAGGTCCTCGTTCCGGAAGTGGTTCAGGCCGTGGGCGCGAGGACGACGGTCTTGCCCGGCAACTCACCCTCGGCGGCCCGCGCGTGCAGGGCCGGCAGATCGGCCAGCGGCACCCGCTGGCCGACCTCGACACGCAGCTCACCGGTGCCGACGCGGGCGACCAGGTCGGCGAGCTGATCGGCGTCGCTGCGCACGAACAGGTCGATGCCGCGTACGCCGCGCCCCTCGTCGGACGGGGCGGGCATCCAGACGGTGGTGTTGACCAGGGTGCCCCCGTCCCGGATCAGGGTGACCAGCGCAGCCAACTGGTCCGGGGTGACCGGCGCGAGGTTGAGGACCAGGTCGACCGGCTCGGTCACCGCTGCGGTCACGTCGGTGGTGGTGTGGTCGATCACCTCGTCCGCGCCAGCGGTCCTGACCCGGTCGGCGCTGCGGGGGCTGGCCGTGGCGATCACTCGGGCGCCGACCTCCTTGGCCAGCTGCACGGCGTACCCGCCGACCGCTCCGCCGGCGCCGTTGATCAGCACCCGCTGACCGGCGGTCAGCTTGCCGTGGTCGAACAGCGCCTGCCACGCGGTCAGGCCCACCAGCGGGAGCGCCGCCGCGTCGGCCAACGGGATGTTCCCGGGTGCCCCGGTCAGGATCTCCGCCGGCGCGATCACATACTCCGCGGACGCTCCGACCCCCGTCATCGGCAGGAAGCCCACGACCCGGTCGCCGACCGCGACGTCGTCCACGCCATCACCCAGCGCGTCGACCGTGCCGGCGACGTCGAGGCCGGGAGTGTGCGGCAGCTCGACCGGGATCGGTCCCTGCATGAAACCGGCCCGGATGTTGCCGTCGACACCGTTGAACGAGGTCGCGGCGACCCGGATCCGGACCTGACCGGCACCAGGGGTGGGCCGGTCGACATCCTCGAAGCGCAGGACCTCGGGACCGCCGAACTCGTGAAAACGCACTGCCTTCATTGCTGAACCTGCTTCCGTTGGGCGTCGCTGGGGACGTCTCCCAATCTGGCAGGAGCCGGCGTGGTTAACCTGGGCCGGCTTGGCCCACCCTGAGGATGGTCGGTTCGCCGGCAGCGTCGACGATCTCGGCGAGACGCGCCGCATCGGCCGAGCCGGGCGCCGCGGTGAGCATCAGCGCTGCCAGATCGTCGCCCGGGATGGCGAGCATGCTGCCGACCAGCGTGACCGCGCCGGCGTCCGGATGGATGAACGCGGCACTGCTCTCGTGGGCCGCCACCGGTCGTGGCACCCGCCACAGGTCGTCGAACCGGCGGCTCCGACTCCGCAGCTCGTCCACCAGCGCGGCGAGCGACACGTCGGCGGGGTAGCGCAACTGCGCGCTCCTCAGCCGGGCGACCAGGACCGCCTCATGATCGGTCGCGTCGGCCGCGGACTGCTTGAAGCCGTCGAAGGGATCGCAGAACGACCGCCAGGCGATGTTCCACTCCCACGGCTCCCCGGTGAGTTCCCAGTGCCCGAGGGCCAGGAAGGCTCCGTTCACGGCGACCAGGTTCATCGCCGCGTCGGAGACGAACATCGGAGTGTCGGTGAACCGCTCGAGCAGCCGCATCGCACCCGGACCGACCTCGGTCGGCACCTGCCCGTCCGCAGCGGCGTACCCGGCCAGCGCGCAGAGCCGCTCGTACTCGGCCCGCCCGGTTCGTAAGGCGCGGGCGATCGCGTTCACCACCCCGGCGGACGGATGGCTGCGCCCCTGCTCCAACCGGCGTACGTAGTCCGCGGACATCCCGGCCAGCTCGCCGAGCTCCTCCCGCCGCAACCCTCGCGTCCGTCGACGGCCGACCGGCAGGCCGACCTTCTCCGGGGCGGTGCCCTCCCGCAACTGGCGCACGGCGGCACCGAACTCGTGACGTTCCACGGCCCAAGTGTGCCCTGCAGAGGTAGTCGGCGCGGGTGGCGGCGGTCACGGCGGGTAGTGCCAGCCGGCGGACGCTGTCGCCCGGTCAGCCGGGCACAGCGTCGGTGAGCACTCCGGGCGCGGTGACCACTTCGCCGACCTGCACCAGGGGTCCGAGGTTGGCGCGGGCGGCGTAGACGGCGGCGGTGTAGCCGGCAGGTCCGGAGCCGATGATGATCAGCGGGTGCGGGTCGGATACGAAGGGCTCCTGCTCGAAGGGGTGGAACCGCCCGCCGGTAGCCGGCCCGGCGGGCGGCGGCGAGGGTGGCGTCAGGCGCTCAGGCGCAGCTCGGTGAGGAGCTTCTCCACCCGGGTGCGGATGTCGTCGCGGATCGGGCGGACGGACTCGACGTCCTTGCCGGCCGGGTCGTCGAGCTTCCAGTCCTCGTAACGCTTGCCGGGGAAGACCGGGCAGGCGTCCCCGCAGCCCATCGTCACGATGACGTCGGAGGATTCCGCAGTCGCGTACTCCAGCAGTTTCGGGGTCTGGTCGGTGATGTCGATGCCGACTTCCCGCATGGCCTGCACGGCGGCGGGGTTGACGGTGTCGGCCGGGGCGGAGCCGGCAGAGCGGACCTCGACGGCGTCACCGCCGAGGTGGCGCAGCCAACCGGCGGCCATCTGGGAGCGACCGGCGTTGTGGACGCACACGAACAGGACGCTGGGCTTGTCGGACATCAGGAGCCTTTCTGGCAGTGCGGTTCGCGGCGCCGGTTGGCCGCCGCCTCGTCGAGATTCGAGGGCCGGGAACTCTCGGGGTCGCTGTTGCGGTCGAGCAGCCGGTACTGGCCACGTGACGAGCCGGGTTGAGGAACTCCCGGCGGGGCCGGTCTCCGCGACGGTGCTCATCGGTGACGGTCATGGGCGGTGATCGAGTGCCGGGTCGCGGTCGTCAGCGGGAACGACGACCTGGTCGCCGGCCTTGCCGGCGTCGGGGTAGAGGGTGGCCAGCAGGCCGATGCCCACGGCGAGGCCGACGAGTTGGGCGATGACGAAGCCGGGGACGGAGGTGGGGGCGATCCCGGCGAAGGTGTCGGTGAACGCGCGGCCGATCGTCACGGCCGGGTTGGCGAACGACGTGGACGAGGTGAACCAGTACGCCGCCCCGATGTACGCGCCGACGGCGGCCGGTGCGACGGCGGCGCGGCCGGAGCGGGCCAGGGCGAAGATGAGCAGGATCAGGCCGGTGGTGGCGACGACCTCACCGAGCCACAGGTGACCGGCGGCCCGGTCCTTGGCGGAGAAGTCGACCGCGGCGAGGTCGAACATCAGGTTCGCCAGCACCGACCCGGCGATCGCCCCGGCGACCTGGGCGGCGACGTACCCGCCGAGGTCCCGGCCGGTCAGACCCGTGCCGGCGCGGCGGCCGAGGAACCAGTCGGCGGCGGAGACCACCGGGTTGAAATGGGCGCCGGAGACCGGCCCGAAGATCAGGATCAGCGCGCCGAGGGCGAACGCGGTGGCGACCGAGTTCTCCAGCAACTGCAGTCCGACGTCGTTCGGGGAGAGGGTGGTGGCCATGATGCCGGAGCCCACCACGGCGGTGACCAGCAGGGCGGTCCCGAGGAACTCGGCCAGCAGGCGCCGCCAGAGTGCGATGGTCATCAGTGTGTTCTCTCCCAGTGCGGTAGCGGTGCGAGCCGATGTCGGCCCGGCGGGTCTATCGGGTAACGGGAACGTGGAGCTCGTCGAGAAGACGGCGGACGCGGCGTTCGATCTCGTCGCGGATCGGCCGGACGTCGGCCAGGCTTCGGTCGGCGGGGTCGTCGAGGTCCCAGTTCTCATAACGGGTGCCGGGGAAGACCGGGCAGGCGTCGCCGCAGCCCATGGTGACCACGACGTCGGCGGCGCCGATCACCTCGTCGGTCCAGGGCTTGGGGAACTCGTCGGTGATGTCGATGCCGCGCTCGGTCATCGCCGCGCTCGCCGCGGGATCGACCTCGATGCCAGGCTCACTCCCCCCGGACCACGCCACCGCGTTGTCGCCGGCGAGGTGGGTGAAGAAGCCCAACGCCATCTGGGACCGGCCGACGTTGTGCGTGCACAGGAACACCACCACCGGGCGGCCGTCGCGGTGGTGACCCTCGACCCGGGCGAGCGCGCGCAGGCGCTGGCGGGCGAACCGCTCGGCGAGCAGCGGCAGGTAGTTGGGGATGCTGCCAGTGGTGGCGAACTGGTCGTAGCTGGAGCGCAGGAACGCTTCGATGGTCTCGGCGCCGTAGATGCCGGCGAATTCGGCGGCGAGGCGGGTGGCCGCAGTGCGCAGGGCGACCTGCTGGTCGACGGAGATCTCCTGAAGCCGGTGAGGGCTGGTGTCAGTCACGGTGCTCTCCCGGATCCATGGCGGGATTGATGACGGGGGCGACGCGCTCGACACGGGCGGCGAGGTCGGCGAACGCGGTCTCGAACGCGTCGTCAGTGTCGAGGCGGACCGGGTCGGGCACCGACCAGTGCAGCCGGGGCCGTACCGGGCCCGTGAGTTCCTCGTGGGCGTTGTCGCAGACCGCGATGACAAGGTCGTCGTCGCGTACGACGTCAGCGACGTGCGAGGTGGCGTTCGGGTTCAGTGCCAACCCGTGGCGGTGGGCCACGGCGACGGCACGCGGATGGACCCGCGGGGCGGGTTTCGTTCCCGCGGACGCCGCCGCAGTGTGGGTGCGATCGGACCAGAGGGCGGCGGCCAGTTGCGAGCGGGCCGAGTTGCGGGTGCAGACGAACACGACCCGCCGCACCCCGGTCAGCGGTGCCGGGTTCAGCGCGGCGAGGGCCTCGGGCCGCAGCCGCAGGTAGGTGCGGCGCCGGTCGCCCTCGGAGCGGTCCCGAGTAACCAGGCCGGCTTCGGTGAGGACCTTGACGTGGTGAGCGATGAGGTTCGTGGGCATCTGAAGGTCGTGGGCGATCTCACCCGGGGACGCGTCGCCGAGGGTGAGCGCGTCCACGATCGCCAGGCGCGCCGGGTCACCGAGCGCGGCGTGGATCCGGGCGCGCCCCTGCAGGGAAGCAAGCTCAGTAATCATTGACTCAATAGTTGCTGAGATAAGCAGCGAGTGTCAAGCAGGGGCAACTGAGAGCTACCTGGCGGTGCGCGGGGCGGCCCGGCCGATGGGGCTGACCAGCGTCGGGCCGGACTCACCTGACGATCCGGGGTGGCGCCGCCCTTCGTGGGGCAGTTGGCCGCCGGTGATGGTTGGCCGATCGGAGGGTGTTCGCCCGTCGGAGCGAATCGGGTCAGCAGCAGGTGTTGAGATAGGACTGCAGTTCGGCCAGCGCCGCCTGCGCGCCGTCGCGGTCCGCCCGGTAGTAGACCGTCTTGCCGTCGCGCCGCGAGGTCACGACCCGCCCCCGGCGCAGCAGGTTCAACTGTTGCGAGGCGGTCGCCTGACTGATCCCGACGCGCTCGGCGACGTGCCCGACGGACAACTCGGCGCCCTGGGCGAACAGCATCATGATCCGCTGGCGCGGCTCACGCGACGGCGGTCGGCTCGACGCTGAGCAGTCCGGCGAGCTGGCGCAGGATGGCCGGCCGGGCCCGGTAATACACCCAGGTGCCGCGGCGTTCGGCGTCGACAAGGCCGGCCTCGCGCAGCACCTTGAGGTGATGCGAGATCGTCGGCCCGCTCAGGTCGAACGCCGGAGTCAGGTCGCAGACGCACGCCTCCCCGCCCTGCGCGGAGGCGATCATCGACAACAGTTGCAGCCGCACCGGATCGCCGAGCGCCTTGAACGCCGGCGCGAGCACTGCGGCGGTCTGCGCCGGCACCCGGCTCTGCGCCAACGGCGGGCAGCACGGCGTGTCGGCGCTGAGGTCGATGACGGGAAGCGACGCGGCCTGCTTTGACATTCCTCTAGGTTGACAGGTGTCTAATCAGCGTGCAACTCTCTGATTAGACAGACGTCAAGACAAGCTTCGCAGGGGGAAGAGTACTGCTCAACACAGCACAACGCAGGGCAGAAGATCAGGCGAAGGCGGTGAGAACTCCCAGACCAGCCCCACGACGGCGGGCGGGTTCGCCAGACATCTCGAGGCTGCCGCCGCCCTGTCATCACCTGATCAACCCTCGACCCTGACGCACGGCCTTCGTCTGCCTGTTGATTCGCAAGGTCTCGACACAGAGGAGATACCTGATGAGCACCCTGGATGGCCTGCCCGTCGTGGTGATCGGCGCCGGCCCGGTCGGCCTGGCCGCCGCCGCGCACCTACACGAGCGTGACCTGCCGTTCCTCGTCCTGGAGGCCGGCGACATCCCCGCCGCCGCGGTGCGGCAGTGGGGACATGTCCGGGTCTTCTCCCCCTGGCGGTACAACATCGACTCCGCCGCCCGCCGGCTCCTCGACGAGGCTGGGTGGGTCGCACCGGACCTGGAAGCCCTGCCCACCGGGGCGGAGCTGGCCGGCGACTACCTCCAGCCGCTGGCGGAGCTGCCGCAGCTCAAGCCGCACCTGCGCTACGGTGCCCGCGTTGAGGCGATCAGCCGCCTCGGGCTGGACCGGCTGCGCACCGCCGGCCGCGACACCACCCCGTTCCTGATCTGCCTCGTCGACGGCCAGGAGGTGCTCGCCCGCGCGGTCATCGACGCCTCCGGCACCTGGGGCACCCCGAACGTCCTCGGCGCCTCCGGACTGCCCGCTCGCGGTGAACGCGAGGTGGCCGGGCATCTGGAGCACGCCCTGCCCGATGTCCTCGGCGTCGACCGGGACCGCTTCGCCGGTCGGCACACCCTCGTCGTCGGCGCTGGTCACTCCGCCGCCAACACCCTGCTCTCCCTGGCCGAGTTGGCCAAGTCCACGCCGGGCACCGAGGTGACCTGGGCGATCCGCTCCACCTCACCGGCGCGCACCTACGGCGGCGGAGACGCCGACGCCCTCCCGGCACGCGGCGCGCTCGGCTCCCGGCTACGCGCGCACGTCGACGCCGGCCGGATCCGCCTGCTCACCGGCTTCGCCGTGCACGCCCTCACCCCCACCGACGGCCGGGTCAGCGTGGTAGTCCGCCACACCGACGGCAGCGAAGAATCCATCTCCGTGGACCGGATCGTCGCGGCGACCGGCTTCCGGCCCGACCACTCGATCGCCGCCGAGCTGCGCCTGGACCTGGACCCGATCATGGGCGCCACCCGCGCCCTAGCGCCGCTGATCGACCCCAACGAGCACTCCTGCGGCACCGTGCCCCCACACGGCGTCAACGAGCTCACCCACCCCGAGCCCGGCTACTACGCCGTCGGCATGAAGTCCTACGGTCGGGCCCCAACGTTCCTCATGGCCACCGGCTACGAGCAGGTCCGCTCCGTCGTCGCCGCCCTCGCCGGCGACTGGAGCGCCGCCCGCGACGTGCAACTCGACCTACCCGAGACCGGCGTGTGCAACAGCAACCCGGAGGACTCCGCGACCAGCGCCAGCTGCTGCGCCCCGGCCCCGACCGCCCAGACCTCCGGACGGGGCTTGGCCACCGGCATCTCCGGCGGGCTTCTCACCGCGCCGCTGACCCTGCTCACCCTCGACGCCGCACCCGCCGACACGCAGACCGGCGGCTGCTGCGCCAGCTGATGCCCACCACCATCACGGTGCCCGCCGACACCGCCGTCGGCGGGCACCACCGGTGGCGGATCGTCGCCGTGCGTGCCTTGACAGGAAGGCGGAGCGGCAGGACAGTCGACATATTCATAGACGTTCAACTATCTGCGGCGAGGTGTGCCATGCGGAAGTCGCTGACTGCTGTGGCCGCCATCGCTGCTGCCATGGTCGCGATGATGGCCGCGATCGCACACGCCAGTGCGGCGAACGCGGCGGCCGGGTGTCGGGTGAACTACGTCGTCACCAGCCAGTGGACCGGTGGCTTCCACGCCGACATCGCGGTCACCAACTTGGGTGACCTGGTCAACGGGTGGACGCTGCGGTTCGCGTTCCCGGCAGTCGACCAGCGGCTCACGCAAACCTGGAGCGCCACCTGGGCACAGGCGGGCCAGCAGGTCAGCGCGACCAATCTGGGTTGGAACGCGACCCTGGGCACCAATGGCTCCGCGAACATCGGTTTCGTTGGCGCATGGTCGGGCAGCAACCCCATACCGGCGTCGTTCACGCTCAACGGCGTCACGTGCACCGGCGGCGTCCTGCCCAGCGTGACGCCGACCCGGACGACCACACCGCCGGTCGCTGACTACCCGGCGATCGTCACCTGGCTCAGCCCGACCGCCGGCGCGGTGTACACCACGCCGGGAACCGTCCCGCTGGCGGCGACCGCGACCGTGGGAGGCGGACACAGCATCACCTCGGTGTCGTTCCGGGTGGACGGCGTCACGGTGGCCCGGGGGGTGAGGACGACCGGTGACAGGTACGAGGCGCTGTGGACACCACCGATCGGGGAGCCCGGCACCAGCACCACCTTCGTGCTGTACGTCTCCGCCGGCACCGACCAGTCGCTGTCCGGCGCTGCGCCGCCGATGCTGGTCACGGTGGTGACACCGGCGTCCACCGGCACCAACCACCCGCCGGCGGTGGCGTTGAGCACCCCCGGTGGGCAGACCCACTTCCTCGAGCCGACGACCGTCACGCTGGTCGCCGACGTCGCCGACACCGATCCCGGGGACCTCGTCAGCCGGGTGGAGCTCTACCTCGGCGCGACCCCGCTGGCCGTGACGCCGACCGACAGCGGACAGCGCTACCAGTTCCAGACGGCCCTGTCGGCCGGCACATCGTCCACCTTCACCGTGCGGGTCCACGATTCCCACGGCGGCCTCGGCATCTCGAACCCGCTGACCTTCACCATCCGTTAGCGCCTCGGCCCTCCGTTCGTCGAGGTCGCCCCGTTCCCGCAACACTTCCGCCAGTTACTCAGCGGCGAAGTTGTCCCAGGCGTGCCAGCGCAGCACCGCCACCGTGCCATCGCCTCGTCACCCGGCGGCAATCTGCTCAGTCTGACCTCTTCGATCAGCGGCCCGTCCAGCAGCTGAGCTCCGTGCCATCCTCGACCGGGAAGTCGATGCTGACGTAGCCGTTGCCCGGGTCTCGGACGTAGGTCACGTAGTCGCTCATCGACCCGAACGTGGAGTCGTCGCCGACGACCAGGGCGCCCGTGGCGAGCCGGTCCTCGATCAGGCGCAGGACGGGCAGGCACATCTCCTTCCAGCCGTCGAGCAGCGCCAGGCCGATCGGGCCGCCGACCGCGCCGAGGGTGGTCAGCGCATCCCCCTCGAGCACTGTCACGAGGTCGCTGAACCCGGCCGCCTCGATATTGGCGCGGGCCGCCTTGACCTTGGTCGCG
Source organism: Micromonospora sp. WMMD1155 (assembly GCF_029581275.1). Taxonomy (NCBI): domain Bacteria; kingdom Bacillati; phylum Actinomycetota; class Actinomycetes; order Micromonosporales; family Micromonosporaceae; genus Micromonospora; species Micromonospora sp. WMMD1155. The sequence continues at coordinate 853,188 of NZ_CP120742.1, forward strand.
CTGAGCTCGGTCGTGGTGACGTGCCCGATCCCGTTGTCGTGCACGGCTGGGGAGCGCCCGATGCATCGCGGCAACCGGCACGGCCGGAGCGAGGCGGCCCGCGAGGCCGTGCTCCAGGCGGCGGACGACCTCGTCGCCGAGATCGGCTACGCCAAGGTCACCATCGAGGGCATCGCATCCCGGGCCGGCGTCGCCAAGCAGACGATCTACCGGTGGTGGCGTTCCAAGACCGACATCCTGATCGACGCATTCACCGCCGACAGCGCCCAGGAGCTCACGCTGCCCGACACCGGCGCCTTCCGCACCGATTTGCGCGCCCACCTCGACGAGCTGGTCCGCTTCCTCGAGGTGTCCGACTCGGGCGCGGCGTTCCGGGCCCTGGTCGGTCAAGCCCAGCATGATCCGGAGCTGGCCGCCCGGCTGCGCGCGGAGGTTCTGCTTGCCCGAGCCGTCCTGGCTGACGCCGTCCCGCAGCCCTCAGACCGCTTCCCGAGCGGTATATGTCTGCCAGCTCACGGAGCTGGCCGGGGGCGCGTCCAGCGATAACTGGACGGGCCTCATTGGGGGAGACTTCGCAGTGATGATTCGCAGCCAACGATGTCCACCCGTGAGAGCGTCGGGCTACGTCACCAGTGGCTGGCTACAACGCCGGTGCGACCGCCGAGGGCACCGCGAATGTCTGCGGTGAACGCCGGTGAGAACGACGGCCAGTTGTAGAACGTCACAGCGGGAGCGCCGATCAGGATGCTTAACTGCCCGCCCCACTCCCCCACCAACCCGCTCCAGTTGCACCGTCCTTTGTTTGGCAGACCCCGGCCATGATGCCATGGCTTGACCGGGGGTGACCAGCACAGATAAAAGGCCAGCTTGCCGGTGGTGCGGTTGCTGCGGCTGAGCAACCACCGGAGCTCGCCCCGCTGGTGGGGTGATGATCCAAGCCCACAGTAGTCGCGCTGGCACCCTACCCTGAGCGCGTGGTCAGCTACGAGGAACAGATCCTCAGCGACACGCTGCCGCACAGCATCGTCATCGTCGGTGCCGGGGCCATCGGTGTCGAGTTCGCGTACATCCTGCGTAACTACGGCGTCGAGGTCACCATCGTGGAGTTCCTGGACCGGATTCTGCCGCTGGAGGACGAGGAGGTCTCCGCCGAGCTGCACAGGCAGTACCGGCGCCTCGGCATCCGGGTGCACACCAGCACCCGGGTGGAGCAGATCGACGAAAGCGGCGACAAGGTCGAGGTCACGATCACCCGCGGCGGGGGAGCGCTCCGTTCTGGTCGCCGACAAGGTCCTGCAGGCCATCGGCTTCCAACCCCGGGTCGAGGGCTACGGCTTAGACATTACCGGCGTCCGACTGACCACCGCCGGCGCCATCGAGGTGGACGAGCACTGCCGCACCAGCGTGCCGAACATCTTCGCGATCGGCGACGTGACAGCGAAACTGATGCTCGCCCACGTCGCCGAAGCAATGGGCATCGTCGCCGCCGAGACCATCGCCAGGGCCGAGACCATGACCCTGAACTACCGGATGATCCCCCGAGCCACCTACTGCCAACCGCAGATTGCCAGCTTCGGCTACACCGAGACGCAAGCCCGCGAACAGGGATTCGACGTCCGCGTCGCCAAGTTCCCCTTCACCGCGAACGGCAAGGCGCACGGCCTCGGCGACACCACCGGTTTCGTCAAGATCCTCAGCGACGTCCGGCACGGGGAACTGCTTGGTGCACACTTGATCGGGCCGGACGTCACTGAGCTACTTCCTGAACTCACCCTGGCCCAGCAGTGGGACCTCACCGTGACCGAGGTGGCCCGTAACACCCATGCCCACCCCACCCTGAGCGAAGCCGTCAAAGAGGCGATCCACGGCCTCGCCGGACACACGATCAATCTCTGAACAACGTCGAGGCCGCGGTGGGTCCACTCGTCGGTGAAGCGCTGTCGCCTATCGAGTCGGGGAGCGGCTGGCCCTGCTTCGACGCCGGCGGGAGCATCCTCGATCACCAGGCAGTCGGACGCCGGCACATCGAGGAGTTGTGCCGCGCGTAGGTAGCCCTCCGGATCCGGTTTGCCGCAGCGGACCTGGCTGCTGTCGACCAGGACCGGAGGGTCGGGTAGCCCGCCTGCGCGCAGGCGTTGCAGGACGGTGGGCGTTCGGCCTGAGGTAGCGACGCCCCACCGCCGGTCATGCAACAGGCGCAGCACCGCGGCGGCGTCGGGGTAGACGGGAAATCCGTCGCCTTCGTTCGCCATGAATTCCCTGATCAGCCGGTATTCAGCGGCGGTGTCGAGGTGTGGCGCCACGGCCTGGATGGTGTCGACGGGCCGGCGGCCGTGGGTGTGCGACCAGACCAGGTCCGGGTCGAGGTTGCGGTGGTCGGCCATCGGCTCCAGATCCGGCGGCACGCGGGGTACGAGTCGACGAGCACGCCGTCGACGTCGAACGACACCGCCTTATCGTTCGTGCCCGCACCGATGTCGTGGAGGTGATGCAGCCCTTCGTGCGCGACCTGCCGCACCACCCACAAGACGGTGCGGCGTTCCCAAGGGAGCCGGACAGCTGTCCGGCTCCACTGCGGTTCACGGATTTCGCTCGTGAGGGCGACGAACCGGTCGGCGTTACGTTCGAGATCCAGCAGTATGGCGGCCAGCGGCTGCTGGTTGTAGGCGTACCGCTCGGCGCGCTCGTCGCTGCGCACCGGTTCGAGCGTGGGCTCGTGCTCGGTCAGCGTGCGGCGAACCCGGTGTGGTAGACGTCGTAGACGTCGCGGACATGGCAGGCGGAATCCAGCGCCGACCACACCCCGGCCGCGGGCCGCCGGCGCAGGACATCGACTGGCAGGTGCTGAAGGCGCCGCCGGTACCGCCCGGGATGGCTGCGGATCAGCCCGCGGGCCACCGACGGGGTCAGGTCGCCGTATCGCAAACCACACGATTCACAGTGGTGGTCCTCGTCCGGCAGGGGCGGCAGGGTCATCGCGCCGCCAGGCTGTGCAGCAGGCCGACCGTGGTCGCAGCCTGCTCGGCCATGTCGTGGACAAGCCGGGCGGCGGGGAGGACGTCGTGGACGAGGTTCACCGATTGGCCCGCGTACAGTGCCATGTCGCCCAGGTCGCCGGTCATCCCCGGCAGCGGTATCTGGTCCGCGTACCGGCAGTGGTGCTGGCCGGCCGCGTCGACGGCGACGACGTCACCTTCGCCGGGCCGGTGTGGTGTTGCCGGCTCACCGGCGGCTTCCCAGCCACGGAGGGTCGCGTTGCGCAATGCGCGGTGCGGCGCGTGCGGCCAGCCGCCGTCGAAGCAGCGGGTGTAGACGGCCTCCACCCCGGTGGCGGTGACCAGGTGTTGCCGATACACCTCGTGTGTGACCGCCTCATTGGTGGCGATGAAGCGGGTGCCCAGCATGGCGCCCTGGGCGCCGAGCGCGAGCACCGCCGCAATCCCGCGCCCGTCCGCGATGCCACCGGCAGCGACAACCGGTATTGGACCGACCGCGTCGACGACGGCCGGCACCAGGGCCAGCGTCGTCGTGCCGCCGCGGACATGGCCGCCGGCCTCCCAGCCTTGTGCCACAACGACGTCCACACCGCCCGCGACAGCGTGGACGGCTTCGGCAACCTCGCCGACCGTGTGCAGATGCAGCGCGCCCGCCCCGCGGATCCGGGCGGTCATCCGTGACGGATCTCCCCAGAAGGTGGACATGATCGGCACGCCCTCGTCCAGGCACACCGTCAGCAGGTCGTCCACCGGGAAGTCGAGCACCAGGTTGGCGCCGAATGGCCGCGTGGTGAGCTCTTGGGTCCGCCGGATGCTGAGGCGCGCCTGCTCGGGCGTATGCCAGGTCAACGCCAGCATCCCGAGGCCGCCAGCCTCGGACACGGCCGCTACCAGCTCCGGTCCCGCCGCCGAACCAACCGGTGCCTGCACGATTGGCAGATCGATGCCCAACCGGTTGCACAGTGCAGTGCGCAAACGCCTCACGATGCCATCCCTGTCGCTTCGGAAATCGAATCAGCACCCGAGACGGTACTGTCTCGAAGATCGAAGCATCAAGAGGGGTGGCACAGGCGATGACGGTACCCCGGCCGGGCCGGCCAGTACGCGGATCGAGTACCGGGCGACCCCTCATGGCCGCCCTCGACCTCTTCGGCCGCCGCTGGAACCTGCGCATCGTCTGGGAGCTGCAGCACGGACCGGTCGGGTTCCGCGCGTTGCAGCAGCGCTGCGACAACATGTCCTCCAGCGTCCTGCGGCAGCGACTGACCGAGCTTCTTGACGCCCACCTCGTCGCCCAGCAGTCGGACGCGGCCTACACGCTCACCGATCTGGGCCGCGGCGCCTACCAGGCACTGCGCCCGCTCGCCCGCTGGTCCGACGCGTGGGCCTCGGCCCTGGATGAGGACGACGAAAAACCGATTCCGTGAAAGGCCACCTCTGGCACTTCGTGAACCGAATCGCTACGGTGCTTCTGATTCCGAATCATCTGGAGAGGTCATGGCTCGCATCCCGGCGCTCGAACCGCCGTTCACGCCGGACGTGGAGGCACAACTCGCATCGATGATGCCCGCCGGAATGCCTCCTATCGGCCTGTTCCGGACGTTCGCCAAGAACGTGCCGATGACCGTCGCCATGAGCAACTGGGGCAGGTACGAACTCGGCCGCGACCTGACCCTGACACTCCGCGAGCGGGAGGTCGTCATCCTGCGCACCTGCGCGCGCTGCGGCTGCGAATACGAGTGGGGCGTCCACCTGATGGTCTTCGCTGAGCGTGCCGAACTCTCGCCGGCCGAGGTCACCTCGCTGACCTGCGGCTCCCCTGACGATCCCTGCTGGACGGCCGGCCGCGAAGCCATGCTCATCCGGATGGTGGACGCCCTGCACGACTCGTGCGACGTCGACGACGAACTATGGCGATCCGCGCAGGAGTTGCTCGACGAACGGCAACTGCTCGACGTGCTCCTGCTGTGCGGGTGGTACCACGCGATCTGCTTCGCCGCCCGCACCGCTCGCGTCGACCTCGAGCCCGGCGCTCCCCGCTTCGCCGACATCACGACCGCCTGATGGCCGGCCCACCGATGGCAGTGGTGGACGCCTGCACCCGCGACGGCCAGGGCGGCAGCCCCACCGCGGTCGTGATCGACGACGCCACGCTCACCGACGACGACCGGCACGCCACCGCCCGCAGGACCGGCACCTCCCACACCGCGTTCATCGACACCAGCACAGCGGACACGCCCACGGTGCGCTTCTTCGCCTGCGCCGGAGAACTCACGAACTGCGGCCATGGCACCATCGCCGCGCAAGCCGTCCTGCTGCACCGCAGCGGCGCGACCGAGCACCACGGGCGCCAGCGCACCGCAGGCCGCACCTTCGCCACGACCGCCATCCGCCGTCGCGACGGCGTCGAAGTCTGGTTCGACCAAGGCGTCATCGCCCTGGCGGACCACGCCGACGCCACCGGCGGTGGCATCATCGCGGCCCTCGGCCTGCAGCGAACGGACATCGCCGCCGACCTACGGGTCGCTTCGCCCGGCACGCCACGACTTCTCGCCCCCGTCCGGGATCACCCGACACTGCTGTCCATGCAGCCCGACTTCGATCGACTGGCAACCGAGTGTCGCCGACTCGGGTACCTCGGCTGCTTCACCTACGCACTCTCGCCCACCGCAGGAACGGCCGCAGCCCGCATGTTCGCCCCCGCGATCGGCGTCACCGAGGACATCGCGAACGCCAACAGCGTCGGCTGCCTCGCCGCCCACCTACTCGACACATCCGGCAACGGCGAAATCGAAGTCCACCAGGACATGCTCGGGAGGCCGTCATCGATTTCCGCCAGCGCTACACACACCGGATCCGGCATCGTCGCCAGAATCGGCGGTGGTCGACCTCGGCCCGCCCATCGTTCCCGGCTGAAAGGTCACACCTTCACGGTGATGATCGGATGCACGGTCATCGGCATGAGCGGACGTCGCTGGCCCATGAAGCGGAAAATCTTCGGTGCTGACGCTTTCGGGCGCGCCGTAGAGGTCACCAGCCTGAAGAGCCAGCTCAGGACGTCGCCCATGGGATCGGTGTCTCGAATGACGGAACTACGGCGCGGTGCAGCAAGCTCACCCGCAACGCTCCACATCGATCTGCAGCAGGGCTGCAGACATGGCCTTAGGCGAACCGAGACGCGGGCCGGCGCCAGCCATCCCGGGAGCATCAACGCCTGACCACTTCGACCCCTACTGGGAGGTCACGCCGCACCGCTCGAACGCTGTCGGCTCCGCCTGAAAACTGACCCCGTGGTTCCGGCTGAATTTTGACCCCTTCCGGAAGCATCGGGAGGTGCTGAGCGTGGAGGACTGGGCGGAGATCCGTCGGTTGCACCGGGCGGAGCGGATGGCGATCAAGGCCATCTGTCGCCGGCTGGGGGTCTCGCGGAACACGGTGCGTAAGGCCTTGGCCAGTCATGAGCCGCCTCGCTATCAGCGGGCGGCGAAGGGCTCGATCGTGGACGCGGTCGAGCCGCAGATCCGGGCGTTGTTGGCGGAGTTCCCGGACATGCCGACGACGGTGATCATGGAGCGGGTTGGGTGGGCCCGCGGCAAGACGGTGTTCGCCGATCGGGTGCAGCAGTTGCGGCCGTTGTTCCGCCGCCCGGACCCGGCCCAGCGGACGGAGTATCTGCCGGGCGAGTTGGCGCAGTGTGATCTGTGGTTCCCGCCGGCGGACGTGCCGTTGGGCTTCGGGCAGGTCGGCCGGCCGCCGGTGCTGGTGATGGTGTCCGGGTATTCGCGGTGGCTGTCAGCGGTGATGATCCCGACCCGGCAGTCACCGGACTTGCTGGTCGGGCACTGGACGCTGATCTCCGGCTGGGGACGGGTGCCCAAGGCGTTGGTGTGGGACAACGAGTCCGCCGTCGGGCAGTGGCGGGCTGGCAGGCCGCAGCTGACCGAGGCGATGAACGCCTTCCGCGGCACCCTCGGCATCAAGGTGATTCAGTGCCGACCGGCGGACCCGGAGGCCAAGGGCCTGGTCGAGCGGGCCAATGGCTATCTGGAAACCTCGTTCCTGCCCGGACGCCGTTTCGCCTCGCCCGGCGACTTCAACACCCAGCTCACCGACTGGCTGGTGCGGGCGAACAACCGCCAACACCGGATGCTGGGCTGCCGCCCGCTGGACCGGTGGGACGCCGACCGGGCCGCGATGCTGTCACTGCCACCGGTCGCGCCGGTGGTCGGCTGGCGCCAGGCCACCCGGCTGCCCCGCGATCACTACGTCCGCTTGGACGGCAACGACTACTCGGTGCACCCATCCGTGGTCGGCAGGCGGGTTGAGGTCACCGCCGACTGCGACCACGTGACGGTGGTCTCCGACGGCCGGCCCGTGGCCCGACATGACCGCTGCTGGGCAAGCCATCAGAGCATCACCGACCCTGCCCACCGGCAAGCCGCCGCCGACCTGCGCGTCGCTGCCCAACACAAGCCGACGACCGCGGTCGACGCCCAGGTCGAACGCCGGCCGTTGAGCGACTACGACCGCATGTTCGGCCTGGACGTCGAGGTGGCTGCGTGATGGCCGCCAAGACCAGCCGCAACGTCGCCTCGGAGATCGCGTTCCTCACCCGCGCCCTCAAGGCGCCGTCCCTCGCTGCCTCCGTCGAACGCCTGGCGGAGCGGGCCCGGGCCGAGTCATGGACGCACGAGGAGTTCCTCGCCGCCTGCCTGCAACGCGAAGTCGCCGCCCGCGAAGCACACGGCGGCGAGGGACGTATCCGGGCAGCCAGGTTCCCCGCCCGCAAGAGCCTGGAGGAGTTCGACTTCGAGCACCAACGCTCTCTGAAGCGGGAGACGATCGCCCACCTGGGCACCCTCGACTTCGTGGCGTCGAAGGAGAACGTCGTCTTCCTGGGCCCGCCCGGCACCGGCAAGACCCACCTGTCCATCGGCCTGGGGATCCGGGCCTGCCAGGCCGGACACCGGGTCGCGTTCGCCACCGCCGCCCAATGGGTGTCCCGCCTCGCCGACGCCCACCACGCCGGCCGACTGCAAGACGAGCTCGTGAAGCTCGGCCGGATCCCGCTGCTGATCGTCGACGAGGTCGGCTACATCCCCTTCGAAGCCGAAGCGGCGAACCTGTTCTTCCAGCTCGTCTCCAACCGCTACGAACGAGCCTCGCTGATCGTCACCAGCAACAAGCCCTTCGGCCGCTGGGGCGAAGTGTTCGGCGACGACGTCGTCGCCGCAGCCATGATCGACCGCCTCGTCCACCACGCCGAGGTCATCTCGATGAAGGGCGACAGCTACCGGCTTAAAGACCGCGACCTCGGCCGCGTTCCCGCAGCCACCAAGACCAACGACTGAACATCAACAACCAGCGAGGGGGTCAAAATTCGGCCGGAACAGAGGGGTCAAAGTTCAGCCGGCGTTGACAAACGCATCACCACAGGTCAACGCCCTCCTCTCCGACCGGCGTCGGTGAGCGCTTCGGGCGCGGCGACCACTTCGCCAACCTGCACCCAATCTGCTCCCAGTCGAAAGGTCAGGCCAACCATCGGCTCCTTACCACCTTGACCTGCGCACACGCCCCTACCAGCCGGCATAGAGACCCATCGAATGCATCGCAAAACCGCAGAGCACTCCGCGGGAAACAGGACGCCACACCTGCTCTGACCTGGGAGAACGTGGAGCCGCAGGCAGGGGTGGGTGCAGTTGAGTGCTGTTCGATGCCGTTGGATGCAGTTCAAAGCTGTTCAGGGCACCCCACTGCTCCCAACCTGCTCCCCCTAGACCGGGCTCGCACCGGGCCGCCGACCGCTCGTGACCTGCCGGCCCAACGCTACGGTCGGCACCAGCGCTGGCTCCCTCAGCCGCATCGGTCGATCGGGAAGCACACCCACGATCACCGCGCCTTATCAGCGGCGGAAGCGTGTATGTGACCTGGTGTGCTCCGCCGTGCTGCTCGCTCTGCCCTCAGGCAGGAGACCGCCGCAACGAAGAGTCGATCCCGACCGCCTCTCCAGGGCGAGAGCCGACGCGTACCGCTCGCTCAGGCGTCCTGCTGTGTGCGGATGTCCAACTTTCCCGCCAGCCAGTCCGACTGGGGCACGGCCGATCCCCGGATGCCGAGACTCGCCCGGGCCGCCTGGTAGAAGCGATCGCGTGTCTCGTTGGCATGGCCGAGCCCAGCAGCCAGCTCGAACCCCGCGGAAGTCATGCCGCGGGCGTAACGGGCGATGTCCGTCACTGCGGCGCGCCACTCGCGGGCCGCAGTGATCGATGTGGCGTCGCCCAGGAGGAGGACACTCTCCCATGTCTTTGTGCGCCGGATGTCGGCCTCTTCCATCCTGGCCAGGGCGTGTTCACGATCCACACCGTGACGAAGCGCGTTCAGGTTGGCGATCCGGAGCGCGTACGTGTGCACTTCCTTGACTGCGTTGGCGAACTCGACGTACGCCTGAAGCCGGCGCTCGTCCCACCGCGCCGCCTGCTGGCGCTGCCACCGCGAGCGGTCCGCGATCAAGGTGGCGAGGATCGTCCCGCCTGTTCCGACGAGGACGCCGAGCAGAGCCGGCAGTTGGTCCATCAACGCGCTCATGCCTTGATGGTGCACGGGCGCCACAACCGATATGCGTCTGCCCGGCAAGGCGCCCGACCTTCGGCGTGACCGCGCGACCAGCGGCATGTGTGTGCATCTGATCAAGCGTGGTTCTCGAGTCGCTCAGGGGAGAAGGGTGCGCCCCTCCCAGGTGCCGTGTTCGGACAGAGGGCGGAACCGCATGAACGCGGATTCGTGGTGGAAGTCCCGGCGATGCTGTTCAGCCATGGCGACGGTGTGTGTATGGGCCTGTGGGACGGCGCTGCGGCCGTGGACCATGTCGGTCATCTCGCGGACGCTGCGCCAGATCGTGAAGGTGGAAAACGTGTGGGGCGGGCGTACCGCTGCGGTGGCGAACGTGGTGCCGGGGTGACCGGCGACCAAGCGTTCGACGGGCCTCCCCCACTTCAGGAACCGGGGTAGTTCGAGAACCTTGAGCCGGGCGAGGGTGACGGCCACGATAGGCTCCTGCGGATCCCACCGGCCCGCCTGCACCGGCAGGCCGGCGAGGGCGGCCACCTCGCCGTAACGCCGCAGGTACTGCAGTCGCACATGCCATCCGTCGTCGAGCTGCCGCCCTAGATCGTCGTCTGCGAGGAACCGCTCCAACGCCGATTCGTCGTCCCATTCGGCGAACATCGCAAGGCGTCGCAACTGCATCCGTTCCACCGACAACGCCGGGGAGCCGAGTCGCATGAGCGCGAGGCATTCGGCGTGCCGCAGCCCAGCCGCCCGAGGCCTGCGACGCAGTGTGCGCAAGGTCAAGGCCGGCGGAAGCAGCGCGAGATGGAACGAATGCATCATCGGCCCATGATCCCAGTCGTCCGCACCCGCGTCCCTCCCACAGCGTGCGGGCTGGCGACGGCGGCAGGCGGACGTTGGCTTCGCCGGCAGCGGTTCAGCACAGAGGACGAATGACAGTCTCATCAGCCCCTTCGCCGACTGACGAGGCTCAGTCCCCACAGATAGACCGCGGGTCGCGGCAAAACAGGGCGCCGACGGGCATCGAACCCACCAGATCGACGGTCCTCCAACCGGGCCTGAAGGCGTGCGCGAGGTGGTAGGACCAGCAGCCCTGTCGGGGCTGTGACCAACAGTTGGCATGATGGGCTCGTGACCGTAGCCGGTGTTTCGATACCACCCTGACCCCTTGGCCACGGGCTCGGCGATGCGGATTGAGCACGTCACTGAACATGCTGGTCAACCCCGTCGTGTCGGCCAGATCAGCGAGCAGCCGGGCACCGACGTGACCCACCACGCCCCGCCCGCCGCCGGTCACCATGATCTTCGGACGTGTTGCGGTAACCTTCACCCAGCAAGTGCCTTCCGTGACAGGAACATGGGACTCTCGACAAGCCCTATTTTCCCAGATCAGAAGGCACTTCTTCGTTCTCAGCCCAGCCCGTGGACAGCCCTTACCGAAGGGCCGAGGTTAGCATTGCCCGATGGAATCAGGGGCCGACGCGATTGCCCCAGGAGTACCGGACCCCGCCGACCTTCGTCGGCGGGTCGCCCGAGGTCGCGGTCTGGTCGTCGTCCTCAACGACACCGTCACGATGCCGGCTGCCACGGCCGCTGCGCGGGCGTTACGGGTTGCGCTCCAGCCCGATATGGCGGTCTTTGCCTCCGCGGGACGCCAAGGGCCGATCCTCACTGTGCTGCAGCTAGTCAGCGACTCGGAAGCCACCGCTGTACGCCTGCCTCTGGAGAACCTTGTCGCCGAGTTCCGCCGGGTAGCAGCCGCGCTCGTCGAGCAGATGGAGGCCGGTTCGTCACCTGTGAGCGACGTCGACGACGCGGACCCCCCCGAGTCTGTGCGATATCACGACGCGACCTGGTACCTATTCCCGCACGGAGAGCACTGCCAGTTCGAGAACGCGGTGAGCGGCGAGGTCGTCGAGGCCAACATCTATGCCCCCGGCCTCGTAGATCCGTACTTCCTGTTGCAGTACGCGAAGACCTCCGGCCGGCATGGTGCTGTCGTCGACGCATGCACGGAGGGTTTCCACGATATGTGTCGTCTACTCGATCACGCTGGAATTGCCTACGGCTAACGGCCATGGTCGACTGGCTGTCTGGAGCACGCGTCCTCGCGGTCAGCACAGAGTGTGCATCGGCACTCAAGGCGAGATCCGATCATGTCGAAGGTGATCCGGGTCGTCCACACCGAACGCTGGAACACGTCGTCAACCCATCCTCGGACTGCTGTCATCAGATCGGGCAGACCGTTGAGTGACCAACACAGGTTTCCGGAGAAGATCTCGCGGAACGGGCCTGGGAAGGTGTGCTCCGTCGGCGCGAACGGCACCTGGCCTTGCGGCGACGGCAACCTGTACGGAAACCCGTCCTCACATGAGTCAGGCCGTGAGCTCGGTATAGGCATAGATTGACCTCGTGACCGGGCTGATGGCAGCGTCGGCAATCAGTCGCCAGCAGCGTGGCCGGATCGGGCTGTCGACAAGTCATCATGATGTGGTGGTCCCCCGACGCCTGCGGCTCGCCGCGCAACGATCCCGCACTCCAAAATCTACCGAACCTATCAAGATCACCGATCTGGATACAAGCAGGCGGCGCTATCATCGCCGCAGTATTCGCAGGCGGGGCGCTCCTCATCGCGGTCGACACTCTCGAAGATCAACAACGAATCAATCAGAGCCAGTTGGATCTCAACACCGCTACTCAAGATAGGCAGCACAAGCGCTACGCGTCCCGCGTCGCCTGGTGGGCAAAAACGCATGCGCCCACTGCGGACGACCACCGGGTAATGGTGCAGAATCGGTCCACCGTACCGCTGCGGGGCTTGGAGTTCTTTCTACCCCAGCAGCATGACTGGGTGCTGGGAGATACCGGTGCGCCGTTACTGCTCTTCATATCCGATATCCCACCATGCACGGTGGTGCGGTACAGCATCCCACCGTACATGAGCAATGAAGCGGCGGGTGCCATCCTGGCCAGCTTTTCCGACCCGGTATGGGAACTACGCTTCACGGACAACCTCGACCGATGGGTGCTATCTGAGCAAGGGCTTCGGCCAGCCAAGACCGTGCCGTACCCCACCACCCGGGGCGGAGTGCCAAACATCCCTTACACCGAACTGCGGGAGGATTTAGCAGGTAGGTCAGAAGCGCAGGACTGCGGCGAAGGCGGCTGAACCGGGTCACGCCTGCGCGAATGGTGTAGGAGACGGCCACAGCAGGAGTCGTCACGCCACAGCGCGAATAGTAGTAGGCTGCCGCCGTCGGCGGCAGGTACGCCCACTCAGACGTCCACCATGGTCAGGGGCAGGATTAGCAGGTCCATGGACGGCCCCCAGGGCAGCGCCGTCGTCGCAACTTTGCCGCCACCCTGCTCGATCGTAGATTCATCTAGCTGCCGACGCGGGATTGGCTGCGAGGGTCGCCCACCGTTCCGGCCGATCGGCGAGTAAGCGCCGCATCAACTCCGCACCAACGCCCTCACGCCCGGTACGGAGACTGAGCGCAGAGTCGGTGCTGGTGCCGCGGCCGCCAGCTGCGCAACGCCCCTGCCCAGGCCGACCAGTGCCGTTTCAGGCCGTGAGCGTGGATCGCCACGCGACGACCAACGTCGTCACCTCGGGGTACCGATCTTCGGGCGCGGTCAAGTGGTGTGGGTCGCGAGCCGACTTTGGACCGAGGAGCCTCGCCAGCCCTGAGGGGATCGAGCAAGTGCTGGATGATGCGGCCGAGGGTGTACACGTTGGTCAGCTGGTCGATAACGACACCACGGACGAACTTTTCAGCGGCCTTGTGGCGGCAGGATCAGGGCAGGCGGTCAGCGTCGAGGGTGAGGGGCGTGGCGCATACTCGTCCAGGTCGACGAGCACATCTGCCGACTGTCAAGGTTGTGCTGGAACCGGGCAAATGCGGCTCGGTCCGAGCCGTGCGTGGTGGCGTGGTTGAGATTTGTGCCGGCGTGCCAGGGGTAGACCAGCACTGGCTCGTCCGGACCATCGAGAACCTGCACGGGGCGGATGATCGCCGGGTGCTGGACCGCGGTGTGAAACTCGCGTGGCCCGGATCAGCGAACGCCGCGCCTGAAGCCGGTGGCCTTCCCCAAGAACCAGCAGCGGCCGGCATCCTCGACGCCGAAGGACAGGGTATGCCGAATCCTGGACGCTGAAGACCGCGAACGCGGTCGCGAGCGCAGGTCGGACATGGTGGCGAACCTAGGCCTTAACGTGGCCGGGAGGTTCTTCGATCGTCACGAATCGTCCGGGTCCATCTCACGGGTGTCGTCTCATGGCAGTACGTCGCCGCAGCCACAGCGCCGAACAGGCGAAGATCTGGTAAACGACCTCGCAATGTGGACCGGCGAGTGGGCGGACCACCGGACCGACAGCCATCAGCCAGGCCGTGAGCCATAGCTCGGGGCATCCTCTCGTCACACGGGTTCCGGTAGCGGTAGCTCCAAGTCCTCGACCAGCTGACAGCCCCCGCTCGGGACGCGAATCAGGCCACTCAGCCGGGCGGCCTATGGCGGTCCGAAACCCAGAACCAACCGCCCTGCTCCCAATCTGCTCCCCATGTAAGCCGCTCATGCAACGAAGCCCGTTACCGGCGACTCCGGCAACGGGCTTCTGACCTGCACAAACTGAGAGTGGGCGATGCTGGTATCGAACCAGCGACCTCTTCGGTGTGAACGAAGCGCTCTCCCACTGAGCTAATCGCCCTCAGCGACACTGACTCTACCCGATCGTGGAACCGGACCGGAAATCCGGGGTCAGTGCGTCGCGAGGTAGTGCATCGCCTCGGCGATCACGTCGATGCCGAGGCTGTACTTGAGGGACAGCCAGACCACGGTGGCGACGAAGACGAGGCCGACGGAGCCGAGCACGATTCGGACCGCCAGTGACTGTCGCGTCACCCACTGCGTCCATCCGTGGACATGGCGGCGGGTGAAGCCGAGCAGCCTGCGCGCCCAGTGGTATTCGACGGCCCAAATGCCCAGCCCGGCGATGACCAGCAGCCAGCCCGGCCCGGGTAGTGGGATGAGGGCGATGCCGATGGTCACCACGAGCGCCCCGGCGATCGAGATGAAGATCTTGAGTGCGATGCGGCCGGTGGGGTTGGCTCGGATGAGGTCGAGGGTCATCGAGATCCGCTCACGCCAGCGTGGGCGGCGCGGTGGGTCCGCGACGACGAGGACGCCACCGGCACGACCGGCATCGCGGCCCGACCGATCGGCCCGTTCGGGCTGTTCCATCGGCACTTCGTACCCCCGCTTTTCGGCTACTCGGACCGCGACGTTCGGCGGGCCGGGCGCTGGCGCCGGATCCACTGAGGATCGCTTCGCCACCATTTCACCCCCCAGTGTCGCTCGGGCCCGTCACTGCAATGCCCGACTGGACGTTACCGGAGTAAGTCGACGACTGAGCCACCCGATGCCGGGCGGGATCACGCACTGGGCAGAACCGGAAATCCTACATGAATCCTCACATTCACGCGGCCTTTCCGTCCCCCTTCCCACCACTGGGTGAAGTCAGCGTATGGCGGAGCGTAGCCAGGAGTAGCACCTGAGTATGGGAAAAGCGGGACACGCGCGTTCCGCAGCGGTGCCGGGGGGAGAACGTCCATGAGTGTCATCCGACCGACGACCGTAGAGGTCGAGACGTCGCTAAGGCTCGTCGCGCCTGACGCCACCGCCTTGCCGGTGCGTGCCAGTCTGCGTTACGACCCTGCTGACCCGTATGCGGTCCATGTCCTGTTCCATGCCGAATCGGCCGGGGGCGAGGCGGTGAGTTGGTCGTTCGCTCGCGAACTTCTGGTCACCGGCCTGGACGAACCGGCCGGCATCGGGGACGTGCGGGTCTGGCCCTGGGCCACACCGCGCGGCGATTTCGTCGCGCTGGCCCTCTCGTCACCGGACGGCAACGCCCTCTTCGAGGTGCCGCGCAGCGTCCTGGTGCGATTCCTTCGACGGACGTACGTCGTCGTCCCGCGCGGCCGGGAGGCCGAGCACCTGGACGTCGACACGGCGGTGAACCGGCTGCTCGCCGGTCGCTGACCGCCTGAAAGAGCAACACCGGCCAACCCGGGGCCGCGCGGATCTGCCGAGTCCGCGCGGCCCCGGCACACCCGGGCCCGGGGGTACGCGGACAGCCTCACCCGGGTCGGCCGGTGCTCAGCCGTGCGTGGTGATGCCCCCGTCCACGGGGATGACCGCGCCGGTGAGGTAAGCGCCGGCGCGCGACGCGAGGTAGATGGCGGTGCCGGCCATGTCCTCGGGACGACCGATGCGGGCCAGCGGAACCTGCTGCTCGATGGCGGCCCGGCTGGCCGGGTCGTCCAGCGCGAACGCCATCATCTTGCTCTCGAACGGGCCGGGCGCGATCGCGTTGACGGTGATCTGGTCGCCGGCGAGTTGGTGGGCGAGGCTGCGGGTGAGCATGTGCACGGCGGCCTTGGTGGCCGAGTACGCGTACACCTCCATGAACGGCACCCGGATGCCGTCGATCGACCCGATGTTGATGACGCGGGCCGGGTCGTCGGCGCCGGCGGCGGCGCGTAGCGACGGCAACAGCGCGGTGGTGAGCCGGAACACGGCCTTGACGTTGACCGCCCAGAGCTTGTCGAACGCGGCCCCCGGATAGTTCTCCAGCGGCGCACCCCAGGTCGCGCCCGCGTTGTTGACCAGCACGTCGAGCCGGTCGAAGCGCTCGCGCACGGCGGCCGCGAGGGTCTCGGCGCCGGTGTCGTCGCTCAGGTCGGCGGGGATGGCCTCGCAGCGCCCCTCGGCGGAGAGTTCCTCAGCGACCGCCGCGCAGACGTCGGCCTTGCGAGACGAGATGATCACGTGCGCACCGGCGCGGACGAAGCCCTGGGCGATCATCAGACCGATCCCCCGCGACCCGCCGGTGACCAGGACCGTCTTGCCTTCGACCGAGAACAGTTGAGTCATGCCCATCCCATCGCGAGTCGGCGGGGGCCGTCAGCCGGTCGGCCGGCCGACGGTGCGCCGGGCGGACCGCGGACCGAACGGCGCTACCGCCGGGTAACGTAGCCCGGTCGCGGGATCACGACAAGCCCGTGCCGGCGCGCTGATCCTGACCGGCGGGCCGACCGGGATGCGGTGACCTGCGGTTCGGGCTACCGTCGCAGGCGATGGTCTCCACCGATCCCTCCCCCGTGTCACCGATCGGAACGGCGTCACCCGTGCCCGACGAGATTGCCACGTTCGCGCTGGCCGACCTCTCCGGTTCCCCGGGCTGGCGTCGGCCGGTGATCGTCGAACGGGAGTTGCTGATCCTCACCACGCGTGGGCACGGCGACGCGGAACTCGACTTCCACCCGCTGCCCTGTCGGCCCGGCACGCTGCTGCGGGTCCGCGCCGGGCAGGTGCTGCGCTGCGCCGGCCGGCAGTTCGACGCGACAGTGGTCGCCTGGGAACCCGAGGCGCTGCGCGGTTTCGGCGTCGAGCTGGACACACCGGTGACCTGGCGGCAGTTGGCCGGCGAGGACGAGGACGCGGTGATCACCGAGGTTAGCCAGCTGAGCGTGGACTGCCGACGGCACCCCGACAGTCTCACCGCCTGCGCCCTGCTCCGCCACCAACTGGCGGTGCTGCTGCTGCGGCTGGCCCTGGCGAACCCCGACCGGTCGACGCCGCGACCCGAGGACGAGACGTTCCACCGGTTCCGCCGGGAGGTGGAGCACGGCTACCCGCACACCCGACGGGTCGAGGACTACGCCGCGAATCTCCGCTGCTCGGTGCGGACCCTCACCCGGGCCTGCCTGGCCGTCACCGGTCGCAGCGCCAAGCAGGTCATCGATGAGCGGGTCGCGTTGCAGGCCGGCCGACTCCTCGCCGCGACCGACCAGCCGATCGCGCAGATCGGCCGCCACCTGGGTTTCTCCGAACCCACGAACTTCGGCCGCTTCTTCACCCGCGAGGTCGGGGTCAGTCCGGGCGCGTTCCGCGCCGCCCGGGACCAACCGGCCGCCCGGGTGGTCCGGCCCCGCCCACCGGCCGAGCCCACCAGTGTCAACAGCGGCAGATTCCGCGCGGTCGGGACGCCGAACGGTGGCCACGCCACGCGACCCGGGTCGCCCGGCGCGCCGACGGGCGACCCCGGCCGGGCATGATGGCACTGTGCAGATCTCCGCGCGCGGCGACTACGCGGTACGGGCAGCGCTGAGCCTCGCCACCGCGTACCCCTCGCTGCTGTCCACGCAGGCCATCGCGGCGGAGCAGGACATGCCCCGCAAGTTCCTGGAGGCGGTCCTGGCGGACCTGCGCCGGGCCGGCATCGTGCGCGCCCAGCGCGGCGCCGAGGGCGGTTACACCCTCGCGCGCCCGCCACGCGAGGTGACAGTCGGCGCGGTGCTGCGCGCGGTGGAGGGCCCGCTGGCCGGGGTACGCGGGCTGCGCCCCGAGGAAACCCGCTACGAGGGTTCGGCGGAGAACCTGCCCGGCCTGTGGGTGGCGGTGCGTGCCGCGGTGCGGCGGGTCGTCGACGAGGTGAGCCTCGCCGAGATCGTCAGCGGTCGGCTGCCCGCCCACGTCCGCAAGCTCACCGCTCTGCCAGATGCGTGGGAGCCCCGCTGACCGTCGCGCGTCACGGATCGTGAAGGCCACGTCGGCACCGTCCACCACGGACGGCGAGAGGGTTTCAAAAGTCGCCGGGTCGGGAATGTTCGATCTCGACACGGCAGGGAACGGTGACGAGGGGAGACCTCCGATGGGCCTCATGTTTCGTAAGCGGAAGAAGTACGGACCGATCATCCTGAACTTCACCGAGAACGGCTTCTCCTCGTGGAGCATCAAGATCGGGCGCTGGTCCTGGAACTCCAAGGCGCGGGCGCACCGAGTCGACCTGCCCGGTCCGCTGTCCTGGAAGCAGGACAAGGCCCGGTCGTAGCCTCCCGGGAGTCGAGCGGGGTGCCGGTGGCTTCCACCGGCACCCCGCTCGGCGTCTGAGCCGCGCTCAACCAGCCAGCGCGATGATCTCGTCACCGGCCAGCCTGCCGCCCTCGCGGTCACGGCGCACGTCACCGGAGTCGAGCAGGCCGGTGAGCGCCCGGTTGGCGTCGGCGGCACGGTAGACGGTCGCGGTGAGAGTGTGCCGACGGAGGTCGGCGACCGACCGGGAGCCGCCCCGGTGCAGCTCGGCCAGCAACTCACGCGCCAGCGGTTCGAGGTCGGGATCGTCGACCACGTCGACCGCGACGCCCGTCGGGTCCTGCGGGTCGCGGTAGCGCACGTCGACGTCCGCGCCGACCGCCCAGAGCGCGTCCCGGACCGCCTCCAGGCTCCGGTCCGAGCGGCTGCCGAAAGCGATCACTCCGGCGGCCTCGCCGTCCGGCAGCACCGGTGCCACCTCGGCGACCAGGGGGAAACCGGCCGCGGTGAGCACGTCACGGGCGCTGTCACCGGTACGCAGCAGCACCTCCCCGGTACGACCGTTGGTCGCGGCGGCGAGCAGCTTCGGCGTCACCGCGCCGGGAAGGTCCACGAAGGAGAACAGTGGGGCGCCGGCTGCCCCGGCGGCCTTCACCGCGACCGGAAGCCGGTAGGGGTCGCCGGACAACAGGTGCACGGTGACCTCGGCGGGCAACTCCGCCTCGATCGGGCCGAGTCGGGCCGGCAGGGCAGCGCTGTCGGCCAACACCAGCACTGTCACCTGTCGGCCGCGCACCTGGTCGCCGTGGGCGGCGACCAGGCGCAGCGCCGCCTCCGCGCTGCCCGCGTCCGTGCCCGCGAGCGCGATGGTGGCCCGCCGGGAGCGGCGCAGGGCCGCGGGCAGCCAGGTCGTCAACTGGCGGACCAGCAGCTCGCGGAGGAAGTCGGTGGTCCGGTCGGTAGCCATCGGTCCGTTCTACCGTACGGCCACCTCAGACCGGGACGGAGATCCCCACTCCACCGCGGGTCTGCCCGCCGTAGCGCTGCCGCTCGGCGTTGAGGTCGAGCCGACCGATCTGCTTGCGGGCGGCCAGGGCGCTGTCGTCGAGCAGGTCGGCGGGCACCAACCAGACGATCTCGAACTCCAGGCCGTCCGGGTCCTGCCCGTAGAGGCTCTTGGTCGTGCCGTGATCCGAGGTGCCGACCAGCGCGCCGGCGGCGGCGAGCCGCTCGGCGGTGGCGGCCAGCTCGTCGAGGGTGTCCACCTCCCAGGCCAGGTGGTAGAGGCCGACGGTGGACCGCCCGGCGGTGGACCGCCCGGCGGCGGCGCCGATCTCGAACAGGCCGAGGTCGTGGTCGTTGGTGGAGTCGGGTGCCTGGAGGAAGGTGGCGCCGCGGAAGCCGTCCGGGGTCATCGCCACCAGGCTGAAGCCCAGCACGTCACGGTAGAACGCGACGCTGCGGGCGAGGTCACTCACGTAGAGGACCGCGTGGTTGAGCCGGTGAATACCCATGACTCGATGCTAACGCGGTTTTGTTGAGCGTTCAACTACATGGGATATGATGACGGTCATGACGCGCTGGCTGGACCCTGACGAGCAGCGCACGTGGCGCGCGTACCTCACCGCGTCGCGGGCGCTGATGGACACGCTCGACCGCGAGCTGCAACGCGACGCGGGCATGCCGCACGCGTACTACGAGATCCTGGTCCGGCTCTCCGAAGCGCCCGGCCGCCAGCTACGGATGAGCGAGTTGGCCCACGCCGCAGGGTCGTCGCGCAGTCGGCTCTCGCACGCCGTGGCCCGACTGGAAACCGCCGGCTGGGTGCGTCGGGAGGACTGCCCCACCGACCGACGCGGGCAGATCGCGCTGCTCACCGACGAGGGTTTCGCCACCCTCGCGGCCGCCGCCCCCGGCCATGTCGAGGGGGTACGCCGACACCTGTTCGACGCGTTGAGCCCCGCCCAGGTCGACCAACTGCGGCGGATCAGCGAGACATTGGCCGAGCACCTGACCGGATCCTGACCAATCGACACCGGCGCGGGTCTTGTACTTACCGTCGCCGAATGAGCACGATGGGGCGTGTCTTCCGGCTTCGGTGAACTGACTGATCAGGCGCACGACCTCGTGTCGGCCGGCGATCTGGCCGGCGCGCAGCGGCTCCTCTCCGACGCGCTCACCGACGCCGACCCGCGCCCGGCCAACGCCACCACCGAGCTGGCCGAGGCGGCCAGCCTCCAGGCACGGGTGCTCGTCGCCCTCGGTGAGCCGCATTCGGCCAGAGGATGGGCCGCCTTCGCGTACGCGGCGACCACCCGGCTGCACGGCCGCTCCGACCCGCGCACGGTGGCCGCCGCGGCGACCCTGGCGGCGGTGCTGCACCGGGTCGGCAGCCATTCCCGGGCCGCCCGGCTCTACCAGGAAGTCATCATCGAACTGACCGCGCAGGACGGGCCGGAGTCCCTGCGGGTGCTGGCCGCACACGCCGACCTGGCCACTGTCGAGTACGCGCGCGGTCAGTGCACGGTGGCCCGGGACCGGCTCCAGGACGCCTGGGAGCTGCACCGCGAGGTGTACGGCGACGGGCACCCCAGCGGCATCAAGATGCTGGCGCGGCTCGGGGCGATGCAGCGCGACTGCGGGCAGTTCGCCGAGGCACACGACAACCTGGCGCTGGCCCGTGAGCTGTGCCGGCAACACCTGCCCGCCGACGACCCGCTGGCGGCGCAGGTGGCGACCCTGGCCCGGGCGGCGGCCAATCCCGACCACGCCTGCGCGGACAACCCGCCCACCGCCCAGGACACTCCGGTCGTGCCGGCCGCCCGCGTCCCACCGCACGCCAACGGCCCGACCGAGTCCGGCTATCACCCACCGACGCCTCCACCGCACCACACCGCGACGGCGGCGGGTGGGACGGTTCCGAATCCCCGAGCGCCGGCCGACGAAGCCGTCGGGTCGGCGGGGTGGCCACCGGAGCCGGCGAGCGAGCCGACGCCGTACCCCACCGACGCTCCGGTGCCCCCGTCGGTGGTCGGGCTGGCCGGCGGCACGGAGGAGCAGTCCGGGGTGTACCGGCTACGCCGCCCGGCCGACCCGTACGCGCCGCTCGAGCCGTACACGCCGTCGCGTCTGCTGCCGGTGCCGGTGCACCGGGCGCCGTCCCCGCAGCGCAACCGACTGGTACCGGTCCTGGTGGCCGGTGTGGTCGTGGTGTTGCTCGGCGCCGCCGCGGTGATCGCCGGGGTGGCCCGGGTCGGCGGGGGCGACGACGAACCGACCCCGCCGACGACGACCGCCTCCCCCACCACCGCCGCACCGGCCGGCACCGCGCCCACCCCGACCGGCGCCCCGCCCACGTCGGGCGCCGCCGCGGCACCGCTGGGCAGCCCGCCCGGCGCGGTGACGTTGCGCGACACCCGGGACAGCATCACCCTGAACTGGACCTACCCCGCCGGCAGCGAGGGCCCGGTGGTCATCGCGGGTGGCCGCACCGGCCAGGACCGCAACGTCTTCGCGACCCTGCCCGCCGGCACCACCAACTACGTGGTCTACGCGCTCAACCGCACCAACGACTACTGCTTCACCGTCGCGGTCGTCTGGTCCACCGACACCGTCGCCAGCTCCGAGCAGGTCTGCACCCGCCGCCGCTGAGCGCCACCTCCGACCGCCACCGCGGGCCGCCGGCGCGCCCTGCCGACCTCACTTCGGCGGCCGGCTGCCCTCGGCCGAGGACGTCGGCAGCAGCAGGCACACTCGCAGCCCGCGCCGCTCGGGCGCGTCGGTGAGGGCGATGCTGCCGCCCGCCCGTCGCACCAACTCCCGGACGATGGCCAACCCCAGGCCGGCGCCCCCGTCGTCGCGGGCCCGTCCGTCGTCCAGCCGGGTGAACCGATCGAAGACCCGCTCCCGGTCCGCGACCGGGATCCCCGGGCCGTCGTCGGTCACCGTCACCAGGTGGTACGCCCCAGCGTCAGGCCCGACCACGGGCCCCGCCGTCGAGGTCGCGAGCACGACGGCGCTGTCGGCGTGCCGCATCGCGTTGTCGACCAGGTTGGCCAGCACACGACGCAGCTCGTCGGCGTTGCCGGTCGTCCACAACGGGCCCGGCGGTGGCACCACCCGCACCGGCGGCGACGGGTAGCGGTCAGCGACCTCGGTCAGCAGCGCGCCCAACTCCACCGGGCCGACCCCTCGGCTCGGTGGCGCTTCGTCCAGGCGGGCCAGCAGCAGGAGGTCGTCGACCAGCCGGCTCAACCGATCGGTGTCGGCGAGCAGGTTGCCGGTCACCGCCGCCCAGTCCGTCCGGTCGGCGAGGCGCTCGGCCACCTCCAACTCGGTCCGGATGTTGGTCAGCGGGCTGCGCAACTCGTGTGCGGCGTCGGAGACGAATGCCCGCTGGCGGACCCGGGCCGATTCCAACCGGTCCAGCATGCCGTTGAGGGTGACCGCCAACCGGTGGATCTCGTCGGCGGACGCGGGCACCGGCAACCGGCCGGCACCAGCCCGCCCGGTGATCTCCTCCGCGCCCCGGCGCAGCGCCTCGACGGGCCGCAGCGTCGCGCCGACCACCCGCCACGCCACCACGGCCAGCACCGCCACCAGCAGCGGGAACGCCACCAGCAGGATGGCCCGGACCACGTGGGTGCTGTGCCGCACGTCGGCCATCGAACGGGCGACCAGCACGGTGAGCGGACCCGCCGCCGTGTCGACGGGTACGGTAACCACCCGGACCGGGCCGGCCAGCCCGACCCGCTCCGCCGGCACCTCCAGTCGCTGCCGACGGTCGTGGTCCAGGCCCTCCGGGCGGACCATCGGCACCAGCCGGTCGGCGTCGATCGAGGCGGCCCTGATCCGCCCCTGCGCGTCGACGACCTGGACGCGCACCTGACCACCGGCCACCGGCAGCGGGTCGGGCAACGCGTCCTCGGCGGCGAGCAGGGCGACCGCGTCGGCGGTCCGGAACGCCTCGGTGTCGACGGTTCGCTGGAGCACGAAACCGAGCGCGCCGAGCACCACCACCCCACCCAGGGCGAGGCCGACCGTGAGGCCGAGCACTCCGATCGCCAGCAGCCGGGCCCGCAACCCGAGCACCGGAATCCGGCCGCTTCCGAAACGGCGGACACCCGCCGGGCCGGTCACGTGGCCAGCCGGTAGCCGGCACCCCGGATCGTCTCCAGCCGGTCGCGGCCGAGCTTGCGACGCAGGTAGCCGATGTAGACCTCGACGGCGTTCGGCGCGGTCTCCACACTCGCGTCCCAGACGTGATCCAGCAACTCGGTCTTGGACACGACCTGGCCGGGGCGGCGCATCAGGTAGTCCAGCAACGCGAACTCCCGCCCGGTCAGGACCACCTCGGCGTCGGCCCGGGTCACCTGCCGGCGGGCCGGGTCCAGTCGCAGGTCACCGACCGCCAGCACCGTCGGGCGTTCCGGCGCGCCCCGGCGCAGGAGCGCCCGCAACCGGGCCAGCAGCACCACGTACGAGAAGGGTTTGGTCAGGTAGTCGTCGGCGCCGCAGTCGAGGCCGTCGGCCTGGTCGTACTCGCCGTCCTTGGCCGAGAGCATCAGCACCGGCAGCCAGTGCTGCTCCGTCCGCAGCCGCCGGACCAGTTCGTAGCCGGAGAGGCCGGGCAACATCACGTCGAGGATCATCGCGTCGTACCCGCCGTGCCGGGCCGCGTCCAGGCCGGCCGGGCCGGTCCCCGCCACGTCCACCGCGAACCCCTCGGCCTGAAGGCCACGTTGCAGGGCAGCCGCCAACCGGGCCTCGTCCTCCACCACCAGCAAACGCACCACTCAAGGGTGCCACCCGGGTCAATCGTGACGGTCCGGCTTCCTCAGCGCGCTCACAGGACCAAACAGGCAGGATGTGTACAGGAGGTGTCACCATGTCCGTCCTGAGGAGCCGTCCCGTCCTTCGTTGGCTGGTCCCGGCCACCGCCGCCGTCGCCGTGATCGGCGGTGGCGCGGCCGTCGGCACGTTCGCCGCCGAGGCCGAGCCGAGCCTGCCACCACGCACCGCGGCCCAACTCCTTGTCGACCTGCAGACCTCCCGGCTGGAGGGGTTGTCCGGGACCGTCGTGCAGCGCGCCGACCTCGGCCTACCGCCCCTCGTCGGCCTGGTCCCCGGCAACGAGCTGACCACCATGCTGACCGGCACGCACACGCTGCGGGTCTGGTATTCCGGCCCGGACCGGCAGCGGGTCGCGCTGCTGGACACCCTGGGCGAGCAGGACGTGATCCGCAACGGCCGGGACCTGTGGACGTGGCAGAGCCGCACCAACACCGCCACCCACCGCACCCTGAGCGGAGACGTCGGGGCTGGAAAGCCGGCTCCGGAGGCGGCGGCGAACCTCCCGGCCACCCCGCAGCAGGCCGCCGACCTGGCGTTGGGCGCGGTCGACCCGAGCACCGAGGTCAGCGTCGGCCGGTCGGCGACCGTCGCCGGTCAGGACGCGTACGAGCTGGTGCTCCAGCCGCGCGACCGGGCCTCGCTCGTGCACCAACTGCGGATCGCCATCGACGCCGAACGGCACGTGCCGCTGCGTTTCGAGGTGCTCGCGAAGGGCAGTGACCGGCCGGCGTTCGAGGTGGCGTTCACCGAGGTCGACTACCGCCGCCCGGACGCCGACCAGTTCACCTTCAACCCTCCGCCCGGTGTGACCGTCACCGAGGAGAAGGCCGAGCCGCCGACGGCCGGTAAGCACGGTCATGACGGACCGCCGACGGCCGGTAAGCCCGGTCATGCCGAATCGGCGGGTGACCCGAAGGTCCGCGCGGTGGGCTCCGGCTGGACGACGGTCCTGGTCGCCCGCCTCGACGGGCCGCTCGCGGACGGAAAGGCCCCGGCGACGCCGGCCGCCGGCTCCGTGCCGGACGTGGACGTGTCGAAGTTCCTCGGCGGGCTGGCCGCCGTCGACGGGGACTGGGGCAGCGGCCGACTCCTCACCAGCAGGCTGTTCAGCGTGCTGCTGACCGACGACGGCCGGGTGCTCGCCGGAGCGGTCACCCCGGAGCGGCTGTACGAGGCCGCCCGCGGCTGATCCCGCGGTGTCGACGCCGGGTCGGCCTGACGGTCGGCCCGGCGTTTCGCTGCCCGGGTCAGGAGGCGGTGTTCGCGCCGAGGGCGTCGAGGTAGGCGTCGGCGAGGACCGCGTGGCCGGGCAGGTGCGGGTGTACGCGGTCGTCGGCCCACCGTTTCGCCGGGCTCACCGCCAACACCCGGTCGAAAGCGGCCTGGTTGGCCACGTGCACCGCGTCGAACTCGGCGGCCAGCCCCGCCACCACGGCCGCGTACCGGTCGGTGTCGGCGCGCTGCGGGTCGGCGCGGTCGGCCTCGATGAGGAACGGGTCGCCCAGGATCAGTCGACAGCCGGTCTCGGTCACCGCCCGACGCAGCAGATCGCGCAGCGTGCGCTCGTACTCGTCGATGGGAACGGCCTGGTCCGGTCGGTCGATGTAGCGCCGCCAGATGTCGTTGATGCCGATCAGCACCGCGAGCCAGTCCGGGCGCTCGGCGATGGCGTCGGCCTCCCAGCGGGCGGCCAGGTCCCGTACGGTGTCGCCGTTCACACCCCGGTTGACCCATTCCAGCCGCAACTCGGGGTGCCGGGCGTCGACCAGGGCGCGTACGAGGCTGACATAGCCGCTTCCGTAGGGCGCGGCGATGTCACGCCGACCGCAATCGGTGATGCTGTCGCCGATGAAGACCACCCGTTGGCCGGTCCGCAGGATCATCCGCCGCCACCTCGCGTTCACCGGCGCGCCGACCCGACCGGCTTGGTGCGCACCGGCGGGACGCGCTATCTTCAACAGTTCGAGGGCACAAAAAAGAACGGCTAAAAGCCGTTCCTGCAAAGGATTCTAATCTTTAGGGAGACGGCTTGTCAAGGCACTCCGGCGGTTCCGGCGAATTGCCGCTCGACGACGAGATCGGTCGCGAGCAGGAGTACGTCTCGATGCTCTACGACCGGCTGGACGGGCTGCGTGAGCAGGCCGCCGACCGGCTCACCGCCGAGCTGCGCAACACCGGCGGGACCCTCCAGGACCGCTCGCAGCGGGACAGCTCGGTAGCGATGTACGCCGATCAGGTCGAACAGTTCTCCGCCGTGGAGAACGGGCTGTGCTTCGGCCGCCTCGACGGTGACGACGACTCCCGCCACTACATCGGCCGGATCGGCATTTTCGACACCAGTGGCGACTACGACCCGTTGCTGATGGACTGGCGGGCCCCCGCCGCCCGCCCGTTCTACCTCGCCACCGCCGCCAACCCGCAGGGCGTACGCCGACGCCGGCACCTGCGCACCCGGCAGCGCAAGGTGACCGGGCTCAACGACGAGGTGCTCGACATCGACAGCGCCTCTCCCGGCGGCCACGAGGAGCTGACCGGTGAGGCGTCGCTGCTCGCCGCGCTCAACGCGGGTCGCACCGGCCGGATGCGCGACATCGTCGAGACCATCCAGGCCGAACAGGACGAGATCATCCGGGCGGAACTCCCGGGCGTCATGGTCGTCCAGGGCGGGCCGGGCACCGGCAAGACCGCTGTCGCGCTGCACCGGGCCGCGTACCTGCTCTATACCCACCGCCGGGAACTCTCCAGCCGGGGCGTGCTGCTGGTCGGCCCGAACGCGACGTTCCTGCGCTACATCTCCCAGGTGCTGCCGACGCTGGCCGAGACCGGCGTGCTGCTGCGTACCCAGGGTGATCTTTTTCCGGGGGTGAACGCCCAACGCGTCGAGCCGGCCGAGACGGCCGCGCTGAAGGGCCGGGCGGTGCTGGCCGAGGTGCTGGTGCTGGCCGTGCGGGACCGGCAGTGGGTGCCGGACGAGCCGTTGGAGATCGAGGTCGAGCGGGAGACGCTGACCCTGGACCCGGAGACGGTGCGTGCCGCCCGGGACCGGGTACGCCGGACCGAACGGCCGCACAACCTGGCGCGAGCGCTGTTCGACGTGGAGATCGTGCACGCGCTCGCCGAGCAGGTGGCCGAACGGATCGGCGCCGACCCGCTGGGCGGGGACAACCTCCTCGACGAGGCGGACCGGGCCGAGATCCGCCGGGAACTGCGGGAGGAGTCGGAGATCCAGTCCGCCCTCGACCGGTTGTGGCCGGTGCTCACCCCGCAGCGGCTGCTCGCCGACCTGTTCGCCGACCCGGACCGGATCGCCACCGCCGCGCCGATGCTGACCGACGACGAACGCGCGCTGCTGCGGCGGGAGCCGGGTGGTTGGACCCCGGCCGACGTACCGCTGCTGGACGAGGCCGCCGAGTTGCTCGGCGAGGACGAACGGGCCGCCGCCGCCCGGCGGGACCGCATCCGGATGATGGAGCGGGAGTACGCCGAGGGTGTGCTGGAGATCGCCCGGGGTTCCCGTTCGATCGACGTCGAGGACGAGGCCGAGGGCGGTGAGATCCTCGGTGTGACCGACCTGATCGACGCCGACCGGCTGCTGGAACGGCAGGAGGAGGCCGACCGCCTCACCACCGCGCAGCGGGCCGCCGCCGACCGGACCTGGGCGTTCGGCCACGTCATCGTGGACGAGGCGCAGGAGCTGTCGCCGATGGCTTGGCGGCTGCTGATGCGCCGCTGCCCGAGCCGATCCATGACGATCGTCGGTGACGTCGCGCAGACCGGGGCCCTCAGCGGTACACCCTCCTGGGCCGACGCCCTCGCCCCGTACGTCGCGCAGCGGTGGCGGTTGACCGAGTTGACGGTCAGCTACCGCACGCCCGCCGAGATCATGGCGGTCGCCGCCGACGTGCTGGCCGAGATCGACCCGGCGCTGCGTCCGCCGCGCTCGGTGCGTGCGAGCGGCGTACCCCCGTGGGACCGGACGGTGCCCGACGAGCAGCTCGCGGCCGAACTGGTCGCCGAAGCCACCCGCGAGGCCGCCGGGCTGACCGACGGCCGACTCGGGGTGCTCGTGCCGGCCGGGCGGGTGGGCGAGTTGGGCTCGGCCGTCACCGCCGCCCTGCCGGAGGCCGCCGTCGGCGAGCACCCGGAGTTGGAGAGCCGGGTGGTGGTGTTGACCGTCGCGCAGGCCAAGGGGCTGGAGTTCGACTCGGTGCTCGTCGTCGACCCGGACCGGATGGTGGCCGAGTCACCCCGGGGCCGCAGCGACCTGTACGTGGCCCTGACCCGCGCCACCCAACGCCTGGGCATCCTCCGCCCCGCGGAGTCCCGGACCTGACGCCCTGGTCGATCATGAGGTTGACGTGGACTGTGATCTCCGATCGCCACGTCAACCTCATGATCACGCCGCCAAGTGGGTGGGTGGGGCTAGTCGGTGGATTTGTCTCTGATGGACTTCGCCGGGCCGGTCGCCGACGTGGACTGGTCACTGGTGCCGCCGCCCCTCGGAGTGCTCAAACCACCCGTGGTGGCGTCGCCGGTGGTCGTCGGGGCCACCTTGCCCGGGTGCCGCTCGGGTTGGCGGGCCACCCGGCGTACGCTCGCCGGTCCGGCGGTGCCACCGGTGGTGGTCACCGCACCCTGCCCGCCGACCGGGCCGCCGTCGCGCAACACCTGCGGGTCGATCCGTTCCCGCGCCGGATCGAACGGGTCGTCGCGCTGGATCTGGCTCTCCACATCGGTGCGGGGCACTGTCACCTCGTCGAGGGCGCCCTTGCCGTACACACCCCCGGCGATCCGGTCCTCGGCCTCGCGGGCGGCGTCCTGCCGCATGTCGTCCTCACGCACGTCCATCACCTCGCAGAAGCTGTGGAACCGACTGCGTGCCCGGCCACCGGCCGACCAAACCCGTCCTGACCGGCACTGTCGTCCACGGCGGTTCACCGGCACGCCGTCCACTGGCCGCCTTCCCGCCGCGCGGGGTGTCCATGCTGTCCGGCGACCGGTGGGAGATGCCCGCCGGCAGGAGGGGATGACAGCGTGCGCACAGTACGCCGTACCGCAGTCGCGGCTCTGGTGGCCGCGACGGTGACGACCGGGCTCGCGGTGCCCGCCCAGGCGAAGCCGCGACCGGACCGGACATTCGACGTGCAGGCCCACCGGGGCGGCCTCGGGCTGCGGGTGGAGAACACCCTCGCCTCGTTCGGCAACGCCCTCCAACTCGGGGTGACCACCCTCGAACTGGACGTGCAGATCACCGAGGACGGCCAGGCCGTCGTCACCCACGACCGGAAGATCAGCAGCGCCAAGTGCGTCGACACCACAGCGGTGACGCCGGGCGACGCGGAGTTCCCGTACGTCGGGAAGTACATCAACACGCTCACCCTGGCCCAGGTACGCACGCTGGACTGCGGGTCGAAGACGCTCGCCGACAAGCCGGGGCAGGTCGCCGCCCCGGGCGCCCGGATGCCGTTGCTGCGTGAGGTCTTCGCCCTGGTCAACCGCTACCGGGCGAAGGACGTGAAGCTCAACGTCGAGACCAAGGTCGAGGCCGGTGCACCCACCGAGACGGCGCCGCGCGAGCAGTTCGTCCAGGTCACCGCGGCCGAGATCCGCGCCGCCGGGCTGCTCAAGCAGGTCACCATCCAAAGCTTCGACTGGGGCGCGCTGATGCGCATGCGCCAGGTCGAGCCGAAGCTGCCGCTGGTCGCCCTGACCAACTACGACTTCCTCCAGACCGGCAAGCCCGGCGCCTCGCCGTGGCTGGGCGGGCTGGACATCGACGACTTCGGCGGCGACCCGATCACGGCGATCCGCAGCTTCGGCGCCAGCGCCTTCTCCCCCGTGCACGGCATGCCGCAGAACGGCACGGTCACCGACCCCGGCTACCAGCCGTACGTCACCAGGGAGATGGTCGCCCAGGCGCACCGCTACGGGATCAAGGTGATCCCGTGGACCGTCGACGACGTGCCGACCATGGCCAAGCTCATCGACGACGGCGTGGACGGCATCATCACCGACTACCCGGACCGGCTGCGCGGCCTGCTGGCGCAGCGCGGCTACCGGCTGCCGAAGGCGTACGCGTCGCCGTTCGACATCCAGGCGCACCGGGGCGGTCGGGCCACCCGACCGGAGAACACCCTGCCCGCCTTCGCGAACGCGCTGTCCAACCGGGCCATCTCCACGCTGGAACTGGACACCGGTGTGACCGCCGACGGCAAGCTCGTGGTGCTGCACGACCGCACCGTCAACGGGTCGCACTGCGTGGACACCAAGCCGGTGCGCCGCGGTGACCCGAAGTTCCCGTACGTGGGCAAGCCCGTGCACGAGCTGACCCTGGCGCAGCTCAAGACCGTGGACTGCGGCACGAAGACGCTGCCCGAGCTGCCCGCGCAGGTGCCCGCGCCGGGTGCCCGGATCCCGACCCTGGACGAGGTCTTCGCCCTGGTGAAGGCGAGTGGGCGCAGTGACATCGGGATGAACATCGAGACGAAGATCAGCCCGGTGGTGGACGACACCGAGCCGTACCGCAGCTTCACCCGCAAGCTGGTCGACGCGATCCAGCGCGCCGGCTTCACCGACCGGGCCACCATCCAGTCGTTCGACTGGCGCACCATCACCTACGCCCGCAAGCTCGACCGGCGGATCGGCACCGTAGCCCTGGTCTGGCAGTACGGGCCGGAGGAGTGCAAGACCCTCGCCGACGAGTGCTCGTTGCAGGCGGCGTACGGCGACCCGTCGGTGAAGAGCCCGTGGACCGGCGGGCTGGACTGGTGGAAGTACCGGGACCTGGGCAAGCTGACCCGGGCCGCCGGCGCCGGCACCGTGTCGGCCAACTGGCAGGTGCACGACCCGAAGCAGGGCACCGTCGCCTCGGCGGACTGGTACCTGCGGGAGAACCCGGCATACTTCCACGGACCGGACGTCCGGACCCTTCAGACGCGCGACGACCTGAAGGTGATCCCGTACACCGTCGACGACGCCGCGGTGATGCAGCGGGTCATCGACCTCGGCGTCGACGGCATCATCACCGACGACCCGGACCTGTTGGTGAGCGTGGCCATCCGCAACGGCCTGCGCTGACCTGACGCACACCCGAACGCCGGCCGGATTTTTCCGGCCGGCGATCGGTGTTACCTGCTCCGGGGCCTCGGGTAGTCGGGGGTTGTCCCCGCCACGAAAGCGAACCGTGCCGTGGCCGAAACGCGGTAGCGGGGCGAGGGAAGGCAGGTACGACTCATCGCATCCTGAGGAGGACCAGATGAGCACGCAGGCTGCTTCCACCCGGCCGATGAACCGGCCCATGAACGACCCGCAGAATCCCGCCTCGATGCGGGACATGCAGACCCAGCAGATGCCGTCGATGCGGGACGGTCACCGAGACCCGATGCCGTCGCCGGGCACGGAGACAAAGCAGGCGTTCCTGACGACGGAATTCTGGGTCTACGCCGCTGCGGTCGCGCTCCTGGTGATCTCCGCGTTCTGGCGGGGCAGCGCCACCAACGGCCTGAACATCAACAACCCGAACCAGGCGTGGCTGTTCCTGACCATCCTGACCGGTGGTTACCTGGTCAGCCGTGGTCTGTCGAAGGCCGGCTCGGCCCGCCGGTCCGGCAAGGAGCGAAGCAGGCACTGACGCGTCGCGTCGAAACAGTGGCCTCCGGGAGACTTTCCCGGAGGCCACTGTCATCTCGTTTCTGGTGACTACTCGTCGCCGCCGAAGTCGCCGAAGTCGCCCTCGAACGCGTCCTCGATCATCTCGCCGGCGATCATGCCGCCGGCGACACCGAGGGCCGCGCCGGCCACCATGCCGCCCATGCCCATGCCGCCCCGGCCATGACCGTGGCCGTGGCTCGGGCCGTACTGCGAGCGGAGGCTGCCGTAGCGGGACGTGGTCTCGCGCAGCCAACCGTCGACGACCTGCGCCCAGTCGACGCGGTCGACGTCGGCGTGCGACACCTGGTAACGGCCGAACGCGTCGTGCCCGGCGCTGAGGAACCCGCCGCGCTTGTCGCACTCCAGGATGACCTCGACGCCGTACTGGCTGGTCACGAAGGTCAGCTCGACCTCACGGATGGTGTTCGCGTACTGCGGGGAAGCGAAGAACTCGATCTCCTGGTAGAACGGCAGCGTCTGCTGCACCCCGCGGATGTGACCGCGCTCCAGGTCGGCGCTCTTGAACCGGAAACCGAGGCGCTGGAACGCCTCCAGGATCCGCTCGTGCACCGGCAGCGGGTGCACCGCCACGTGGTCCAGGTCGCCCTTGTCGACGGCGCGGGCGATGGCCAACTCGGTCCGCAGACCCATCGTCATGCCGTGCAGGCGCTGCCCGTACACGTCGGTGATCGGGGTCTCCCACGGGATCGGCAGCTGGAACGGGATCGACAGCTGCTGCTTCGGGGCGAGC
Source organism: Micromonospora sp. WMMD1155 (assembly GCF_029581275.1). Classification (NCBI taxonomy): domain Bacteria; kingdom Bacillati; phylum Actinomycetota; class Actinomycetes; order Micromonosporales; family Micromonosporaceae; genus Micromonospora; species Micromonospora sp. WMMD1155. Next base: position 885,882 of record NZ_CP120742.1, read on the forward strand.
TGGAGCGGGCCGCTGACCACCATCCGGTGGAACTCCATCGTGCCCGCGTACTCGGTGTCGTGTCCTTCGACCTCGACCCGCGTGACCAGGCCGATCACCACCTGCTCGATGGCTGCCTCGGCATCGCCACCGACGAGGTTGACCTGCCCGTCGAGGGTCAGGCCGGGCCGGGTGTTGGGGTTGGTCAGCACGGTGTCCACGCTGGGACCGCCCACGCCGAACGCGCTCAACATCTTCTTGAAGACCATCGGAACTCCTGTGCGACAGCCGACCGATCCAGGATGGAGTCGGACGTTCACTCACCGCGCACCCTATCCAGAACCCCTGTGAGATGGCTGTGAAGCGCGCGGGGCGGGCCTCGCGCGTCGGCGCGCGCGCGGGGCGGGCCTCGCGCGTCGGCGCGCGGGCGCGAGATCGGCCGCGCGCACCAGATCGGCGATGTGGCGGTGTCCGTCGCGCGGGATACCGCCACATCGGCGAAGTGGAGTGGATCAACGCCGAGCGGGGCTCAGGCCGCGGTCGCACCGCTCACCGAAGAGCGCGACCTCCAGGTCGGGTCGACGCCGGTGCACGGCCTCCCTCAGCAACCACGCCGACTCGTCGCGCTGGGCGCGCATTTCGCCGTGATCAACTCGGAATCCCGGAAATCGCGGCGTCCGAGCGACCAGGACACCCCGATTTCCAGGAAGCCGAGTCGATCAGGAGCTTGGTGCGGCCGTCTACTGTCGTGGCGGTGAAGACGGGGGGACGGGCACGTGCAGCCGCGCTCGCTGCGGCGGTCGTGCTGCTGGGGGTGGTCGGCTGCGACGCGGCAGCAGTGGACGAGACGCGTGAATGCCAGGAGCAACGACACGCCGATGAGGCGAAGGTCCTTGTCGGCCGCTGGGAGTGGGCGGAGGAGCTTCCGCTCATCGGCGACTATGCGGAGATCCACTGGCAGGGGCGCGCGTTGGGCGATCCGTGCTCACGGCTGCCGGGCCCGACGGACTGGGAGTACCAGGGCGTCATCGTCCTACGTCCCGAGGACGCGCGCACGATGGCCGAACAGTTCGACTTCGTGCCGTTCGCATCCATCGACCCGGCTGAGCTGACCCACTCGCACACGCCTGCGGACGTGCGACCGGACCTCGTGGCGTTCCTCCCGGCCAACCCCCAGTGGCTGCACAGTCAGACCTACAACGAGACACAGCCGTCGCCGCGTAGGCGGGTGGCGTTCCTCGATCTGGAGCACCACACGCTGCTGTTCATGCTGAACGACACCTGATCGACCCTCGCCGCGTCCTCACGCGGGACCGCCGGCGGCTGCGCGCCAGATCGCCGATGTGGCGGTATCCCGCCCGACGGATACCGCCACATCGGCGAAGTGGAGTCGATCAACCGTGCGCGCCTCAGGCTGCGCCGAGCCGATCACGGTCCGGCCGCGGGCGTCTAGTCGACCTCCACGACGACCAGCTCGCCGACCTGTTCGCCGATCGTGGTGCGGGCCTCGACCGGCAGCCCGGCGTCGGTGATCAGGACGTCGGCGGCCTCCAACGGGGCGATGGTGGCGATGCCGATGGTCTCCCACTTGGTGTGGTCGGCCAGCACCACGAACCGGCGGGCGGCGCCGATCAGGCACCGGTTGACGCCGGCCTCCAGCAGGTTCGGGGTGGTGAAGCCGGTACGCGGGCCGAGCCCGTGCACGCCGAGGAAGAGCAGGTCGACGTTGAGTGCGCTGATCGCCGCCTCGGCGACCGGCCCGGTCAACGCGTCCGACGGGGTACGGATGCCGCCGGTCAACACGACTGTCTGGTCGGCGCGCGGGTTCTGGTAGAGCGCGTCGGCCACCGGGATCGAGTTGGTCACCACGGTCAGTCCGCGTACGTCGGAGAGCAGCGTGGCCAGCGCGGCGGTGGTGGTGCCGGCGGAGAGCGCGATGGCCATCCCCGGCTCGACCATCCGCGCGGCCCGCTCGGCGATGGCCCGTTTCTCCGCCTGCTGCCGGATCGACTTCGCCGCGAAGCCGGGCTCCTCGGCGGAACCCGGCCCGGCGAGTGTCGCGCCGCCGTGCACCTTGTCCACCAGGCCGCGCTCGGCCAACACCTCGAGGTCGCGCCGGATGGTCATGTCGGACACACCGAACCGGCTGACGAGCTGACTCACCCGCACACCACCGCGTTGGCGGATCAGGTCGAGGATGGCGGTCTGCCGTTGCTGGGCGAGCAACTCAGGGAACCTCCTTCACAGCGGAGGCCCGGTCCTCTCGGACGACCGCCACCTCACCGGCGGGCACCGTCAGCTCATCGGCGCACCGCGCACCGGTCAACAACTCGACGCCGCTCGCCGGGAGGCGTACCTCCGTGTCGGTGTGGTTGAGAACGAACAGCCAGGTGCGGTCGCCGTCGCGTCGGCGTACCACCTCCACACCTGTCGGCACCGGCGCGGCCGGTCGGACGCCGGCCTCGTCGACGAGCCGGGCGACCAGCCGGTCGGTTGCCGCTTCGTCCAGCCGGGTGCCGACGTACCAGGCGGCACCGTCACCGACCCGGTGCCGGGTCAGCGCCGGCACACCCGGCAAGGGCCCGTCGGTGTACGACGCCAGCACCTCGGCGCCGTCGGCGTGCAGCCATTCGGTCCACACGTCGACGGTGCTCCCGTCGTCCAGTCGGACCTGCTCGCCCTCGCGCAGCGGGAAGAACTCCTCGGTGCGTACGCCGAGCAGCTCCCGGAACGCGCCGGGGTAGCCGCCCAGCCGGATGTGGTCGTCGGCGTCCACGATGCCGCTGAAGTAGGTGACGGCCGCGATGCCGCCGCCCTCGACGTAGCGGTGCAGCGCCTCGACGTCGGCGTCCCGGACGAGGTAGAGGGTCGGTACCAGGACCAGCCGATAGCCGCTGAGGTCGGCCGACGGGTGCACGATGTCGGCGGTCACGCCGGCCCGCCACAGCGCGCCGTACAGAGCGTTGAGCCGGTCGGCGTAGGTCACGTCGACGCTGGGGTGCGAATCCAACTCGACCCCCCACCATGCCTCCCAGTCGAACAGGATGGCAACGTCGGCGTCCACCCGACTGCCGCGTACCTCGGCGAGGGCCTTGAGGTCCGCGCCCAGCCGACAGACCTCGCGGAACACCTTGGTGTCCGGACCGGCGTGCGGCACCAGCGCGGAGTGGAACTTCTCGGCCCCGGCCCGGGAAGCACGCCACTGGAAGAACAGCACGCCGTCGGCGCCCCGGGCGACGTGGGCCAGGCTGTTGCGGCGGAGCTGGCCGGGCAGCTTGGCCACGTTGCGCGGTTGCCAGTTGACCGCGCTGGTGGAGTGCTCCATGAGCAACCACGGCTCACCACCGGCGACGCCCCGGGTGTGGTCGGCGGCGAGCGCCAGCCCGAGGTGCCCCTGCGGGTCGGCCGCGTTCAGGTAGTGGTCGTTGGACACGAGATCCACGTCGTCGGCCCAGGAGTGGTAGTCCATGTTCTTGGCCAGGCCGATCATGAAGTTGGTGGTCACCGGCTGCTGGACCAGCGTCGTCAGCACCTCGCGTTCGGCGCGCAGCTGGGCGCGCTGCTCATCCGAGGAGAAGCGCAGGAAATCCAACTGCTGCGTGGGGTTGGCGAAGGTCGGGGCGGTGCGCGGAGGGTTGATCTCGGCCCAGTCGCCGTAGCGCTGGCTCCAGAAGGCGGTGCCCCAGGCGTCGTTGAGCCGGTCCAGGTCGCCGTAGCGGTCCCGCAGCCAACCGCGGAACGCCTCGGCGCTGACGTCGCAGTAGCAGTGCACGTTGTGGCAGCCCAGCTCGTTGGAGACGTGCCACATCACCACGGCGGGGTGCTCGGCGTACCGGCCGGCGACCGCCCGTACCAACTCCAGCGAACGCTCCCGGAACACCGGGGAGCTGGGGCAGTACGCCTGTCGGCCACCCGGCCAGAGGATCGCTCCGTCGGCCCGTCGCGGCAGCGTCTCCGGGTGGGCGCGGGCCAGCCAGGGCGGCGGGCTGGCGGTGGCGGTGGCCAGATCGACCTGGATGCCGCCGTCGTGCAGCAGGTCCAGAACCCGATCCAACCGACCGAACTCGAACCGGCCGGGCGTTGGTTCCAGCAGCGCCCAGGAGAAGATGCCGACGGAGACCAGGTTGACCCCGGCCCGGCGCATCAACTCGACGTCTTCCGACCAGGTCTGCTCGGGCCACTGCTCGGGGTTGTAGTCGCCGCCGAAAGAGATGCCGTCGCCGTGCCATCGCCGCATGACAGCTGAGGGTGCACCGGGTGGAGCGCGCAAGTCAACAGGTTCCAACATCGACTTTGTTTTCAACGTTTACCCGGTAACAGCCATGTCACGACTGGGTTATCGAAAGCGAACGCGCCTCTTGACAGTGGCCTGCGGACGGGTAGCTTGATGCCCCAATGGCCGTTCGTGTTCGCCAATGTGGATTCTCGGTGGATCCCGATGAGTGATCACGACGACGGATTCGCCTTCACCACCCCCTGATGGCTCTTGGACTAGCACCTCTTCATCCGCAGGAGGCACAGATGTCCCGTCCCCAATCCCAGGCCGAGTACCTGGCTCGGCTCGTACCGCCCTCGGTTGCCGGCATCAACCGACGTTCGCTGCTGGCCGGCGCGGCCGGCACGGGAGCGCTGCTCGGCACCGGTCTGCTCGCCGGCTGCGGCGACGACTCCGGCTCCGGCGGGTCGTCCAAGGAGGTGTCGCTCGGCTCGAACCAGTCCGACCCGAAGCCCAAGGACGTCCTGGTCAAGGTCACCGACGGGTTCAAGACCGCGTCCGGGGTCCAGGTTGGAATCAACACGGTCGACCACAACACGTTCCAGGAGAACATCAACAACTACCTACAGGGCAAGCCGGACGACGTGTTCACCTGGTTCGCCGGCTACCGGATGCGCTTCTTCGCCCAGAAGGGCCTGGCCGGCGACATCAGCGACGTGTGGAGCAAGCTCTCCGGCTTCTCCGACGCGTTCAAGAAGGCGTCCACCGGTGACGACGGAAAGCAGTACTTCGTCCCGGCGACGTACTACCCGTGGGCGGTCTTCTACCGCAAGTCGGTCTGGCAGCAGTACGGCTACCAGGTGCCGAAGACCATCACCGACTTCACCGACCTCGGCGCGCAGATGAAGAAGGACGGGCTGATCCCGATCGCCTTCGCCGACAAGGACGGCTGGCCGGCGATGGGCACCTTCGACATCCTCAACCTGCGGATCAACGGCTACCAGTTCCACGTCGACCTGATGGCCGGCAAGGAGGCCTGGACCTCCGACAAGGTCAAGAAGGTCTTCGACACCTGGGCCGGTCTGCTCCCGCTGCACCAGCCGGACAGCCTCGGACGCACCTGGCAGGAAGCCGCCCAGTCATTGCAGCAGAAGAAGAGCGGGATGTACCTGCTCGGTCTCTTCGTCGGCCAGCAGTTCAGCAACGACGAGCAGGACGACCTCGACTTCTTCACCTTCCCGGAGATCGACCCGTCGATCGGTGCCAAGGCGCTGGACGCCCCGATCGACGGCTACATGATGGCCCGCAAGCCGAAGAACGAGGACAACGCCCGCAAGCTGCTGGAGTACTTCGGCGGCAAGGAGTCCGCGGACATCACGCTGAAGAACGACCCGGCCGTCCTGGTCGCCAACAGCGGCGCCAACGTCGGCGGCTACACCGCGCTGCAGAAGAAGGCAGCCGAGCTGGTCGGGTCGGCCACCGAGATCGCCCAGTTCCTCGACCGGGACACCCGACCGGACTTCGCCTCCACGGTGATCATCCCGGCGATCCAGCAGTTCATCAAGGACCCGAAGGACATCAGCGGGCTCACCTCGTCCATCGAGAACCAGAAAAAGTCGATCTTCACTGACTGACGGCGGAAGGGGGAGGACATCGTGTCCGACCTGCCCCTGATCCAAGCGGATCGCGCCGTGCCGCGGCCGGCGACGACCACCCCCACAGGTGGTCGCCGTCGGCGGCTACGGCTCCTGTCCCGCACCGACCGCGTGGTCATCACGCTGATGGTGCTCGTGCCGCTGCTGCTCGTCACCGGCTTCGTCTGGCTGCCGGCGGCGGCCACCGTGCTGCTCTCCGGCACCGACTGGGACGGCATCGGCCCACTCAACGAGATCGAGTTCGTCGGCGCGCGCAACTACGACGACGTGGTGAACATCTACCCGCCGTTCGTGCCGGCGGTCCAGCACAACCTGCTCTGGTTGGCGGCGCTGTTCGTGGTCGCCACGCCCTTCGGCATGTTCCTGGCCGTCCTGCTCGACAAGGAGCTGCGTGGCAGCCGCTTCTACCAGACCGCGCTCTACCTGCCGGTGGTGCTCTCGCTGGCACTGATCGGTTTCGTCTGGCAACTGCTGTACTCCCGCGACCAGGGCCTGATCAACGCGGTGTTCAACAGCAACGTCGACTGGTACGGCGACTCGAACGTCAACATCTGGGCGGTCCTGGTCGCCTCCGGCTGGCGGCACGTCGGGTACATCATGCTGCTCTACCTGGCCGGGCTGAAGGGTGTCGACCCGTCGCTGCGGGAGGCCGCGGCGGTCGACGGCGCCTCCGAGGCCCGCACGTTCTTCCGGGTGGTCTTCCCGGTGCTCCGGCCGATCAACATCATCGTGCTGGTGGTGACCGTGATCGAGTCGCTGCGTGCGTTCGACCTGGTCTGGGTGGTCAACAAGGGGCGCAACGGATTGGAGCTGCTCTCCGCGCTGGTCACCCAGAACGTGGTGGGTGAGGCCAGCCGGATCGGGTTCGGCTCGGCACTGGCGACGATCATGCTGGTCGTCTCGCTGGTCTTCATCACCATCTACCTGGCGACCGTGATGAGGGAGAACCGGGAATGAGCGTCGACACTCCGGCCCGGCGCCGCAAGCTCACCCCGCCACGGCTACTGCTGCACGGTTTCCTCATCGCCGTCTCGCTGGCCTGGCTCTTCCCGATCGCCTGGGCGGTCCTGACCTCGCTGCGCTCGTACGACTACACCGCCGCCAACGGTTACGTGTCGTTCGGCGGCTGGACGGTCGACAACTACGTCACCGCCTGGCGGACGGCGGAGTTCGGCCAGCACTTCCTCAACTCGCTGTACATCACCCTCCCGGCGGTGCTGCTGACCCTCTTCCTCGCGTCCTGTGTGGCGTTCGTGATCGCCCGGTTCAGTTGGAAGCTCAACATCGTCCTGCTCGGGGTGTTCACGGCGGCCAACCTGCTGCCCCAACAGGCGTTGCTCATCCCGCTGTTCCGGTTGTTCACCGAGGTGCCGCTGCCGGAGTTCATGAGTGACTCGGAGTTGCTCTACGACAGTTACTGGGGCCTGATCCTGATCAACGTCGCATTCCAGTGCGGGTTCTGCGTCTTCGTGCTCAGCAACTACATGAAGGCGCTCCCCCGGGACCTGTACGAGGCGGCGATGGTCGACGGGGCGAGCATCTGGCGGCAGTACTGGCAGGTGACCATGCCGCTGTGCCGACCGGCGCTGGCCGCGCTGGCGACCCTTGAGGTGACCTGGATCTACAACGAGTTCTTCTGGGCCACCGTCCTGATGCGTACCGGCGACAAGTTCCCGGTGACCAGCTCGCTGAACAACCTGCGAGGCGAGTTCTTCACCGACAACAACCTGGTCTCGGCGGGCAGCGTCCTCGTCGCGATCCCCACGCTCGTGATCTTCTTCATGCTCCAGCGGCACTTCGTTCGGGGCCTGACCTTGGGAGCCTCAAAGGGATGACGATCCTGCACGTGCGCCGCGCGCGGACCAGCCTGGTGCTCGACGCGCGCGGCCCGGGGCTGCCCCGGGTCGTGCACTGGGGCGGCGACGTCGGCGACCTCGACGACGACGGCCTGCGCCAGCTCACCGACGCGACGGTACCGCCGGTGGTGCCGAGTAGCTTCGACGAACCGCCCGTGCTGTCGCTGCTGCCGGAGGCGAGCGCCGGCTGGAGCGGTCGCCCAGGGCTGGCCGGGCACCGCGACGGACGGGACTGGTCCACCGCGTTCCGTCGCGACGGGTTGGACGTCGACCAGGCCGCCGACGGCGCGGCTCGGGTGACGGTGCGGGCGACGGACCCGGAGGCCGGGCTGGCGTTGACCATCGAGGTCACGCTCGACCCGTACGGTCTGCTGACCGTTCGGCACCGGTTGCGCAACGACGGCGACAGCGCGTACGAGCTGCGGGAGCTGACCCCGGTGTTACCGGTGCCGGCGGTCGCCACCGAACTGCTCGACCTGACCGGCCGGTGGTGCCGGGAACGGTCCCCGCAGCGGCACCCGTGGCAGCACGGCGCCTGGGTCCGCGAGGGACGGCACGGGCGCACCGGGCACGACGCCACGCTGCTGCTGGTGGCCGGCACCGCCGGGTTCGGCTTCGGCCACGGGGAGGTGTGGGCGGTGCACACGGCGTGGAGCGGCGACCACGTCACCGTCGCCGAGCGCCGGCCCACCGGCGAGTCGACACTCGGGGGCGGCGAGCTGCTGGCCCCCGGTGAGATCCGGCTCGGCCCCGGCGAGTCGTACGAGACCCCCCTGCTCTACGCGGTCTGGTCCGACACCGGGCTGGACGGGCTCAGCGACGTACTCCACACGCACCTGCGGGCCCGACCCGGGCACCCGCGCTCCCCCCGGCCGGTGACCCTCAACGTCTGGGAGGCGGTCTACTTCGACCACGACCTGGACCGGCTACGGGCCCTCGCCGACCGGGCCGCGCACATCGGCGTGGAACGGTTCGTGCTCGACGACGGGTGGTTCCGCGGTCGGCGCGACGACACCGCGGGCCTCGGCGACTGGTACGTCGACGAGGATGTCTGGCCCGACGGGCTGCAACCGCTGATCGACCACGTGACCGGCCGGGGCCTGCAGTTCGGTCTCTGGGTGGAGCCGGAGATGGTCAACCCCGACTCGGACCTGTTCCGCGCGCACCCGGACTGGCTGTTGGCGGTGCCCGGGCGGCTGCCCCCGGCCTGGCGCAACCAGCAGGTGCTCGACCTGGGCCGCCCCGAGGCGTACACCCATGTGCTGGACCGTCTCGACGCCCTGCTCACCGAACACCCCGGCATCAGGTACCTGAAGTGGGACCAGAACCGGGACCTCACCGAGGCCGGGCACCACGGCCGGCCCGGCGTGCACGCGCAGACCCTGGCCGTCTACCGGCTCCTCGACGACCTACGCAGCCGTCATCCCGACGTGGAGATCGAGAGCTGCTCGTCCGGCGGGGCCCGGGTGGACCTGGCCATCCTGGCCCGCACCGACCGGGTCTGGGCCAGCGACTGCAACGACGCCCTGGAACGGCTCAGCATCCAGCGCTGGACCGGGCTGCTGCTCCCGCCGGAACTCGTCGGCACGCACATCGGCCCGCAGCGCTCACACACCACCAACCGCGTACACGACCTCGGGTTCCGGGCGGCCACCGCGCTCTTCGGCCACCATGGCATCGAGTGGGACATCGCCTCGATCAGCACCGCCGAGCAGACCGAATTGGCCGCCTGGGTGGCGCTGCACAAGCGGCTGCGTCCGCTGCTGCACGGCGGCCGGGCGGTCCGGGTCGACCACCCGGACCCGGCCGTCTGGGCGCACGGCGTGGTCGACGGCGACAAGACCCAGGGGGTGTACGCGGTCTCGCGGCTGGCCACCTCCGCCACGCAGTCTCCGGGCTCGGTCCGACTGCCGGGTCTGGACCCGGAGCGCCGTTACCGGGTACGGCCGGTGTCGGACGTGCCGTTGCCCGCGTCCATCGACCGGTCGGCGCCGACCTGGTTGGCGGACGGTGTCGTCCTGACCGGTGCCGCGTTGGCCCGGGTGGGTTTGCAGATGCCCGCCCTGCACCCGGAGCAGAGCCTGGTCCTGGAGGTTGTCGCGGCCGGTTAGAAATTCTTTGGTCGGGGTGTCGAGAACGGTGGCGTCTGCTTCTACCTCAGGGTGAGAGCACCGAGGATGGTGCGCAGGCGTGAGGAGCGAGACGATGAAGTACATGCTGCTGATGCAGTTCAGCGCCGCCGGGACCGACTTCCCGAGCATCGACACCTGGACCCCGGCGGAGGTCCAGGCGCACATCGCGTTCATGGGCGAGGTCAACGAGAAGCTCACCGCCGCCGGGGAGTGGGTCGACGGGCAGGGCCTCGGCGGTCCGCAGCAGGCTCGGATCGTCCGCGCTGGTGAGGGTGGTGCGCCGGTCGTCACCGAGGGGCCGTTCGCCGAGACGAAGGAGTTCCTCGCCGGGTTCTGGATCGTCGACTGCGACACCCCACAGCGGGCGGTGGAGCTGGCCGCGCACATCTCGACCGCTCCCGGCCCGGGTGGCCGTCCGCTGAACATGCCGATCGAGGTGCACCCGGTGATGTCCGCGCCACCACAGGAGCTGTGAGCGCTGAGCACCGAACCCCGCGTCGAGGACCTGCTGCGCGAACTCGCGCCGCAGGTCCTCGGCGTGCTCGCCCGCCGCTTCGGTGACTTCGCCACCGCCGAGGACGCGGTGCAGGAGGCACTGTTGGCCGCCGCGACCCAGTGGCCGACCGAAGGGCTGCCGGACAACCCGCGCGGCTGGCTGATCCAGGTCGGCTACCGCCGGATGATCGAGCTGGTCCGCGGCGAGCAGGCCCGACGCCGAAGGGAGGACCTGGTCGCCCGGCGGGATCCGGACGACCAGCGGCACGCACCGGCCGCGGACGAGGAGTTGACCGCCGGGCGGGACGACACGTTGGTCCTGTTGATGCTCTGCTGCCATCCGGCACTCGCTCCGACGTCCGCGGTGGCGCTGACGCTGCGCGCCGTCGGCGGTCTCAGCACCGCCGAGATCGCCCGCGCCTTCCTGGTGCCCGAGGCGACGATGGCACAGCGGATCAGCCGGGCCAAGCAGCGCATCCGTGCATCCGGGCTGCCGTTCCGGATGCCCGAGCCGGCCGAGCGGGCCGACCGCCTGGCGGCCGTACGGCAGGTGTTGTACCTGGTCTTCACCGAGGGGCACACCAGCACCACCGGCCCGGACCTGCGGCGGATCGACCTCGCGGCCGAGGCGATCCGGCTCACCCGCGCGCTGCACACACTGCTGCCCGACGACAGCGAGTCGGCCGGGCTGCTGGCGTTGATGCTCCTCACGGAGGCTCGCGGCCCGGCGCGGACCGGGCCGTCCGGCGAACTGATCTCCCTGTCCGAGCAGGACCGCAGCCGCTGGGACGCGGCGGCGATCGCCGAGGGCGTCGCGCTGGTCACCCGGGCTCTGCCCCGCGGGCCGGTCGGCCCGTACCAGGTACAGGCCGCCATCGCCGCGCTGCACGACGAGGCACCGAGCACCGACGCGACCGACTGGCCGCAGATCCTGGCGCTCTACGAGGTGCTGGAACGGCTCGCCGGCAGCCCGGTGGTGGCACTCAACCGGGCCGTGGCGACCGCCATGGTGCACGGGCCGGCCGCCGGCCTCGCCGCCGTCGACAAGCTGGCCGACGACCCCCGGCTCACCGGGCACCACCGACTGACCGCCGCCCGGGCGCACCTGCACGAGATGGCCGGCGACCGGGAGCAGGCCGTCGTGGCCTACCGCATTGCCGCCGCACGCACGAACAGCCTTCCCGAGCAGCGCTACCTGACCATGCGAGCGGCCCGGCTCGCCGCCGAGACAACACCAGCGCAACCCGAGGACTGATTCAACCGGCGGGCGGCGGGCGGCGGGCGGCGGGCGGCGGGCGGCGGGCGGCGGGCGGCGGGCGGCGGGCGGCGGGCGGCGGGCGGCGGGCGGCGGGCGGCGGGCGGCGGGCGGCGGGCGGCGGGCGGCGGGCGGCGGGCGGCGGGCGGCGGGCGGCGGGCGGCGGGCGGCGGGCGGCGGGCGGCGGGCGGCGGGCGAGCATGACACCACCCGGACTGCCTATGGAGCTGATGTCGTAAACGATTCACCCAGTGGACGAGCATCTCGCTCAACAAGCGAGCCCGACCGCGCGCCGGGTACGCCGACCGGCATGCGGCGACCTCGTGAACAGGCCGACGGGCAAACGGGCTGACCGGCGACGGGCCGACCGACAGACCGGCCCACCGACAGATGGCCACAAGCGAGGGCCCAACCCGCAGACCACATGACGCGCAGATCACCCGATCCGCAGACCGCCCGATCCGCGGACGGCCGGAGCCACGGACGGCCGGAGGGGACGGCCGGAGGGGACGGCCGGAGGGGACGGCCGGAGGGGACGAGGGCCAGAATTACGGTCGCCGGGGAAATGCACAGTTGAATCGTTTACGACATCAGCTCCACAGGAGTCGAGTGACACGTGCCCTGGGCCGTCCGCGCCCCAGGCCGTCCGCGCCCCACGCCGTCCGCGCTTCAAGCCGTCTGCCGCCTGACCGTCACCCGCGCCGTCGACCCGGTGGCGGTGGAACGGGCGGCCCGGACGACGCACCTGCGGCGGCGCGGGTGGCGATCCGGTTGAGGGCACCGGGGCCAGCACCCGGCCCGGGGCGTGGTGGGGCCACGGCCGACGGCAGCCTCGGGTGCCGAACGCCGCCAGAAGTCGGCGATAGCCTGACCATCGACATCCGCCGTCGAGCATTCAGGTCTGGAGAGCGCATGGCGTACGTGCTCTTGGGAATCGCCATCCTGGCCGAGGTGCTGGCGACCAGCCTGCTCAAGAGCACTGCGGGGTTCAGCCGGCTCTGGCCGACGGTGGGCTGCCTGACCGGTTACGTACTGGCGTTCCTGCTGCTGGCCCAGGCGGTCAAGGAGATCCCGGTCGGCGTCGCGTACGCCCTCTGGTCGGGTTTGGGCACCGCCACGATCGTGGCGATCGGGGCGGTGTTCCTGGACGAGCCGGTCGGGCCGGCCAAGCTCGTCGGCATCGCGTTGATCATCGCCGGGGTGGTGATCGTGAACCTGACCGGCGAGCACTGATCAGACGGAAGGTCCCCCGCATCCCATCAGGAAGCGGGGGACCCGTCGATCGTGCAGTAACGACCTACTCGCCGTCGAACCTCATGTTGGGCCACCAACCGAACGTCCGCGGCCGGTTCACCCACGACCCGAACGGCGCGTTGAAGCCGCCACTCGTGGTCGAGGTGAAGGTGTTCATGCTCAGGCCGTCGTCGGCGTACACGTAGAGCACGGCCAGGTCGTCGCGCTTGTCGCCGTTGTAGTCGCCGGCGGCCAGCTTCATGCTGGCGAAGTGACCGAACGCGGTCGACGACCAGGACGCGGCGGGCGCGTTGAAGGTCCCGTCCGCCTTGGCCGTGAAGGTGTGCAGGCTGGTGCTGCTGAAACCGACGTACTTGAGGACGGCCACGTCATCGCGACCGTCGCCGTTGAAGTCACCGTCCATCAGCTTCATCTCGGACAGCGCGCCGAACGGCTTGTCCTTCGGGGTGGTCCAGGAGTTGTACGGGTTACCGAACCCGCCGTTGGCCAGACCCGGCCAGGTGATGATCGCCATGGCCACGCTGTTCGTGGAGGAGTACTGGTAGAACAGCGAGGCGTCGGCCCGGCCGTCACCGTTGACGTCTCCGGCGAACACCGACGTGCTGTTCCAGTTGCCGAACGTGGTCGCCTCCCACACCGTGGTCGGGGCGTTGAAGCCACCGTCCGGTCGGGCGATCCAGTTGATCCAGGCCTCCTTGCCGTTGCCCAGCTCGTAGCCGTAAAAGGCGGTCAGGTCCGCTCGGCCGTCGCCGTTGAAGTCGCCGGAGGCCATCTTCATGCTGGTGATGTGCCCCCAGCCGGCCGGGGCCGTCCAGGACCGCAGCGGTGCGCCGTACTTGCCGTCCGGCCCGGTGATGAAGGTGTCGAGGGCGAAGGTGCCGTCGGCAGCCGTCGACAACACCGCGACGTCCTTGATGCCGTCGCCGTCGAAGTCGTCGTTGAACACCTTGACCCGGTCCCGGTTGTACCTGGTCTCGGTGCTCTTCCACGAGCCGATCGGGCCACCGAACCCGCCCGTCGAGGTCGCCGGGAACGTCATCGGGGCGCCCTGCCCCGGGTCGTACGTGTAGAAGAAGTTGACGTCCTCGTAGGTGTCGGTGGACACGCCCTGCGGCATGGTCGTGGCGAACCAGGACGCGAGGTCGTCGACCCGGGTGTCCACCGCGTCGCGGCGGGTCTCCGTCTCGGCGAGGCAGCCACCCTGCCACGAGCTGTAGTGCACGCCGACCAGTTGCGGCTTGCCGCTGACCATGCGCACGGTGGGGCCACCGAGGTCGCCCCGGCAGATGCCCGCCTGACCGCTACCCAGGATGTTCAGCGTGGACGACCCGACCGCCTCGACCCCGAAGGAGCCGCTGTGCAACTGGTCCGGAACCCAGGCGCTGGCGGTACGGCCGAAGCCGGCGCCGGTCAGCTGCTCGCCGACCGTCGGTGCGGCCCCGAGCGCCACCGGGGTCACGTCGACCCGCTCGGACAGCCGCACGAGGACCAGGTCGCGATCGGGGTGCGGCACGATCCGGAAGGCCGGAACGACAGCGCCGGTCGTGGCGGTGAGGGTGGGTCGCCCGACGGTGACAGTCGTCGGCTTGGTGGGCGTACCCGCGACCACGGCCTGCCCGTCGAAGCTGAAGCAGCTCTTGGCGGTGAGCACCCACCAGGCGTCGACCAACGAGCCGCTGCACGAGCGTTCGAGCGAGCCGACGTCGACCTTGGCGACGAAACCGAACGACGCGTCGGTCACGGCGGTCCCGCCGGTGACAGCCTGGGCGGGCGAGGCGTTGAGGAACCCCGCCACCAGGGTTACCGCGAGCAAGCCTGCCTGGGCCGCTCGCCGTCGATAGGACGATGACACTAATGATCCTCTCTGGATCACAAGGCAGGGACGCTGCGCGGCACGCACCTGGGGCGACGTGCGTCGGAACGCGGCGAGGACACGCCGTACCGCGCTCACCTGGCCGGCTGTCGAGCACGGCGCGCTGGCTCCGGGCGTGGTGAAGCGGGTCGTGCCCGTCGAGTGCGGGCACGACTGTGCACAGTCGTACATGAAGGACCCCCGTGGCCCCTGCGGGCTGAACGGTTACCGGAAAGCAACCGCAGGCTCACCTTAGGGATCAATCAATTCCACCACCGCCCTTGTGGGATGTGTGGAATCCCATATCGACAGCCCTTGCGATGTTATCGACGATGAGCTATGTCGAGCGCAGGCGGCCGGGACCGCGGTGGCCGGGTCCGCGCGAACCCGGCCACCGCCATCTACCGTCGGTCAACCGGCGGTGCAGCTCAGCGCCGGTGGGGTGTTGCTGCCGGTCCAGCTGCCGATGAAGCCGAAGCCGGCGCTGGCACCGGCCGCCAGCCGACCGTTGTAGTCCGCGTTGCGTGCCGTCACCGTGGTTCCACTGCTGGTCAGCGTCGCGTTCCAGGCCTGGGTGACGCTCTGGCCGTCGGCGAACGTCCACCGGACGGTCCAGCCCGTGATCGCGGCAGCGCCCGCGGTCACTTGGACCTCGCCCTGGAAGCCGCCCTGCCACTGGTTGGTGACCGTGTAGGTCGCCGTGCAGCCGCCAGTGGGCGGAGGCGTCGTGGGCGGAGGGGTGGTCGGCGGTGGGGTGGTCGGCGGAGGCGTGGTCGGCGGTGGGATGCCGCCGAAGACGCTCGCCTCGCGGGCGGTCTGCCGGATGCCGTTGGCGCCGTTGAAGAGCCGCTGACCCCAGGTGGTCAGGTCGGCCGGGTTGAAGGAGGTGGCCAGGTCGAGGTATTCGACGCCACCGCCGTTGCCGCTCCATGACCAGCCCAACCAGCCGATTCCGTTGGCCTGGCTGTACGCGAGAATGGTGTCCTCGTCCGGGTCCCCGTCGGAGTGGTTGAAGCCGAACTCACCGATCACGATGGGCAGCCCCGCCGAGCGGAACCGGCCCAGGTAGTCACTGATCTCGGCGGCGGTGTCGAACACCCCGTACATGTGGATCGAGAAGACGGTGTTGCGGGCCGGGTCCGCGGCGAAGACCGACGCGGCGTTGTCCCGCATGGTGAAGGACCAGTCCTGCCCCCAGTTCGGCGCGTCCACCATGATGGTGTGGGTCAGCCCTGCGGTACGCAGGCGCTTGATCGCGTTCGCGTTGTCGGTGACCCAGGACGCGTAGTTCTGATTGCCGTACGGCTCGTTGCCGATGTTGACGATGACGTACCGCTCCTGGCCGACGAGGACGTCGGCGAGGCTGAGCCAGTAGTCGACCGCGCGGGCGAGGGTGATCGCGCCGCTCTGCTCCCCGTACCCGGTGGTGTCGTGCACCTCCAGCACACAGATCAGCCGGTTGGCCTTGCACAGTGCGATGACGTTCGCGACGTCGGCGTTGGTGTTGCGGGTCCACCGGTCACCGCTGGAGAGCACCACCCGCACGGTGTTCGCGCCGAGCGCTTTGACGTCGGCGAACGAGCTGGTCTGCTGTGGATACCAGGTGTGCGCGTGGTTGACACCGCGCATGACGAATTCGGTGCCGTTGGCGTCGTACAGCTTGCCGCCGGCGACGGAGAAGCCGGCGGCGGCGTGCGCCGGCTGACCGAACGCCAGCACGGCGACGAGCAACGCCAGCAGCGCCGCGCCGACCGCGGAGAGTCGAGTCTTCATGGCCTTCCTCAGGGAGGACCCCCGGTGCCCGACAGGGGTGGGACGAGACAGGGGAAGGCGGCTGCAGCCCGGCAGCCGCGCCCGACTCCAGGAGCGCAGGCATCAGCGTATGGCGATGGGTCGGACGTCGCAACCGGTTCAGTAGGAGGGCCCGAGGCCCGGACAGCCGCAACGGCCCACGCGGGCGCAGGCCGTTGCGGGGCGATCATCCCCACCACAGGATGTGCGCCACATCCGGCTCTTAACCGGTTAAGAGCGACGGTAGGCAGGTCGCCGCGATCCGTCAAGCATCACCGGGGCCGAACCGGACGGGAGGGTTGACCGCTGCCGACCTGGGTATCCCGGGAACGATCCGTCGGTGGGAAGGGGATACAGGATGGTCAGCGTCGGCTACACCCTGATGAGCGAGCAGGCCGGTCCCAAGCAACTGGTGGACCACGCCATCCGAGCCGAAGCCGCCGGCTTCGACCAACTCGTGGTGTCCGACCACTACTACCCCTGGCTGGAATCCCAGGGTCACTCGCCGTACGCCTGGTCGGTGCTCGGCGCGGTCGCCCACGCGACCTCCCGCGCGCAGCTGATGTCGTTCGTCACCTGCCCGATCCGCCGCTACCACCCGGCCGTCGTCGCGCAGAAGGCCAGCACGATCGGGGCGCTGTCGGACGGCCGCTTCACGCTGGGTCTCGGGGCGGGCGAGAACCTGAACGAGCACGTGGTGGGCGGCTGGCCCCACGTGCAGCAGCGACACGAGATGTTCGAGGAGGCGCTGCAGATCATCCGGCCGCTGCTCAACGGCGAGACGCTGACGTTCTCCGGCAACCACTTCGACGTGCCCGACGCCTACGTCTGGGACCGCCCGGAGCGGCCGGTGCCGATGGCCGTCGCCGCGTCCGGTCGGCAGTCCGCGACGTTGGCCGCCGAGTACGGCAGCGGCCTCATCTCCACCGAACCGGACCGGCACATCATCGAGATGTACGACGATGCCGGCGGCGCCGGCCAGCCCCGCTACGGGCAGGTGGCCATCTGCTACGGGCCCGACGAGGCGGAGTGCCGCAAGATCGTGCACGACCAGTTCCGCTGGTTCGGCCTGGGGTGGAAGGTCAACGCCGACCTGCCCGGGCCGGAGTCGTTCGCCGCCGCCACCCAGTTCGTCAGGGAGGAGGACGTCGCCGAGGGCATCTCCTGCGGCCCGGACGTGGACGTGCACGTCGAGGCGTTCCGCACGTTCGTCGACGCGGGCTTCACCCACGTGGCGATCATCCAGGTCGGTGGGGAGAGCCAGCCGATGTTCCTGGACTGGGCACAGGATCATCTGCTGCCTCGGCTGCGCGAACTGTGAGCCACCCGCCGACGGGTCGGCCGCCCGGCCTCGGCGCACCGCCCGCACTCACGGACAGGTGAACTCCATGCGCTTCGGTAACACGGAGATCCGCCCGCTCGGTGGTGGCCTCGGCTGCCTCCTGATGATCCTTTTCTCGATCGTGGCCTCGGTGGTGCTGACCGTCCTGGTCAACCTGGTGCTGTGAGGCGCGGTCAGCGGCGCAGACCCAGTGCGCTGAGCACCTCCCGGGAGGCCACCCGCGCCGGGTCGAGCACCGCGCGGCGGGTCCAACGGGCCGCCGGCGTGACGGTGGCCCGCCAGACCGCGCGCAGGCCGCGCGCCACCGGCACCACCGTCACCGACCAGACCCAGCGGACGCCCACCAGCAGCGGGCGCACGGTGTGCCGCCACAACCAGCGCAGCGCCAGCCCGATCGGACGCAGCAGCAGTCGGTAGACCATCCGCAGCACCCAGCCGGCGGTCCGCCACGCACCGACCACCGCCGCGACGACCAGCCGGCCGAACCCCACGACTACCCAACGGATCCCGCGTGCCAGCCCGACGAGCGCGGCACCCGACGCCCCGACGAGCAGGCCGACGCCGCGCCACAGCAGCCGCCCGACGGGGGTGAGCGCCGCGCCAACCCATCGCAGCGGCCGCCGGACCAGGTGCTCGACGAGCCAGACCAGCGCGCGGCCCAGAGCCACGAGAGGCGGGCGCAGCCCGTTGCGGGCCAACCACACCAGCGGTGACCAGACCACCGTGCGGACCACCCAGGCGAGGGCGACCGCGAGCCACACCAGCGGTGACCACACCAGAGTGCGGGCCACCCACGCGACACCCCGGCCCAACCACACCAGCGGCAACCAGACGAGGGTACGGGCCACCCACGCGACACCCCGGCCCAACCACACCAGCGGCAACCAGACGAGGGTACGAGCGACCCACGCGGCACCCCGCCCGAGCCACACGAGTGGCAGCCAGACGAGATTGCGCGCTGCCCAGGTCAACGGAAGCCAGAGCAGGGTGTGGGCGCACCAGACCAGCGGCCGCCAGAGCAGCCGGTGCAGGGCCCAGACCAGCGGGGCCAGCAGCCAGTCGCGCAGGAGCCGCCCAGCGGGGCTGAGCAGGTGTCGGTGCAGGAGCCGGCCGGTAGCGGCGATCAGCTCCCAGATCAGGCGTACCGGCAGCACGAAGACCAGCGCGACGCCGCGCGCGAGGGTCGCGACGAGCGGAAACTCGACGGTGGCCGGCTCGGTCGTGGGTCCGGCGGACGGTGCTCGGGGTGCGAGCGTCACCGTCGGTGTCGCCGGACGATCGACCGGCGGCGCGGGAAGCGGCGGCCGGATGGTGGGGCGGTCGGTCACGGTCGGCACCGTAGCCCGACCGCGCCATCTGCGGGGGCCCGCTCCGGTCACAGGTCGATGGTGGCCAGGAGTGGATAGTGGTCGGAGGCGGTGTCGACCGTCGCGCCACGGACCACCCGGCAGTCGCGTACCCGCGCCGCCAGGGCACGAGTGCCGAGCAGATAGTCCAGGCGCATCCCGGCGAACTCGGCCCCGCCCAGCCGGGTGGGAACGGTGTGGCCGTCGGCCTCCGGCGCTCCGGCGTTGACGGCGGGCCACAGGTCGACCAGGTCGGCGGCGAGCAGCCGGGCGATCGCCCGGGTGTCCACCGCGCCGCCGCCCCGACGCAGGTGCCGCCGCCGGTAGAGCATGGGCATGCCGGCCAGGCGAGCGGTGTGGTCGCCGGTCGGGTCGAGCGAGTTGAGGTCACCGGTGAGCACTGTCAGCGGTGACCGGGCGCGTCGCATCGCGGCGACCAGCCAGTCGACCTCCATCCGCCGCCGCCCGCCGGAGTACGGATGGAGGTGGGTGCCGAAGACGGTCAACGGGCCGACGGAGGTGTCGACGACGACGCGGGCGGCGGCGTGGTGGAAGGGCCGACGCAGGGGGCCCGCGTCGACGACCCGGTACGGCGGCCGGACCAGCACCGCGACCGGCTGCCCGAAGCAGGACCGGGCCAGGTGGGGGGTCATGCCCACCCGGCCCGCCACGTCCGCCATCAGCCCGTGCCGGTCGAAGCCGCGCAGTTCCTGCAGGGCCAGCACGTCCGGTGCCTGCTCCTCGATGACCTGGACCACCCGGTCCAGCCGGTCGGGGTCGTCGCGGTCCCGACCACCGGTGCGGATGTTCCAGGTCATCAGCCGCAGCACGGCGGGTTCAGTCCGCTCGGCCGGCCCGCGCCAGCTCGTCGTCGAGGGTGTCCACGTCCTCCGACTCGATGGTCGGCTGGTTGCCTTCCTTCAGGTCGGCGTTGGGGCGGATCACGAGGTAGAGCAGCCCGATCCAGAGCGCGGAGAGCAGGATCGCGCCCATGAAGTCGGTCGGGTGGTGCATCCCCCGGTACATCCGGGAGGTGGCGACACCGACCGGCATGAGCACCGCCAATCCCACGAAGATCCACCGCCACCACCGGTCGGTACGCGGGAACACGATGAGGGTGATCGCCAACCAGACGCAGATCGTGGCGGCGATGTGCCCGGACGGGAACGACGAGGTGGGCATCGGTCCGTCGAGGTTCTCCACCGCCGGGCGGGGCCGGTCCACGGCTCGGGCCGACGCGAGGAAGAGGGTCAGCTCGCCCACCATCGCCAGCGCCACGAACAGCACCGGCCGCCAGCGCCGCCACACCGCCAGTACCAGCGGACAGAACACCAGCGAGATCAGCAGGATCGCGTGGGTGTCCCCGAACTTGCTCCACCACCAGCTCACCTCGGTCAACGTGTCGGTGTGCCGCTCGGCGAACCAGCGTGGCACGTCGGTGTCGAGGGTGTCGAAGAAGGTGCCCTTGGCGTAGTAGCTGACGTAGGTGCCGAAGGCGTACAACGCGCCGAACACGAGCACCCAGCCGACCAGCAGCTCGGCCACCGCGGAGCGGGGGTGGGCCAGCACGTGCTCCTCGGCCGGGGCGGGCGCGATGTCGTGCCCCGCCTCGGGCTCCAGGCCCTCGGTGAGCGGCGGCACCGGCCGCCCACGTTCGCGACGCCACAGCCGGAAGGCGTACGCGGTGACGCCCAGCCAGGCCGCGCCGAGCAGCCAACCGCCCAGCACGTCCGAGACGAAGTGCACGCCCAGCGCGATCCGGGTCAGGCCGATCAGTGCCACCAGCACGCCGACGCCGACGATCGCCGGCTTCCGCCAGCGGGGCGCCATCGCCGGCAGGAACACCAGCAGCAGCGCGCCGTAGGCGACGAAGGAGCCGAGCGCGTGCCCGCTCGGGAAACTGTTGCCGGGGGCGCTGGCGATCGGCACGTCCACGACCGGGCGGAGCCGGCCGACCAGCGTCTTCAGGGACGGGTCCAGGATCAGGCCACCGACCCCGGTGATGATCAGGTAGACGGCGAGCCGGGGTTGGCGCCGGATCAGCAGGCCGACCACGGCGATGGTGACCAACCAGATGAGGATCGGCCGACCGCCCAGGTCGGTCACCGCCTGGAGGACGGTGACGAGCGCGTGGTGCGGGGCGACGAGCCCGTTGAACCATTCGGCAGCGGCGTGGTCGGCGTCCTGCAGCGGGTTCCACCGCACCCGTACGAGCATCAACAGCAGCCCGAAGGCCACCCCGGCGCCGGTGACGGCCACCAGGCCGGCGATGCTCCGTTCGGCGAAGTGCCCGATCGGGCGCCGTGCCACCTCTTTGACCGCGGACACCCCGCACCTCCCTTGTCGGCTCTGGCGAGGCGCTTTACCCGATCCGCGTCACGCGTACACGCGGGTCGCCGCTACAGGGCTGTCATGTCCCCGGTGTCGAGCAGTTCGGCCCGGTCGGTGTCGGGCTCCCACAGGTCCGGTTGGGCCGGCTCCTGAACACCGATGCGCAGCGCCTCCAACTGGGCGGCGAAGGCCAGCCCACCGAAGAGCGCCATCCCGGTCAGGTTGGCCCAGAGCAGCAGCGCCATCATCCCGGTCAACGCGCCGTAGGTCTGCCCGAAGCCGTCGCTGAACTTGACGTACGCGGCGAGCAGCAGGCTGGCCAGCCACCACAGGGCCGTGGCGATACCGGCGCCGAAGAACAGCCAGGACAGGCCGGGCTGGTTGCGCCGCGGGGCGTGCCGGAACAGCACCGCGACGGCGAGGACGGTCAGCCCGAGGCTGAGGGGGAAGCGGACCACGTCCCAGATGACGTTGGCGAGCGCACCCCACTCGTAGTGCTCTCGCACCGAGCGGCCCATCGCGCCGCCGCCGACCAGGATCAGGAAGCCGGCGAGGGCGGGCAGGCCGGCGGTGACGGCCAGCACGGCGGCGCGGAGATACTTACGCAGCGCCGGACGGTCCCGTTCGACGCCGTAGATGCGGTTGGCGCCCCGTTCGATCTGGGCCATCGTGGTGGTCAGCGCGACCAGGCCGGTGAGCAGACCGAGGGTGAGGGCCAGCTCCCCCGCGTCCTCGACGCGTTCGCCCTCGCCGAGCAGTTCGCCGACGACCTCGGCGCTCTGGCCGGGGGTGAGCGCCAGCACGGTGTCGGCGACGACCCGGCCGCCCTCCTCGACGCCCAGCTCGCTGATCAGACCGGTGAGGGCGATCAGGAACGGGACGACGGCGAGGCAGAGTTGCAGTGCGAAGGCCCGGGAGTGGCTGAAGCCGTCGCCGTAGCGGAACCTGATGAACGCGTCGCGCAGCAGGTGCCAGCCGCCCTCCCCGCGTAGTGTGTGCCAGGCGTCGTCGGCGGACAGCTCCTCGTCGGCCATCAGCCGGGTCTCCGGCACGATCCGGGTGCTACTCACGGCGCGCTTCCTCGATCAGCTGCTCGCCCCGCTCTCCGGCACCCTGCGCGTCGACGGCCAGGTCCGGGGCGTCCTCCGGCTGGGGGACGCAGAGCCAGAGCGCCTCCGGCCGGATCTCCGCCCGGAGCTGCCGGCCCGGGGCGATGAGGTCACCGTCCAGCTCACGCGGTTGGGCCCGGTTGCTGGTGATCACCACGCGTCTGCCCCGGAAGACCTCCATCCGGGGCACCTCACCACGGCGGCGGATCACCGCCCAGCCGAGCGCGAGCCAGTGCCGCAGGCTGTGCGGGGTGAGCACGGCGACGTCGAGCCAACCGTCATCCGGCTCGGCCTCGGTGAGCAGGGTGACGCCGCCCTGGAGCCGGCCGACGTTGGCGATCAGGACCGAGCGGGCCCGACGGCGTACCGGGGGGCGGTCGTCGATGCGGATCTGCACCCGCATCGGCCGGTCCCGCAGGTGACGGGCGGCGCCCATCACGTACGCGGGCCAGCCGATGCGCGCTTTGGTGGTCTCGTTGGTGGCTTCGAGCATCTGGGCGTCGAAGCCCATGCCCGCCATCACGGTGAAGTACTTGTCCTCGACGGCGCCCACGTCGAGCAGTCGCCGCCCGCGTTCGACGGCGACCTGCAGGCCGGCCGCCAGGTCGGTGGAGAGGCCCAGGTTGGCGGCGAGCAGGTTGCCGGTGCCCTGGGGCAGCACGGCCAGGGCCACGTCGGTGCCGACCAGCCCGCTGACGCAGGCCATCACGGTGCCGTCGCCGCCGCACGCGAAGACCAGGTCGACGCCGTCCTTGACGGCCTGTTCGGTCTGGCCTCGGCCCGGGTCCTCGACCGTCGTCTCGTACCACTGCGGCTCGGGCCAGCCGGCGGTGGCGAGGGCGTCGTCCACGGTGCGGCGCAGCTCGTCGAGATCGTCGACCTTCGACGGGTTCACCACCACGGCGGAGCGCAGCCCGCCGTCGCCGCCCGAGGGCCGCCTGTCCTGTCCAGCATCCACGGGCGCCAGTGTGCAGCAACCGGACGGCTTCAGCGACCCGGCGGCCCGTCGGCGTCGGAAGCGCCACAGACAGGTTTCAACGCGGGCGCACCCGTCAGGCCGCCGCCCGGATCGCGACCTCCACCCGACGGCGTAGGTCATCGAGGTCGATCCCGGACTCGGTGAGCACCAACGCGCCCAGCCCGTGCCCCTCGCGGAGCACCCCGAGCAGGATGTGCTCGGTGCCGATGTGCTTGTGCCGCAGGCGCAGCGCCTCCCGCAGGGACAGCTCCAGCGCCTTCTTGGACCGGGGGGAGAAGGGGCCGCCCAGATACCGCTTGCGCCCCCAGCGGCGGCGTGGCTGCGGCACGGCCTCGCGGAGGGCGTCCGGGCCGAAGGACTGCTCGATGCGGGCCACGATGGCGGCCAGGTCGATGCCGATCTCCCGCAGGGCCGCAGCGTCGGCGTCGCCGAGCCCGACGCCACCGCTGCCGGTGTGCCGGCGTACGCGTTCGCGCAGGTCGTCGGCGCGTACACCGGCGTCGGCGAGCACCCGGCTGGCCAGGCCCGCGTCGTCGGCGAGCAGGGCGAGCAGCAGGTGCTCGGTGCCCACCGGCCGTCGGCCCTCGCTTCGCGCCTCCTCCAACGCCCGTCGTACCGTGTCGCGAGCCCGGTCGGTGAACCGTTCGAACATCACGCCTCCCAGGATGAGTTGACCGCCGGTCGCCCGGCGTGCTTCTTGTGCACCGCCTGCCGGCTGACCTCGAGCGCGTCGGCGATCTCCTGCCAGGACCAGCCCTGTCGACGGGCGTTGTCCACCTGGACCACCTCGAGCCGCTCGAGCAGCCGGCGGA
This sequence comes from Micromonospora sp. WMMD1155, assembly GCF_029581275.1. Lineage (NCBI taxonomy): Bacteria > Bacillati > Actinomycetota > Actinomycetes > Micromonosporales > Micromonosporaceae > Micromonospora > Micromonospora sp. WMMD1155. The sequence goes on from NZ_CP120742.1 coordinate 910,286, forward strand.
GCGCGCGGACGGCGCGCAGCCCGACCCGGGGGTCGGTGCTGCCGGCTGCCGCCGCGAGTTCTGTCGCCTGACTCATGCCGTCAACATACGTTGACACTGCAAGCCGTGTCAACTGCGGTTGACGATCGGGTTCCGCCCGCCGCACCCCGACCCCTCACCGACTTGACAGCGCCATAGCTAACCGTTATCCATTAACGATCTAGACGAAGGACGTGCGTGGTGCAGGACGTGGTGCTGGCCATGCTGGCCAAGGAGCCGGCGCACGGATACGAGCTGCGCAGCCGACTCCGTGCTGCGCTCGGCCCGCTGGGCGAGGCGATGAACGCCGGGCAGATCTACGTGACGCTGACCCGCCTGGGCAAGGCGGGGCTGGTGACCTCACAGCGGGCCGAGGGCCTGCCGGACCGGCCCGAACGCCGGGTGTACGCGCTGACCCCGACGGGGCAGCAGCGGGTCGCCACCTGGCTGGCCGAAGTGAACTGGCCGAAGCCGGACCTCGCGGAGTTCCACCTCAAGTTGGTGGCTGCCGCGACCGCCCGGCTGGCCGATCCGGTGGCGTTGGTCGACGCGCAGCGGCGTGAGGTGCTGCGCCGGCTGCGCGACGTCCAACGGGCAGCGTTGGACCGGTCGGTGGACCCGGTTGCCGGGCTGCTGCTGGAGGGTGTCGTGTTGCGGCTGCGGGCCGACCTGGCATGGCTGGAGGCGTGTGAACGCGTGTGGGCTGAAAGTGATCCGACCGGGCGGAAGGCGGGGGCGTGACCGGGACGAAGGTGTTGCAGGCGCGCGGGCTGAGCATGTCGTACGGCGGCGAGCGCACGCTGGTCCGGGCGGTCGACGAGGTCGATCTGACCGTGCCGGCCGGACAGTCGCTGGCGGTGATGGGGCCCAGCGGCTGCGGCAAGTCCACCCTGCTGTACCTGCTCGGCGGGCTGCAACGCCCGACCGACGGGCAGGTGTGGCTCGCCGACCGCCGCATCGACACGATGAGCGAACGCGCCCTGGCCCGGTTGCGGCGTGACAACCTCGGGTTCGTCTTCCAGTCGTTCCAGCTCATGGACGAGCTCACCGCGGTGGAGAATGTGGAGCTGGCCGCGCTGCTGGCCGGCCGGTCGCCGGGGCGGGCCCGCAAGCGGGCGATGTACCTGCTGGACCGGGTGGGGCTGGCCGACCGCGCCAGGCACCTGCCCTCGGCGCTGTCCGGTGGGCAGCGCCAGCGGGTCGCCATCGCCCGTGCGTTGAGCAACGAGCCGCTGGTCGTGCTGGCTGACGAACCCACCGGCAATCTGGACAGCGCCGCCACCCTGGACGTGCTGCGGCTGTTCGAGGAGCTGCGCACCGCAGGACAGACCCTGGTGGTGGTCACCCATGACCCCCGCATCGCGGCGGTCGCCGACCGGGTGATCGCCATGCGGGACGGCGCGTTCGTCGACGACAACCGGCTTGCCGGCGCCGCCACCGGCACCCTCTACGACGGGCGACGCTGACATGGCCGGTCGCCTCCTGCTCGTCTGCCGGCTGCTGATGCGGGACCTGCGCCGCCGCCGAACCGAAACCATCCTGCTCCTGACCGCGATCACCGCGGCGACCGCCACCCTGACCATCGGCCTCACCCTCAACGAGGTCGCCGACCGGCCGTACCAGCAGACCCGGACCGCCACCGCCGGCCCAGACGTGATCGTGACACCCCGGGTCACCGGTCAGGCGGCACTGGACGAGCTCGCATCGCTGACCACCGGGGCCGGCGTCACCGATCACAGCGGCCCCTTCCCGATCGCCTACCTGACGATGACGGCCCGCGGCACGTCCGCGCACACCGTGGTAGCGGGCCGGGACACCACACCCGCGTCGCTCGACCGACCCGCCGTGACCGACGGCACCTGGGTACGCCCCGGCGGCGTGGTCGTCGAGCGCGCCTTCGCCGACGCCCTCGGCGTCCGCACCGGCGACACGGTCGACATCGGCGGCCATCCGTTGCGCGTGCTCGGGACCGCGGTCACCGCCGCGAGAGCGACGTACCCCTACGCCGGGTGGCACTACCCCGGCAGCGTCCTCGTCGAGCGGGGCGGCCTGGTTTGGGTAGACCAGAGCGACATCGCCACGCTGGCGGGCGGCCAGCCGCTGTCGTACACCCTCAACCTCAAACTCGCCGACCCGGCGGCCAGCAGCACGTACCGCATCGGCGACCAACTCACCACCTGGCAGGCGATCAGCTACCTCAACGGTCGGCTGTACAGCGACGCGCAGATCGCTCTGCTCGTCGGCAGCTGGCTACTCAACGGCCTTGCGCTGGCCGGCGTCGCCGGCATCGTCGCGGGCCGGATCATCGGCCAGCGTCGCCGAGTGGGACTACTCAAAGCCGTCGGCGCCGGACCGGCCATGATCGCCGTTGTCCACCTCGCCGAATATCTGGCGATCGGGCTTGCCGCCGCGGCGACGGGACTGGTCACGGGCTGGCTCGCCGCACCCGCGCTGATCCGCCCCAGCGCCGGACTCATCGGCTCCGTCAACGCCCAGCCTCCCGCGCTGCGCATGGTGGTCGCCGTCACGGTCCTCGCCCTCGCGATCGCCGTGGCGGCGACTCTGGTGCCGGTGCTGCGCGCGGCCGCCACCAGCACCGTTCACGCGCTCGCTGACGCCGCGACGCCACCGCGTCGCCGGCGGTGGCGCATCTGGCTGTCGCGGCGGCTGCCCACCGCTCTGCTGATCGGGGTACGCATCAACGCGCGCCGGCCGCGTCGCGCCCGGCTGGTCACCGTCAACACCCTGATCACCACGACCACCCTCGTCGGCATCCTCATGGTCGACTCCCAGGCGGTGCGCTTCGACCTCGGCTACACCGAACTCGCCAATCCCCGGGTGGAACGGGGCGAGCAGGCCACGCTCGTGCTGACCGTCGTGCTGTGCGTCCTCGCGCTCATCAACGCCGTCGTGAGCGCTTGGACCGCAGTCCTCGACGCCCGGCAACCACTGGCCGTCGCGCGGACGCTCGGTGCGACGCCCGCGCAGGCCGGTCTGGGCTTGGCGGTGGCGCAACTACTTCCCGCCATACCCGGCGTCGCCGTGGGGATCCCGGCCGGCGTCGGGCTTGTGACGTTCGTCAGCACCGGCGAGGTCCAGTACCCACCCCACTCCTCGCTGCTCGCCACCGCGCTCGGAGTCCTGCTCGCCATCGCCGCGTTCACCGCCATCCCGGCGATGGTCGCCACCCGGCGTCCGGTCGTGGACACACTCCGGTCCGCACCGACCTGACCGCCGGGGCAACCGATCCCACCCGCCACCGTGCGGCCCTCGACCTCCCGCCCGTGGAACGGGCCGTGGGGGCTCCGGTCGTCGGGCTCACCCACGTGGCACCATGTTCCGCCATGGATCATGAGGGGCGGTTTCGTCGGACGGCGCTCGCATTGGACATCCCGGACGACGAGGTCGGCCGGTTCATCCAGCACCTCCGTCTGTCGATCCGGTTGAGCGCAGGATCCAGCGGTGTTCCGGCCGGGCGGTTCGGCGGGTTGCCCCGGTTGCCGGTTGGCATGGACTGGCCGTCCGACGGGGTCGGGCCGCTGCCGTTCATCTTCTCGGTCGACTGCGCGGCGCTGCCGAGAGTCGACGGCCTCGGCCTGCCGGCAGACGGCTCGCTGCTGTTCTTCCTCGATCACGAGCAGGCCGCCGCCACCGGGGAGCGGAGGTACGGGCGCGTCGTGCATGTGCCGGCCGGCACCGAGACCACGGTGCCGGCAGGATCCGCCGACCAGCCGTTCGTCGACGAGCAGTACGACGTCGGCGCGACGCTGCGCGCGGAACTCCCCGACTGGTTCGGGGCGGTCGAGGACCTGGACGAGGACGAGGACGACCTGTCGCCCTTCCAGCAACAGTTGGCTCGTGACCTTGAGCGGGACCTGCCGCACCGTGATGAACTCCGTGCTCTGGCCGACGATCTCTGGCCGCCTGACGACGGGTACGCCAGCGCCTACGTCGGCGGGTACGCCGACCCGGAGGTGATCAAGAGTTTCGCGGAGCAGACCCTCGCGTGGCGCGAGAAGACCGGCGAGATCGTCGTCCCGGTCGCGAAATGGTATTCCCATGTGGAGCGGGAAACCCACCGGCTGACGGCCGAGTGGATGTCGCTCGCCCGTTTTCCGGTAGCCGGCGACCTCTATTACCGAAGCGTCGGGAGTTTCGTGATCCGTCACGACGACCTGGCCGCCGGCCGGCTGGACGAGGCGCTCTCCATGGCTGAATTGATCCCATAGCACACCGGCGAACCCAGCCCCGGCCAGAGCGGAGAACCCACAAACTCACAATCGACCCACAGCCGCGACCATCCGACTACCCTCGGTGAGGGACAGCGCGGTCGTGCCGGGCGCGACGCCCGGGAGGTGATAGCGGATGGCCGTACCCGCCGACGCGGCGGTGCTGGTCGGCCTCGGGTCGACCCTCGACCTCCCGGTCGTCGAACAGGCCGCGCAGGAGGCCGCCGGCCACCGCCGGGCACTGCACCTGCTGCACACGTTCGACTGGCAGGCGGCCTTCGCCGCGGACACCGTCGCCGCACCCCGCGACGAGGCCGAGAAGCTGATCACCACGGCGGCCCAACTCGCGCACCAGACCGAGCCGGAGCTGACCGTCCGCAGCGAGATCGTCGAGAGCGCCATGCTGCCGACCCTGATCCGCCGGTCGGAGACGGCCTTCCTGCTGGCCGTCGGCGACAGCGGGATGGCGGGCAGCGGTCAGTGCGTACCGGCCGAGACCCCGGCCGTGCAGTTGGCCGCCCGGGCCGGCTGCCCCCTGCTCGTGGTACGTCGCGAGCCGCCGCCGCAGGGCCCGGTGCTGGTCGGGGTGGACGGCTCACCCAGCTCACACCTCGCGCTGCAGTGGGCCCTGCAGTGCGCGGCCCGCCGGGACGGCCGGCTGTTGGCGCTGCGGGCGGTGGAGTACGACGAGGACACCGACGCGGTCGCCGAGCAGCTGAACGAGGCGTTGACCCAGCACGTCGGCAGCAACGGCGCGGTGCCCGTCGAGTGCCGTGTCGTGCGAGGTGACCCCGCCGAGGTGCTGATCGACGCGTCCCGCTCGGCGCAGGTGGTGCTCGTCGCCGCCCGTGGCGACGAACCGGGCCGAGCCATGTTGGGTGCGGTCGCCCAGTCCCTGCTCTACCACTCACCGGCTCCGGTCGTCGTCGTCCGTGGCCTGGCCGAGAAGCCGCTGACCGGGCCCGACGCCCATCCGACGCGGGACCAACGGCCCTGACCCCGGGGCATCCGCAGCGGCGAGGCTGAAGCCCGGAGGCCCCCTACCCGCGAGAGGCAGCACCATGGACACCGCTCTCGACACCCACACCGTTCTGACCGACGAGGAACTTCACCGGCTGCACGCCTACTGGCGAGCCGCGAACTACCTCACCGTCGGGCAGATCTACCTGCTCGACAACCCGCTGCTGCGCGACCCGCTGACCGCCGACGACATCAAGCCCCGGCTGCTCGGGCACTGGGGCACCAGCCCCGGGCTCAACCTGATCTACGCCCACCTCAACCGGGTGATCGTGGCCCGCGACCTCAACGCCATGCTGGTCACCGGCCCCGGCCACGGCGGCCCGGCGATCGTGGCCAACACCTGGTTGGAGGGCACCTGGTCGGAGCGCTACCACGACGTGGCACGCGACGAGGTCGGGATGTCCCGGCTGTTCCGCCAGTTCTCCTTCCCGGGCGGCATCCCCAGCCACGTCGCGGCGGACGTGCCGGGTTCGATCCACGAGGGCGGCGAACTGGGGTACGCGTTGAGCCACGCCTACGGCGCCGCGTTCGACCACCCGGACCTGGTGGTGGCCTGCGTGATCGGCGACGGAGAGGCGGAGACCGGCCCGCTGGCCGGCAGTTGGCTGTCCAACGTCTTCCTCAACCCGGCGCGCGACGGCGCGGTGCTGCCCATCCTGCACCTCAACGGCTACAAGATCGCCAACCCGACCGTGCTGTCCCGGATCCCCGAGGCCGACCTGCTCGACCTCCTGCGCGGGTCGGGCTACCAGCCGTACGTGGTGGCCGGTGACGACCCCGCCCAGGTGCACCGCGCCCTCGCCGCGACCATGGACCGCACCCTGGACGAGATCGCCGAGATCCAGCGGCGGGCCCGCTCCCAGGGCGTCGTCGAACGTCCCCGCTGGCCGATGATCGTCCTGCGGACGCCGAAGGGCTGGACCGGCCCCCGCGAGGTCGACGGCGCCCAGGTCGAAGGCACCTTCCACGCCCACCAGGTGCCGCTGGCGGGGGTCCGCGACAACCCCGCCCACCTGGCCGAGTTGGAGCGGTGGCTGCGCAGCTACCGGCCGGAGGAGTTGTTCGACGCGACCGGCGCGCCGGTCGACGAGGTGCGGACCCTGCCGCCGCGCGGGGATCGGCGGATGAGCGCCAATCCGGTCACCAACGGCGGCGTGGTGCTGCGCGACCTGACCCTGCCGGACTTCCGCGACTACGCCGTGGAGGTCCCCGAGCCGGGTCGACCGATGGCCGGCGCGACAGGTGCGCTCGGGCCGTGGATCCGGGACGTCATCGGCGCCAACCCGCAGACGTTCCGACTGTTCGGCCCGGACGAGGTCGCGTCCAACCGGCTGGGTGCCGCGTTCGAGGTGACCGACCGCGCGTGGATGGCCGCCACGGTGCCCGGCGACGACCACCTATCCCCCGACGGCCGGGTCATGGAGGTGCTCTCCGAGCACCTGTGCCAGGGCTGGTTGGAGGGCTACCTGCTCACCGGCCGGCACGGCGTGTTCACCAGCTACGAGGCGTTCATCCACATCGTCGACTCGATGCTCAACCAGCACGCCAAGTGGCTGAAGGTGACCCGGGCCATCCCCTGGCGGCAGCCGCTCGCCTCGCTGAACTACCTGCTGTCCAGCCACGTGTGGCGGCAGGACCACAACGGCTTCTCCCACCAGGACCCGGGTTTCATCGACCACGTGGTCAACAAGAAGGCCGAAGTGGTACGCGTCTACCTGCCGCCGGACGCCAACACCCTGCTCGCCACGATGGACCACTGCCTGCGCAGCCGGCACTACATCAACGTGGTGGTGGCCGGTAAGCAGGCCGCCCCGAACTGGTTGACGATGACCGAGGCGATCCAGCACACCCGACGCGGCCTCGGCATCTGGGAGTGGGCCAGCAACGACGGCGGCAGCGAGCCGGACGTGGTGCTCGCCTGCTGCGGTGACGTGCCCACCCTGGAGACGTTGGCCGCCGTCGAGCTGCTGCGCCGACACCTCCCCGAGTTGAAGGTGCGACTGGTCAACGTGGTCGACCTGATGCGACTCCAGCCGGACACCGAGCACCCGCACGGCCTGACCGACAAGGAGTTCGACACCATCTTCACCGCGGACCGGCCGGTCATCTTCGCGTACCACGGCTATCCGTGGCTGATCCACCGGCTCACCTACCGCCGCACCAACCACGAGAACCTGCACGTGCGCGGCTACAAGGAGGAGGGCACCACCACCACCCCGTTCGACATGGTGATGCTCAACGACCTGGACCGCTTCCACCTGGTCATCGACGTCATCGACCGGGTGCCCGGCCTGGCCGCCCGCGCCGCCCACCTGCGTCAGCAGATGGTCGACGCCCGGCAGGCGGCCCGCGACTACACCCGCCGGTACGGCGAGGACGACCCCCAGGTCGCCGAGTGGCGTTGGGTCCGCGAAACCGACCCCACCAACCCCTGAAGGAGGACGACGTGCGCGACGCGGAGATCCTGGTCGGCTACGACGGCTCCACCGACGCGTCGGTGGCCCTCGACTGGGCGCTGGAGGAGGCTCGGCACAGCGGCCAACCGGTGCGGTTGGCGTACGTCTTCGAGTGGCTGACCGTCGCCGGCTGGGTCGGACCGGGCGTGGCGCCCGGGGTGTGGCCGGACGACACCGCCCGCCGACAGGTCGACGACCTGGTCCGCGGCGCGGCGGCGGACGCCTCCGCCGCGAACCCCGGTCTGACGGTCACCGGCGAGGTCTACGACGGGCCGCCGGCCCTGGTGTTGCAGGAACGCTCGGCGGACGCGGGCCTGTTGGTGCTCGGCAGCCGGGGGCACGGCGGTTTCGGTGGTCTGCTGGCCGGGTCGACGGCGGTGTCGGTGGCCGCGCACGCGCACTGCCCGGTCGTGGTGGTCCGCGACGGGACGACCGGTGGGCCGGACGGCCCGGTGGCGGTCGGCGTGGACGGCTCGGACCCGTCACTGGTGGCGCTCGGCTTCGCCGCCGAACGGGCCGCCCGACGGCAGGTGTCGCTGCGCGTCCTGCACGCCTGGACACCGGGCCCCGGCGGGGCGGCCGGCGTGCCCGACGAGCGGGCGTCGGTCGAGGCGGCGTTGGAGCCGTGGCGACGGACGTTCCCCACGCTGGACATCACCGTCGACCTCGTCGCGGGCAGCCCGGCGGCGACGCTGATCGAGGCGAGCCGCGACGCGCGGCTGGTGGTGGTCGGCAGCCGGGGCCGGGGCGGGTTGGCCGGGATGCTGCTCGGCTCGGTGAGCCAGCAACTGATCCAGCACTCGCACTGCCCGGTCGCGGTGGTCCGGGAACGCTGAGGCTCAGGCGGCGAGCAGTGCGGCCTCCCGGGCCGGGTCCAGGCCGATCGAGCTGCGATGCGGTCGCCCGGCGCGCGGCGGAACCGCACCGACGGCGCGTAGCCACCGCCAGGTGTCGGCGACGGTCTCGGCGACCGGCCGGCAGGTCAACCCGGCCGCGAGGGCACGGGTCACGTCCCGCTCCAGCAACCCCCGGTACGGGTGGTCGGTCGGCATCCAGATCGGCAGGTCGCTCCACGGCTGCACACCGGCGGCGACGATCCGAGCCGGATCGGTCCAGCGCAGCCGGGCGTCCGCACCGGTGGCGGCCACGCACGCGTCGAGGAGTTCACCCATCGTGGTCTGCGCCGGACGGCCGACCGCGTTGAACGTGCCGCCCACCCGCCGGGCGCCCGCGTCCAGCATCCACGCCGCCAGATCGCGGACGTCGACGTACTGCACCGACAGGTCCGCCGGCCCGGGCGCGAGCACGTCACCGCCGCGCTCGACGCGCCGCAGCCACCAGGGAAGCCGGCCGACGTCCTCCCCCGGACCCAGGATCAGACCGGCCCGGGCGATCAGCGCCCGGTCGCCGAACACCTCCCGTACGGCACGTTCGGCACCGGCCTTGAGCTGCGGGTAGTCGCCGTCGACGGAGTCCGCGTCGGCGTCCACCACCGGAGAGTCCTCGTTCAGCCCGTGCGCCGACGGGTCGCGGTAGACCGAACCGCTGGACACGTACACGTAGTGGCGCACCGACCCGGCGAGGGCGCGGGCGGCGTCGCGGGCCGCCCGTGGCGCACCGTCCCAGGTGTCCACCACCAGGTCCCAGCCACCGCCGGCCAGCGCCGCCAGGCCGTCCGGCGCGGTGCGGTCACCCCGCAACCGGTGTACGCCGGGAGGCACCGCGCCGTGCAGCCCCCGGTTGAACACCGTCACCGACCAGCCGCGGCGTACGCCCTCGGTGACCGTCGCGCCGCCCACGAAACCCGTTCCGCCCAGCACCAGCAGTCTCATGGGCTCCACCCTGCCCGCGACGGCCGGAGGAGGACACCCCCGTTCACCGGTAGCGGATCTGCTCGTGGCAGAACCGCTGACCGCCGTCCAGGATGCAGGAAAAGCCACCCAGGGCCATGGTCAACGACGCCGCCGGTTGCGAAACTGCTGGGAATGTCCAGCACACCGCTGTCCCTGCCGCAGCCATCCGCGCGGGCACCCGAGTTCGGCCGGGACGCGCTCATCGTCTGCGAGAGCCTGGTGCGGATCTACCAGTCCGGTTCCATCGAGGTGCAGGCGCTGCAAGGGCTGGACCTGGTCGTGGAGAGCGGTGAGCTGGTCGCCGTCGTCGGCGCCTCCGGGTCGGGCAAGTCGACGTTGCTGTCGATCCTGGCCGGCATCGACGCCCCCACCGCCGGGCGGGTCCGGGTCGACAGGTGGAACCTGCTGGCGATGTCCCGCGCGGACCGGGTGGACTACCGGCGGCACACCGTCGGGTTCATCCGGCAGCAGACGGCGAGCAACCTGATCCCCTACCTGACCGCGCGGGAGATGGTGGACCTGCCGATGGCGGCGGCCCGCACCGCGAAGGGGGAGCGCCGGGAACGCGCGGCCGAACTGCTGGACAGCCTCGGTGTCGCCGACTGCGCCGACCGGCGCCCCGGGCAGCTCTCCGGGGGGCAGCAGATGCGGGTCGCGATCGCGGTGGCGCTGGCCAACCAGCCGCGGGTCCTGCTCGCCGACGAGCCCACCGGCGAGTTGGACGCCGCCACGTCCGCGGAGGTCTTCGGTGTGCTGCGGGACGTCAACCGGCGGTACGGCGTCACCGTCGTCGTGGTGACCCACGACCCGGAGGTCAGCGGTCAGGTCGAACGGACCGTCGCGATCCGGGACGGGCGCACCAGCAGCGAGGTGCTGCGCCGCACCACCACCGACGCGGCGGGCGACACGCACACGATCGCCGAGGAGTACGCCGTCATGGACCGGGCCGGGCGGGTCCAGGTGCCCCGCGAGTTCCGCCAGGCGCTGGCGCTGACCCGACGGGTCCGGCTCGCCCTGGAACCCGACCACATCACGATCCGCCCCGACTCGGAAACCGGCGAATGAGGAGCGAGCCGCTGCTGCGCGTGCGCGACGTACACCGGCGCTTCCGCACCGGGCCGACCGTCGTACACGCCCTGCGCGGGGTGTCGTTCGACGTGGCCGCCGGCTCCATGGTGGCCCTCGTCGGCCGGTCCGGGTCGGGCAAGACCACCCTGCTCAACGTCATCGGCGGCCTGGACCGCCCGGACGCCGGCACCGTGCACGTCAACGACACCGACGTCACCGCGCTCGACGAGGACGGCCTGTCCCGGCTGCGGCGCGAGACGCTGTCGTACGTCTTCCAGAGCTTCGGGTTGATCCCGGTGTTGTCGGCGGCGGAGAACGTCGCCGCCCCGCTGCGGCTGGCCCGCGCCGCCCCGGCCGACCGCGAGCGACGGGTCGAGTTGCTGCTGGAGTTGGTCGGCCTGACCGACCACGCCGGGCAGCGTCCGGCCGAGCTGTCCGGCGGCCAGCAGCAGCGGGTGGCGATCGCCCGCGCGCTGGCCGCGTCGCCCCGGCTCCTGCTCGCCGACGAGCCCACCGGGCAACTGGACGCCGAGACGGGCCTGTCGGTGATGGCCCTGCTGCGCGGCATCGTGGAATCCGAAGGCGTCACCGTGCTGGTGTCGACGCACGACCCGGTGATGATGGCCCTGGCCGACCGGGTGATCCGCATCCAGGACGGGCACCTCGACGATCAGACGGCCGGGCAGCCGTACCAGCCCGTGCCGGACGTCAGGTGACGTGACGATGCTGAGGCTGGTCAGCCGACGTGCCCGCGCGCAGTGGCCGTTACTGGCGGCGCTCCTCGGGGTCGTCACGATCGGCGCGACCCTGCTGGGCACCTGCACCCTGCTGGTCACCCGCACCGCCGAGCGGGCCCTGGAGGTCGCCCTGGCCCGCGCCGCCCCGGCCGCCGTCGACGTGACCGTCTACACCGGCACGGTCGAGGGCCCGGACGCGTCGTCCGTCGCCGCCGACACCCGCACCGCGGTGGCCTCCGCGCTCGCACCGTTTCCGGTGACGACGAGCACGCGGGCGTCGACGGTGCTGCGGGCGCTGCCGCCCACCCTCGCCCCGGGCACCACCGTCGGGGCCCAGGCGTACCTGTCCGGGCTGGACGACCTGCCGACCCGAGCCGAGCTGGTCACCGGGCGCTGGCCGGAGCACCCGGGCGACGCGGTGCTGCTGGAGTCCACCGCCCACCTGCTCGACCTCACCCCCGGTCGCCGGGTGCGCCTCGGTGCCGAGCTGGCCCACCAACCCGTTGCGGCCATCGACGTGACAGTCGTCGGTGTCGTACGCCCGCTGCCGGGGCGCGGCTGGGACCGCGACCCGCTGGCCGCGGCAGGCTCCGCCGTCGGCTACCGGGACGGCCGCTTCATGCAGCCGGTCAACGCCTACGGCCCGTTCCTCGTCGACCTCGCCGATCTGGTCACCACGGGTGCCACGGTCGACCGGATGGAGGTCACCGCCCACCCCGACCTGTCCCGCAACGACCGCCGCGACCTGGAGGCCGTCGCCGGGACCCTCCGCGACGCGGACCGCCTCCTGGCCGGCACCCTCGGCGACCGCGTCCAGCTCGCCCGTGTCGCCTCCGACCTGCCGCTGACCCTGCGTGACGCCGACGATCAACGGCACGTCACCGCCGCCGTCGTACTCGCCGTCGCCGTCCTCGGCGGTGCCCTGACCGCGACAGCGCTCGTCCTGGCCGGCCGGCTGACCGCGGGCATACGCGCCGACGAGACCGCCCTGCGGTCCGCGCTGGGCACCAGCCGTCGCCAACTCGCCGCCACCGCGACACTGGAGGCCGGGCTGGTCGCCGCCGTCGCCGCCGCGCTCGCGGTACCGGCCTCGTCCGCCCTGCACGCCGGTCTGACCCACCTGCCGCCGCTGGACGGCGCCGGCCTGACCATGCGGCCGACCGTCATCGGTGCTCAGGTCCTCGCCGTCGCCGGCGGCGCGCTGGTGCTCGCCGCCGTCCTCACCGTCCTGGCGATCCGACCCGTTCCGGCGGCCGGCGACCGGCGCACCCGCCGCGAACTGCTCGTCCGATCCGGTGCCGACCTCGTGCTCGCGGTGTTCGCCGCCGCCGGATGGTGGCAGCTGTACGCGCAGCCCACCGCCGCCGACCCCCGCGTCGACGCGGTCCGGTTGCTCGCGCCGACGCTGCTGCTCGTCGCAGGTGCCGCCCTGGCGCTCCGGGTGGTGCTGCCCGCCCTGCGCGGCGTCGACCGGCTGGCCTACCACGCGCGCGGGCTGGCGCTTCCGCTGGCGGTCTCCGAGGCCGCCCGTCGACCTCAGGCGGTCGCCGCCGGACTGCTCGTCGGGCTGGCCTGCGCGGCCGGAACCTTCGGCCTCGCCTTCGACACCACCTGGCACCAGTCGCAGCGTGACCAGGCCGCCGTCTCCGTCGGCACCGACCTGGCCCTCACCCTCGGCCGGGCGCCGGTGGCCGGAGACGGCACGGTCGTCAGCGCGGCCACCGCGGGCGTGGTGAGTCCGGCCCTCAACCGTGGCACCACCGTCGGACAGTGGCTCGGCACCGCCGGCGACGCGCCGCGCCTGGTCGCCGTCGACGCCACCCGCGCCGATGCGCTGCTGCGCGGAAGGCTGGACCACGACCGCGAATGGGCGGACGTGGGCGCCGCGCTGGCGCCACGCACCCGGGCGATCGGCCTCGCCGTCCCGACCGGGGCCCCACTCGTCCTGAGCGGCACCGCCGGCGGCGGCAGTCCGCTCACCGTGACGCCCCGACTGCTGCTGCAGGACGCCACCGGCCTGCGCACGTCCTGCACCGGCCCCGCCGTACCGCTCGACGGCGAGGAGGTCCGGCTGCCCGCCTGCGCGACGGCCGACGGGCTGCGCCTCGTCGCGGTCGCCCTGCCGGTCACCGCCGACCCGGTCGGCGGACGCGTCGACATGGCCGTCACGCTCACCGTGCCGCCCGCCGGGTCCGGCGACGGGTCGGACTGGACCGCCACCTCCGCGCAGCCGGTCCCGGGCAAGGTGCTCGACCCGACCGTCACGACGTCCGCCACGCCGACGGGAACCGCGCTGCGGATGGCCGCGACCGTCGAACTCGGCGGCGCCGAGGACGCCGCCCGGACCCTCGTCGCCACCGCCTTCCCGGACCCCGGCCGGGTGCCCGTCGCCGTGTCCGCCCGCTTCGCCGACGAGGTCGGCGCCGACCGCGGCAGCCGGCTCAGCGTCACCGTCGGCACCACCCCCGTCCCGGTCGTCGTCACCGAGGTCGTGCCGACCGTACCGTCCGCTCCCGGCGCCGCCGCCGTGCTGGCCGACGTGGACACGCTGTCGCGCGCACGCGCCGTGCTGGGTGACCTGACGTACCCGGTCGACGCCTGGTGGGTCGGCCACCCGGCCGATCCCGGTGCCGCCGACCGGGCCACGGCCCTGCACCTGGGCACCGTCGCGACCCGCGAGGCGGAGACCGCCCGCCTCATCGGCGGCCCGCTGCAGGCCGGGTTGCCGGCCGCGCTGCGGCTCATCGTCCCGGCCGCGGCCCTGCTGTTGCTCGCCGGTGTCGTCCTGCACGTCACCTGTGACCTACAGGTCCGCGCCGTCGAGGTGGCGCGGTTGCGTGGCCTGGGGATGTCCCGACGCGGAATCCGGGCCGTGCTGCTCGGCCAACACGCCGGTGTCCTCCTGCCGGTGCTCGCGGTGGGCGCGGCCGTCGGCGCGCTCGCCACCCACGTCGTCGCACCCCCGCTCGTACGCGCCGACACCGGCGCCGCGCCCGTGCCGGCCGCCCAACCGCACTGGCCGTGGCCGGCCGAGGCCGTACTACTCGCCGTTCTGCTGGCCGGGTGCGTGCTGGCGGTCGCCGTCGTGGTCACCGTCCAGGTCCGTCGGGCCGACGCCGCGCACCTGCGGGTGGCACCGTGAAGCGGTGGCTGACCCGCCGGTGGCCGGTACCGCACTGGCCCAGCGTCCGTGGCCGTGGCCGCACCGACGCCGGACCGCTGCTGCTCACCGCCGCCGTCATCGCGGCCGTCGCGCTGCTCACCGGAGCCGTGCCGGCGCTGCTGCGCGCCGCCGCCGACAGCGCCGTGCAGGACACGGTCCGCCGCGCCGGCCAGGACTCCAACGTCCTCGCCCACGCCGACTGGGAACGCGACGACGGCCCGACCGGCGGGCGGGTCCGGATGCCCCGCCTCGCCGAGGAGGTCGACGACTTCCGCACCCGGGCGACCTACGCCCTCGGACCCGACCTGGACGCCGCGCTGCTCCCGCCGGTCACCGTCGTCAACGGCCCGATCCTCACCATCACCGACGGCACCGTGCCGCGGACCTTCCAGTTCACCTACCTGGCCGGTGACCTCGACAGCCCGGACGTGACCTGGATCGCCGGTCGCGCGCCGGGCCCCACCGTCACCGACGAGTACGTGGAGACCCCCTACGACGGGCCGCCCTGGCCGGTGCAGGTGGGCCTCTCCGAGGCGGACGCCACCGCACTCGACCTCGGCCCCGGCGATCGGATCCCGACCAAGGACGACCAGGGGCGCGGCACGGACATCCGGATCAGCGGGATCTACCGACCCGCGGACGGCGACGACCCGGCCTGGCGCCTCGCCCCGGCGCTGCTGCGCCCGGTGCCCGGCGTCGACGGTGTGGGCATCACCCGCTTCGGCGGCCTGCTGTCCCGCGAGTCGTTACCGGACGCCCGGCTCGCCGTGCACGAGGACCAACTGCGGGGCACCGTCCACTTCGCCCCGGAACCCGACGCGCTCACCTGGGACGCCACCACGGCGCTCGCCAGCCAGGTGGTCAAGCTCAAGGCCACCTCCGGCACATCGAGCGAGCGCGACCGGTCCCTGCGGTGGCAGTCGCAGCTCGACACCGCCCTGCGCGACGCCCGTACGCAAATCAGCGCCGCCTCCGCACAGGCCGCCGTCCTGCTCGCCGGGGTGCTGACCGCCACGGTGCTGGTCCTGCTGCTCGCCGCCGATCTGCTGGTCCGCCGCCGTACCCCGGCGCTGACCGTCGCCCGCCAGCGTGGAACGGCGCTACCCGACCTCGGCGCGGAACTGATCGTCGAGTCCGCGGTGGTGTCCCTGTCGGCCGCCGCCGTCGGGCTCGCGCTCGCCCGCGCGGCCGTTCCCGGCGTCTCCTGGGCCTGGACCGTTCCCGTCGTCCTCGCGGGTGCCGTCGCCGGGCCGGCGTTCGGCACTCTCGCCGCCGCCCGCGCCGGCCGCGACCGACGTCAACCCGCCAACCCGGCCGCTCGGCGTTGGAACCGGGCCACCGGCCGGCTGCGCCGCGCCGCCCTGGAGGCCGCCGTCCTGATCGCCGCGGTCGCCGCCTTCGTCACACTGCACCAGCGCGGGCTCCGGCCCGTCGCCTCCGACGACGGCACCGGTGAGCTGACCGGCGATCTGATCCTGCCGATCAGCGCCCTCGCCCTGGGCGCCCTCGTCGGCGCGCTCGTCCTGCTCCGGCTGCTGCCCCTCGGGGCGCGGTTCGCGCTCCGGCAGGCCCTGCGGTCGCGTCGCCCGCTGGCCGTGTTCGGTGCCGCGCGGGCAGCCACCACGGCCGGTCGCGCGTTGCCGCTGCTGGTCCTGGTCACCGCCACGGCGCTCGCGTCGTCCGCGCTGATCCTCGGAGCCAGCGTCACCCGGGGTCTGGTCGACGGCGCGTGGAGCACCGTGGGCGCCGACGCCCGTCTCGACGTCGGCGCCGACGCCGAGGCCGCCACGCCCGCTCTGGCCGAACGCATCGCCGCCGCGCCCGGGGTGGGGCAGGTCGTCGTCGCGCAGGTGACCGACTCCGCGCGCCTCTTCAGCGAATCGACGCTGTTCACCCCACGACTGGTCATCGTGGACACCGCCGCGTTCCAGCGCCTGCTGGCCACCACCCCGCTGCCCGACGCGCCGGCACTGGCCCGGCTCACGCCACCCGGCCCCGGGGACGTCCCCGCGCTGGTCCGATCGAGTGACGGTGGTCTGCGAACCGGCACGCGCCTGCAACTACCCCGCCAGGACGCCCCGGCGATCGGTCTCGTCGCGGTCGGTACCGCTCCCTCCGTCGGCGGCACCGACGACGTGGTCATCGTGGACGCCGCGGCCGTGGCCGCCGCCGGGCTGCCCGCCGTGCCGAACACCGTCTGGGTGACCGGCCCCGGCGCGGCGCGGGCCGTGTCGAACAGCGGCGTCGCCGCCGACGTCGTCCTGCGCGCGGACGTCCTGCGGGCGCAGCGAGCGGCACCACTGACCGCGGGGCTGCTCCGGCTGGCGTGGACGGCCGCCGCGGTGCTGCTGGCGCTGGCGCTGCTCGGCCTCGCCCTCGCCGCCGCCGCGAGTGCGTCCGAGCGGTGGCAGACCCTGACCCGGCTGCGCACCCTCGGCCTGCGGCCACGCGACGCCCGCTGGGTCGCCGCCGCCGAGGTGCTGCCGCCGGTCGTGGTCGCCGCGGTGTGCGGCCCACTCCTCGGGGCCCTGCTCGCCCACCTGACGCTCGGCCCACTCGACCTGCGGCTGCTCACCGGCCAGGGCGTCGACCCGGCGGCGGTCCTGCCGTGGTGGCTGCTCGCCCTGGTGGGCGTGGTGCTGCTGGCGACGGCCACCACTGTCGTACCCGTCGAGTCGGCGCTGCGGCGACGCGACCGGCTGAGCGAAGTGCTCCGCGCCGGCGAGTGAGCGGGAGCCGCGGGCCGGCGGTGCCGCAGCTCACCGGCCGCGAGCGGCCCCGACCCGTGCGGCGGACGGGTAGCGCTGCCTTCACCGAGCGCACATGGTCGGGCGTCGATCAATGTCCTACCATCGCCGCATGGGCAACGGCACGGCCTCGGCGGATGCCCCGAAACCGCCGTCCGGCCGACCCACGGTGGGCCGGCTGCTCCGGACGTACCGCCTGCACAGCGGGCTGACCCAGCGCGAGCTGGCGGTCCGCGCCGGCCTCAGCATCGCCGCGCTCCGGGACCTGGAACAGGGCCGGAGCACCAGGCCGAGACACGCCTCGGTGGTGGCTATCGCGGCAGCGCTCGGCCTCGACGACCGGGCCAGGGAAGCGCTGCACACCTCGGCCACCGCAGCGACGCGGGCGCACGATCCGCGCCCGGTGGTCGACCCCGGGGCGCCCGTACAGATCCGGGTGCTGGGGCCGCTCGAACTCCGACGCGGGAACGAAACCGTCGCCGTCAGCTCGGCCACCCAACGGGTCCTGCTCGCGAAGCTCGCCCTCGGCGCCCCGGAACCGGTCCCGCGGGACTCCCTCCGCGAACTGCTGCGGGGCCGTTACTCGTTGGACGACGCGACGAAGCTACTGCGTACGCACCTCACCCGACTACGCCGGCTGGTCGAGCCCTCGGGCCAGCGCCTCATCGTCCCGACCCCGTCGGGATACCGCCTCGTCGCCACCGCCGAACAGCTCGACCTGGCCCGACTCCGGCAGTTGGCGACGCAGGCGCGCGACGCGTCGCCCGAGTACGCGCTCACGCTCCTCGCCAGGGCGGCGGAGCTGTGGCGGGGCGGGTGCGACCTGGACGAGCTGGCCGGCGACCCGCTGCTCACCTCGGTCACCGAGGAGTACGCCACCCTGCTGCGGCGCTTCGCCGAGGTCGCCCGGGACGTCGGCGAGCCGGAGCGGCCGCTGCCGCGCCTGCGTGAGCTGGCCCATCGGCTGGAGTTCCACGAGCCGCTGCACACCGCACTGATCGTCACCCTGGCGGCCAGCGGACGGCAGGCGGAGGCACTGGCGGCCTACCAGCGCGTTCGGGCCAACCTGCGCGAACAGCTCGGGCTCGATCCCGGGGAGCTGCTCCGGGACGCCCACGTAGGTGTGCTCCGGCAGCGCGCGCGGGTACCCGGGAGGGCGGCCCGCAACGTGGTCCAGCAGCTGCCGGCCGCCCCGGCCGGGTTCGTCGGCCGGGAGCCGGAACTCGCCCGCATCGTCGCCGCCGTCGCGCGTACGGGGCACGAGCTGCGGCACGCGTCGTCGCGGGTCGTCCTCGTCCACGGTGCGGCCGGATCGGGGAAGACGGCCCTGGCGCACACCGCCGGGCACCGGCTGCGCCTGCGGTATCCCGGCGGCCAGCTCTATGCCGATCTGGGCGGCGCCTCAGCCGAGCCCGCTTCCCCGACGGCGATCCTCGGCCGGTTCCTGCGGGCGCTCGGCGTGCCCGTCGACCGCATCGGTGGCGACCTCGTCGAGGACTCGGCCCTGTTGCGTACCGAGTTGGCCGGGCGCCGGATGCTCGTCGTGCTCGACAACGCGAGCGACGCGGCGCAGGTGCTGCCGCTGCTGCCGGGTACCGGCCGAAGTGACGTCCTGGTCACGAGCCGGCGGCTGCTGCGTGGGCTGGAGGTCGCGGCCTCGGTGCCGCTCGGCACCCTGACGGCGGCCGAGTCGCTCGAGATGATCGCGGCCGCGGCCGGCGGCGAGCGGGTCGCCGCCGACGCCCGGTCCGCGCGGGAGCTGACGGGCGTCTGCGGTCACCTTCCGCTCGCGTTGCGGATCGCGGCGGCGCGGCTGGCGAGCCGTCCGAAGTGGGCGATCGGCGACCTGGTGCAGCGGCTGCGTGACGAGAGTGGCCGCCTCGCCCAGCTCGACGACGGGTCGACGAGCGTACTGGCCAGCTTCCAGCTCAGCTACGACAGTCTCAGCGAGCCGGCCCGGCGGGCGTTCCGGCTCTGCGCGCTGCACCCCGCGCAGGACTTCGGAGTGACCGCCACCGGCGCCCTGCTCGACACGGACGACGCGACGGCCGAGCGGATCCTGGACGAACTGCTCGACGCCAACATGCTGCTGCAGTACTCGGCGCATCGGTTCCGGTTCCACGATCTACTCCGGCTCTACGCCGGCAAGCTGGTCGAGACGGAGATCAGCCGGTCCCGGCACGACGCCTTCGCACGGTTGCTGGCCTCGTACGCCGAACGGGTGACCGCCGCGATGGACTGGGTGCTGCCCCAGATGGTCCGGCTCACCGGCCATCCCCGGCCGGAGGGCCAGTTCCCGGACGAGAAGGCGGCGGCGGCCTGGCTCGCCGCCGAGACGACTGCGCTGGTGCTGCTGGCCGAGCAGGCGGCCCGGGACGACGGGCTCGCCGACTTCGCCTGGCGGATCGCCGACCAGCTGCGCGGCTACTTCCTGGTCAACCCGCACGTCGACGGCTGGACCCGGATCGTCGGGGCCGGCTGGTCGGCGGCGGAGCGTTCGGCCGACCGCCGGGCGCGTGCGGCGATGCTGATGTCCAGGGGGCAGGTCCGGAGCATGGTCGGTCGTGACCTCGAAGGTCTCGAGGACGCGCTCACCGCCCTGCGGCTGGCGCAGGAGTGCGGCTGGGACGCGGCGGCGGCCTACCTCTCCCACAACGTCGGCTGGCAGTACTACGAGTTCGGCCGGCTGGCCGACGCCGAGACGTGGTTCGGCCGAGCCCTCGACCTGACCGCGTCCGAGCCCCTGGGGCACATCCGCGCGGCGGTCCTGAACGGCATCGGCATGATCATGCTCGACCGTGGTCGCTGCGAGGACGCCGCGACGAGCCTCACCGCCGCGCTGGAGATCAACAAGGCGACGGGGCGCGCGCGTTCCGCGCTTGTCAACCAGGGAAACCTGGCGAGCGTACTCCGGCAGCGTGGTGAACTCGTCGACGCGGCCGAGCAGCTCGACACCGTCCTGCGCGGCCACCGGCGGCGCGGCGACCTGCGCGGCGAGCTTTCCACCCTGGACGAGATGAGTCGGCTGGAGATCGACCGGCGGAACCTCGCCGTCGGGTTGAGCCTGGCCCGGCAGGCACACGATCTCGCGGTCAAGACGTACGACCGGCGAGCCCAGACGATGACCGCCGGCACGCTCGGAAACGCGCTCCGGGAGAACGGCGAGATCGCACAGGCGCTCGACGTACTCCGGGACGGGGTGGCGATGGCGAGGCGGCACTCGTACCGCTATCTGGAGACCAGGGCACGGGTGGGCCTGGCCGGTGCCCTGGCGCTGGCCGGTGAGCCGGATGCGGCGCGGCACGAGGCCGGCCGGGCCGAGCGGGTCGCCCACGACCTGGGGTTCGGGACCCTCGCAACGGAGGCGAGGGCGGTCGGGGCGGACCCGCCGGCTCCCGACTAACCGGTGACGCCGACCAGCCGGTAGTAGCCCAGCGGGGACTTGTAGTCGACGCTCATGTAGCCGATCCCCGACGCCGGGGACATGGCCGAGTACAACTGCCCACCGCCCGCGTACTGGCCGACGTGGCCGTCGTAGAAGACCAGGTCCCCGACCTTGAGCTGGTTCCGGCTGACCCGGATGGCGTCGCGGCTCTTCAGGTTGGTGAGGTCGGCATTGTTGTTGTCGGCCTCCGAACGTGCCCAGTCGTACTGCTGCGCCGATGACCTGACGCCGCCCCAGCCGGGGAAGTTGACCACCCGCTCGTAGGCGAACTTGACCAGGCCCGAGCAGTCGAACGCGTCCGGACCGTCAGCGCCCAGGACGTAGGGCTTGCCGTCCTGGTTGAGGGCGTACTGGTAGGCGAGCCGGGTGTAGTTGTAGGTCTTCTTCGTCACCGAGCACTCGGTGCCCTGCTCGGTCGTACCGTTGCTGACCTTCACCTCCAGGTGGTTGAACTGGGCGATCCCGGCCGGGTCCCAGGACATGCCGCCGCCGCTGGCGGAGGCGCCGTAGCCGCCGTCGACGCCGAACACCACCTCGTCGTTCCGGAACACCCAGCTCCGGCCGTCGCCGGAGTCGTCCCGGGCGGCGATCTTGATCAATGGCGACTTGCCGTCCGAGCTGGTGTCGGTGAGTTCCCAGTGCACCTTGGCGGTGCGGGTGCCCTCCCACTCGACCTGGATGACCGCACGGGCACCCGGGCAGCCGACCGGGATCTCCAGGCTCGGGTTGTCGATCGGCGCGGCCGAAGCCGGCGTGGCCATGGCGACGCTGGTGGCCAGGAACACCGGTACGGCAAGCAGCAGCGCGGGAAGTGACCGGCGTCGACGGCCGGGCGTCTTCGTGAGCATTCGACTCTCTCCCTCGGTTCGTCCGTTCTTTGATCGGACATCCGGGAGACTAGGAATCCGGCTGGCGCCGCCGATTCCCGTACCTCACCCGTACCGGGACGCCGCCGACGCGCGAGGGCACGACGGCGTCACCGCATACCGGTACGTACGCCGACCAGTACCGGCCCTAAGGTGCACCACGAAAACGGACCAGATCGGACGTTGATCATGTCCGGTCTGGTCCGAATCCAGCAATAGATGGTGGGCGATACTGGGTTTGAACCAGTGACCTCTTCCGTGTCAAGGAAGCGCGCTCCCACTGCGCCAATCGCCCGTGGCGACCGCCGAACCCGGCAGTCAGGCCCCGATGGGGCAGATCGCGAGCGGACGACGGGATTCGAACCCGCGACCCTCACCTTGGCAAGGTGATGCGCTACCAGCTGCGCTACGTCCGCACGCCCCCGACTCGCGTCGGCGACAGGTGAACTCTACCCGATGCCAAGATCCGCTGGCGCGGCACCCTGGGCGGTCGGCGATTGCGCTGGTCGCCACCGGGGTACTGAAGGGCTCGACAGCGCACCACACCCCCTTAAGGAGGCTGTCGTGGGTATCGGCACCAGCATCTTCCTGATCGCGCTCGGCGCGATCCTCACCTTCGCCCTGGACGCGAGCGTCGGCGGCATCAACCTCGACGTGGTCGGCTGGATCCTGATGGGAGCCGGCGTGCTCGGCCTGATCATGACCACGCTGGTGTGGGGTCGCCGTCGCCAGGTGGTCGCCACCACCGAGCAGCCGGTGGAGTACCGCCACGTCGAGGAGCGGCGGGACGTCGCCCCGCCGATGTGACCCGACACCTTCTCGTCACCGGCGCAGCCGCCAGGTCAGGCGTTCAAGGGCCGGCCACCTCGACGAGGGAGGCCGGTCCGTCGCGTTCCGGCTGAGGGCTCATACACTGCTCAGCGCCCGCACCGACCTCGCCGAGGCACTGCTCTCCGCGACCGGGTGACCGACAGACGCCGTTTCGGCTGTTCGAGGGGGTTCCCGGCACCGCGTTACGATCCAGCTCATGGAGTCCCTGGACACGGTGCTGGCCGCGCACCGGGCGTACCTGCTCGGTTGGAACATCGGCGCGGTCGGGGGTCCGGACCTGGTCACCTACCGCAGCGACGTGCCGCACCCGACCCTCAACGGCGTGCTGCGGGTGGCCGGTCGCCCACCGCAGGACGCGCTCCGGGAGGCCCGGCAGCGCCTGCACGGCGTACCCCGGGTGTGGTGGGTCGGTCCGGACAGTGACCCCGGCACCGCCGACAGCCTGGTCTCCCTCGGGGCCGTCGAGTTCGCCCGCCTGCCGATCATGACCGCGACGATCGACGAGACAGCGGACGGTCCGGGCCCAGCCGGCCTGCACATCGCCGAGACCACCGACCTGGCCGCGTTCGTCCCCGCCTACGCCCGGGTGTCCGGGATCCCCGCGGACGGGGTGGCGGCCACGATCGACCGGGAGAAGGCGTTCTCCGGTGACGGCACGGTGATCAGACTGGCCGGCCGGCTGGACGACGGCCGGGTCGTCGGAACCGCCGTCGCCTGGCTCAGCCACGGCCTGGTCACGCTCTACTTCGTGGGTACGCAGCCCGAACAGCGGCGCAGCGGCATCGGCACGGCGATGACCAGGGCGGCGCTCCGCCTGGCCGCCGAGCGGGGCGTCCGCACCGCCGCCCTCACCTCGTCGCCGATCGGCGAGTCGGTCTACCGCCACCTCGGTTTCCGGCCGGTGGGCGAGTTCCGCGTGTTGACGTTCTGAGTCCCGCGCGCCGACCGGCCCGGGCGGGCGCGTCTTCGGCGAACCCGAGTGGATCACGAGGGCTACCTGCCGGAAACCATTGACTATGCGGTTCAGACAGCGTTGTCTTTCACTGGCACCTGGGGAGGTACAACAGTGATCGATGGCGTGTCTCTCGTGTTCTGCGTGACCGCCGACGTGTCGGTGCGCGAGCGGATGGTGCGGCGGCTGGACGGGCTCGGCACTCTGGTGATCTGCACCGATCTCGCCGAGTTGCAGGCGATGATCGGCCCGCCCCGGATCGGCGGACCGACCCCGCTCGTCAACCCCGCCGCCGGGTCCGCCGCCGCCCCCGCTCCGGCCGCGGCCCCCGCTCCCCCCGCGGTCCCGGACCCCGCCTCGGGCCGGACCACCCTCGGAGACCTGGAGATCGACGCCCTGGACCACCTGGTGACGTGGCGCGGGCAGCCGCTGGCCCTGACCCGCCTCGAACACCGCCTGCTCACCCATCTCGCCACCGCTCCGGTCGGGGTCTGGACGTACGAGAGGCTCTTCGAATCGGTCTGGGGCGGCGCCTACCTCGGCGACACCTCGGTCCTGCACTCGGCCGTCAAGCGGTTGCGGCGCAAACTGCGCACCGCCGACGCCACCCTGGGCATCCAGACCGTACGCGGCATCGGCTACCGACTCAGCGTGACCTGAGGTCCGGCGGTGACATGCGAAACGGCCCGCCACCGGATGTTCCGGTGACGGGCCGTCCTCCCTGTGGTGGGCGATACTGGGTTTGAACCAGTGACCTCTTCCGTGTCAAGGAAGCGCGCTCCCACTGCGCCAATCGCCCGTGCTTGTTGCCGAGGTGGGGACGGGATTTGAACCCGCGTACACGGCTTTGCAGGCCGTTGCCTCGCCTCTCGGCCACCCCACCGAGGTTGCCCCCGTCATGCGTGGCGGCAGCTCCGAGCGGACGACGGGATTCGAACCCGCGACCCTCACCTTGGCAAGGTGATGCGCTACCAGCTGCGCTACGTCCGCACGCCCCCGGACGTTCCCGGGTGACGGATGAGAACTTTAGCCGAGCCGGTGAGCGCATGCCAACTCGGGGTCGCCCCGGCGCGTCCCGCTCGTGGCGGACGAGGTCACCACCCCACCCCGTGGGCTTCCTAGGAGGATGATCTGGTGTCTCGGCCTGCTGGTGACGGTCACCCTCCGACACCAGCGGGCAACGATCGTCATCACCGCGTCGCAGGCGGCCGGTGACCGCGTCCGCACGCCGGCTCCAGCGGCAGACCTGGATGAATGCTTCCTTACCGAACGACCGACGGCACCTCGGGGAAGTGTCCGGCTTCCGACTGACACAGCGTGGCTCAGCACGCGGCGGTAACTGTTCGTGTTCACTCTGATGGGCTACGGTAACGGTCGTGACGAGACGTGCGGCCGAGATCCGCCTGGATGCCCTGCTGCGCACCGCCTGCGACGTGATCGTGGAGCGCGGTCTGGCCAACACCCGAACGGCGGATGTGGCGAACGCGGCCGGCGTGAGCCAGGCACTGGTCTTCTACCACTTCGCCACCAAGGAACGGTTGCTCGCGCAGGCCTTCGCGTACGCGGTCGAGCAGGATCTGGCCCGACTGGACGCGGTGACCCGCTCCTCGGCCCCGCCACTGACCAAGCTCCGCAGGATCCTCAAGCTCTACACCCCGGCCGGTCGCGCGACCTCCTGGTCCATGTGGATCGACGGATGGTCCGAGTCGCTGCGTACCCCGGAACTGGAGAAGGTCTCCCGCCGACTCGACCTGCGCTGGCGCCAGGACCTGGCCGCGGTGATCTCCACCGGGGTCGCCGACGGCACCTTCCAGTGCGCCGACCCGGACGGGGCCGCCTGGCGGATCAGCGCGGTCATGGACGGCCTCGCGGTCCAACTCGCCGTGCACGACCGGGTGATCTCCCGCCGGCAGTTCGGCGAGTGGGTCCGACTGGTCACCGCCCGGGAGCTCGGCCTGGACCCCGCCGACCTGGACTGAGCGGGGCAGTCGGTCTCAGCCCCCACCAGACCGGGCAAAACGGCTCGGCCCGCCCCGCCGACCGGAACAATCGGCAGCATGGATCTGCTGGAGGCGTACCGCCGGAGCCTGGCCGAGTTCGTCGACCGGGTGGAACAGGTCGAGCCCGGCCAGTGGTCCGACCCGACACCCTGCTCGGACTGGGACGTCCGCACCGTGGTCAACCACGTGGTCGGCGAGGCCCGGTGGAGCGTCCCGCTGCTCGCCGGCCGCACCCTCGAGGAGGTCGGCGACCGATTCGACGGCGACGTGCTGGGCGACGACCCGATCTCCACCGCGCGCGAGGCAGCCGCCCAGGCGGAGATCGCCGCCACCCACCCCGGCACGATCGACCGCACCGTGCACTTGTCCAGTGGTGAGACCCCGGCCGCGGAATACCTCCGGCAACTCCTCGCCGAGCACCTGATCCACGGCTGGGACGTGGCAGTGGCGATCGGCGCGCAACCCCGACTGGACCCGGACGCGGTGCACGTGGCCGCCCGGTGGTTCGCCGGGCAGATCGACGACTACCGGCGCAACAACCTGGTCCGGACCGGGGTACGGGTGCCCGACGACGCCGACGCGCAGGACCACCTCCTGGCCGCCTTCGGCCGCGACCCCGACTGGGCGCCGACCGAATGACCACGCCACCGGCGTGCGAGCGACTGACCACGCCGCACCCGTAGCCGGCCGACCACCGGCCTCACCTCCCCACACCGATCGTCACGACCGCCCCGGGACACCCCGAGGGCGGCTTCGTCTTTCCTCGATCCCGCGACGTGTCGACATTCCCGGACCTTGCCGCCACCACGATCGACTGATATCCACGAATGCACATGCGTCACCACGCCTCGACGGTCGGCGACCGCCGGCCATCCCGCTCCCACGAGGAGGTCCCGTGCCACAACCGGAGTGGTCACCCCCGATGAGCCGGCGTCGACGCCGGCTCATCGCCGTCCTGGCGACGACGGCGACGGTCGCCGCGCTGCTCCCCACCGGCGTGAGCACCGCGGCACCCACCGGCAACACGGCGTCCGCCGAGCGCAGTTCCGGACCGTTCGCCGAGGGCCACGAGCCCGCCGACGCCGACAACCGCACCGGTACGGCCGCACCCGACGCCCGCCAGCGCGGGTTGGCCCGCGCCGCCGACCCCGACGTCCGGTGGAACCGGCTCGGCACGCCGCAGTCGCTCGGGCCCGGCCGCACCCCTCTCGCGACCGGGCTGCCCACCGACCCGGAGGCCGCTGCCCGCGCCTACCTGACCGCCAACCGCGACCTGTTCGGGCTGGACGCCACCTCGGTGGCCGCCATGGAACGGGTGCTGGTCCGGCCGATCGGCAGCGGCGCCGTGGTCACCCTCCGGCAACGCTTCGGCGACCTGCCCGCCGGACCGGACGGCCTCGTCACCGTCGCGGTCGCCAAGGGCGCGGTGCTCTCGGTCAGCTCGTCGCTGGCCCGCGACGACAGGGTCCCCGCACCGGCCACCCGCACCCCCGAGCAGGCGTACGCGGCGGCGCTCGCCGACGCCGGGCTGACCGCCGACGAGGTGGCCGACCACACCGTCCGGGCGGTGGCCGTGCCCACCCCGCTGGACGGGCCCCGGGCCGCGTACGAGGTCACCATGATCGGCAGGGGCACCGAGCACCCCGCCGCGTTCACCAGCTACGTGGACGGCAGCACCGGCACGGTGCTGGTCCGCGAGGACCTGGTCGACTACGACTCCGACAACCCCAGCTGGGCGGTCTTCCCGGCCACCCTGCCCCGCGACCTCGGGCCGGGGCAGGACCCCCGGGTGCGGTGGTGCGGCGACCCGGTGCCCGGGTGCGTGGCCGCCTGGCGCGACCCGGCCACCGGCCAGCCGTGGGACGTCGACGCGGCCACCGGCACGCCGACCTTCACCTCGCGCGGCAACTCGGCCAACACGGTGCTGTCCTGGGGTGCGGGCACCCCGGTCGTCCCGGCCCCCACCAGCCCGGAGCGCCGCTACGAGTACCCGTTCACCGACCAGTGGCACCAGGCGAAGTGCAACCCGGAGGTGTTCACCTCCACCCAGCGCAACGACGCGGACGCCTCGATCGCCAACCTGTTCGCCATGCACAACCGCATGCACGACTGGTCGTACCGGTTGGGCTTCACCGAGTCGGCGTGGAACCTCCAGGCGGTCAACCTCACCCCGGACGGGCTGGGCGGGGACGCCGAGCAGGGCCGCGCCCAGCAGGGCGCGTTGACCGGCAACCGCAACAACGCCAACCAGGGCACCCCGCGCGACGGGCTGCCGCCGACCACCAACATGTACCTGTGGCAGCCGCAGGCGGGCGGGCCGTACCCGCCGTGCGTGGACGGCGACTACGACATGACGGTGATCGGCCACGAGTACACCCACGCGATCACCAACCGGATGATCGCCGGTCCGGACAGCGGCATCAGCGGTCACCAGGGCGGGGCGATGGGCGAGTCGTGGGGCGACCTGCTCGCCGCCGAGTACCTCTTCCAGCACGGGCTGCGCGCGCCCGGCGAGACGCCCTTCATCACCGGCGGCTACGTCACCGGCAATCTGGTCAGCGGCATCCGCAACCACGACCCCAGCCGCAGCCCGCTGAACTACTCCGACATCGGCTACAACACCGGCGGCCCGGCCGTGCACGCCGACGGGGAGATCTGGGGCGCCACGAACCTCCGGGTCCGCTCCGCGCTGGTGAAGCGGTACGGCCTCGGCACCGGTCAGCGGCAGCTCGACTGCGCACAGGGGAAGGTGGCCGCCGACCAGTGCCCGGGCAACCGGCGCTGGTCGCAGCTGGTGTTCGACTCGTTCCTGCTCCAGGCCGCCAGCCAGGTCAGCATGCTCGACATGCGGGACAACATGCTCACCGCCGACCTGCTCCGCTTCGGCGGCGCCAACCAGGATCTGATCTGGGCCGAGTTCGCCCGCTCCGGAATGGGCCGGGACGCCGCCACCAACGGCGCCGCCGACACCGACCCGACGCCGAGCTTCGCCTCACCGCGCGGCGGCAACGCGACGCTCACCCTGCGCCCGCGCGGGGACAGCGCCGACGCGCCGATCCGGGTGTACGTCGGGGCGTACGAGGCTCGGGCCACGCCGATCGCGGACACCGACCCGGCCACATCGATCCCGGACACCGTGGAGTTGGTGGCCGGCACGTACGACCTGCTGGCCGTGGCTCCCGGCTTCGGGCACCAGCGGCTCGGCACGACGGTCAAGGCGGGTCAGAACGGATACCTGGACCTGCGGATGAGCCGCAACCTGGCGTCCACCGCGTCCGGGGCGACGGTCACCGGCGACGGGGTCAACCTGGACCGGGTCGCCGACGACACCGAGGCGACGAACTGGGCCTCGCTGGACGGGGTGGCCGGCCGGCAGCTCACCGTGGCGTTGTCGGGCGACGGCCCGCAGACGGTCAAGCGGGTGAACGTCAGCGCGATGCTGCGCCCGGCGATCACCGGTGACGCCGACACCGGCAGCCAGAACGCGCTCAGCGCGCTGCGCTCGTTCGCGGTGTCCGCCTGCGACGCGACGACGACCGACTGCGCGGACCCGGCGCGGTGGAAGCGCATCTACACCAGCGCCGACGACGCGTTCCCCGGCGGGGCGTACCGGGCGTACGTCCGGGACATCAACCTGCGGACGTTCGCGGTGCCCACCACCCTCGCCACCCACCTGCGGCTGGAGGTGCTGGCCAGCCAGTGCACCGGCGGTCCGCAGTACGCGGGCGAGCAGGACGACGACCCGGCCACGACGACGGACTGCGCGACCGCCAGCCCGGCCCGGGCCCAGGTCCGGATCGCCGAGTTCCAGGCGTTCTCGAAGTGACGCGGTGGGGGCCGGCTGCCGCCGCCGGCCCCCACCGCCCTCGATCAGCGGCGGGCCGGCCGCCACCGGTCGACCGTGGGGCGTTCCCAGCGCCGGTCCACCGGCGGGTCGTCGGCCCCGTCGGCACCGTCGGCCCCGTCACCGGGAGCCCGGGTCAGGTGCCGCAGCCGCAGCAGCAACCCCATGCCGAGGAAGAGCAGCAGCGCACCGAGCAGGAAGGCGGCCTGCACCGCGCCGAACCCACCGGACTGCGACACCGGGCGTCCGGCCGGCGGTGCGGCGTCGACCGGGTAGTCGGCGACCGGTTCCTCCCCGGCCGTGCTCTCCTCCTCGGCCGGCTCGCTCGGCGGATCGGTGGGCTCCGGCGGCGTGGCGCTCGGCTTCGGCTTGCTGGTCGGGGTGCCACCCGCGCCCACCACCGAACGGGTGGCGGTCTGCCGGGCCAGCAGACGCGAGTCGGCGTCGTACGCCTCGGCGGCGAGGGTGACGCGTCCCTGGGTGACGTCCTCGGCGAAGGCCACCCGATAGCGGGCGGTGACGGTGCGGCCCGGGCAGAGGGTGCCCGGGTCGAGCTGCCGGTCGGTCAGCCGGGCCACGTCGCCCTCGGTCCGGATGTCCAGGGGGAAGTCCCCGGCCTCCTCCACCCGGTCCATCTTGACCTGGTCGAGTCGGAGGCCCTGCACGCTCAACACCATCGACCAGCGCACCTTCACACAGCCTCCGCGCCGGTCGGTGCGGGAGACGACCGCGGACACCGTGCGTACCTGCTCACCGGCGGTGAAGCGGGCCGGCAACCCACTCAGTTCGGTGGTGAACGCCGCCTGCGCCGGGGCGGCCGATGCCAGCCCCACCCCGCTCAGACAGGCCAGCACCACCCCGACCCGCACCGCGTACCGCCACACCGTCACCACCGCCGCCCTCCGTTCGGTCGCCTCCACTGGGCAACGCTAGGAGCACCGCCTGGGCCCGACCAGACGGGTGTGTTCGCACCGGGCGGTAAGGACGGGAGGGCTTTTCACCGACCGTGGTGAACCGGTCACCACTCCCCCACGACACGCCCGGAGTCGGGCCGCTGGGACAATCGGCGACGTGTCCGAGCTCTCCAGCACGTTCGTCCGGCTGCATGCCCGGCTCGCCCCGGTGGCGTTCGTCCCCGAGGTGCGGCTGCACCAGGCCGACGAGCCGATCGGGCTGTGGGAGCTGACCGAGGGCCAGTTCTCCACCGACCGGCCGCCACCGTTCTGGGCGTTCGCCTGGGCCGGTGGGCAGGCGCTCGCCCGCTACGTGACCGACCACCCGGAGCTGGTCACCGGCCGTCGGGTGCTCGACCTGGCCTCCGGCTCCGGCCTGGTGGCCATCGCCGCCGCCCGTGCCGGCGCGGCGTCCGTGCGGGCCGTCGAGGTGGACGAGCTGGCGGTCGCGGCCGTCGCCCTCAACGCCGAGGCCAACGGGGTACGCGTCGACGCCGAGCTGGGCGACATCCTCGACGGCGACGCCGGGGACGCCGAGGTGGTGCTCGCCGGTGACGTCTTCTACAGCGACGCGATGGCTCGCCGGTTCCTGCGGTTCCTCCTCCGGGCCACCCGGGCCGGCGCGCCGGTGCTGGTCGGTGACCCCGGTCGGGCGTTCCTGCCCCGGGACCGCTTCGACGAGTTGGCCGTGTACGACGTGCCGGTGCCGGAGGCGCTGGAGAGCGTCCGGGTGAAGCGCACCACCGTCTGGCGACTGCGGGCCGGGCTTCCGGGGGCCTCCGGCTAGCGTGTCCGGGTGCTGTTCCGCAGCTGGGCGCAGGTGACCGACCCCGCATGGCCGGACGTGGCCCGGGTGTCGGACCACGTCGGCGGCACCCACCTGGTCGTCACCCGGCACGCGTTGGTCCGTCAGGTCCTCACCGACCCGGTCACCTACCGGCCGGACAACGCGCTGGACGCGGTGACACCGATGCCGGTGACCGCGCTGCGGGTGCTCGCCGGGCACCGGTTCCGGCTACCGCCGACCCTGGCGAACAACTCCGGCGTCAGCCATCCGCAGATCCGGGCGATCGTCGCGGACGCGTTGCACCCCGCCCGGGTGGCCGCGCAACGGCAGTGGCTCACCGCGCTGGTCCGGGAGCGGGTCGACCGGCTCACCGCCGCGCTCGACGCCGACGAGTCGGTCGACCTGTACGCGGACCTCGCCGCCGACCTGCCGCTGCTGGTGCTGGCCCGGCTGGTGGAGTTGCCGGACGCCCCGGTCGGCGCGGTCAAGGAGTTCGCCCGTGCCGCGCTGGAGTTGTTCTGGGCACCGCTGGACACCGAACGGCAGGCGGCGCTCGCCGCCGAGGTGGGCCGCTTCCACCGCGTACTGCGGGACTTCGCGGCCACCGGCGGCGGCCTGGCGGCCGAGTTGCGCGCGGCCGGGCACCCGCCGGACGTGGTGGTCGGCGCGCTCTTCTTCCTGCTGGTCGCCGGGCAGGAGACCACCTCTCAGTTCCTCACCCTGCTGCTGCACCGGCTGGCCGGCGAGCCGGCGGTACGGGCCGGTCTGCGCACCGGCGAGGTCGCCGTCGCCGACGTGGTCGAGGAGGGGCTGCGGCTGGAACCGCCGATCGTCACCTGGCGGCGGGTGGCGGCGACGGACAGCACGCTGGGCGGGACGGCGGTGCCGGCGGGCAGCAGCCTGGTGCTGTGGTTGGGTCGCGCCGGTCGGGACCCCGCGATCGTGGAGTCGCCCGACGAGTTCCGGCCGGGTCAGCGCGGGTCCCGTCGACACCTGGCGTTCGGGGCGGGCGCGCACCGCTGCGTCGGTGACGTGCTGGCCCGCATGGAGGCGGCCGTGGTGGTGGCCGAGGCCACGCCGCTGCTGGACGGGGTGCGGGTGGTCCGTCCGCCCTGGTGCCCGGACAACCTCACCTTCCGGATGCCGGACGCCTTCGTCGTCCGGCGCTCGCCGGTCGCACCGGAGTGACGCCGCTTCGGTAGGTTTCCGGGCGTGTCAGCGACCCCTGCCCGCCGGATCCTCGCCGCCGTGACACTTCTGGCCCTGCTGGTGCTGAGTGGCTGCACAGTCGGCCCGGCCCTGCACGTCCGACGGATCGTCGCGCACCAGCCGACCCCGTCCGCATCGCCGTTCGCGCCGTCGGCCTCGCCGTCCACCTCGCCGTCCACGACGGTGCAGCCCGCACCCGGGAGCCTGGACTGGTACCTGGCGCAGGTGCCGACCTTCCCCGAGGCGCCACCGCCGCAACCGGTGCCGCTGCCGACGACCGGCGCGGCCCCGTTCTGGCACCGCCTGCCGACCGACCAGAGGGTCGCCTTCATCACCATCGACGACGGCGGCCTGGCCCGCCCGAGCGACGTGGCCGACTTCGTCTGGCGGGCGCGAATCCCGGTCACCGTGTTCCTGAACTCACCGGCGGCCGAGGAGCACCCCGAGTACTTCCGGCAGATCCAGGTCGCGGGCGGGGTCGTCGAGAACCACACGATCAACCACAACTCGCTGGCCGGTCGGTCGTACGACTACCAGAAGCGGGAGATCTGCGGGGCCGCCGACAAGCTGGAGGCGCTGTTCGGCAAGCGCCCGACCCTGTTCCGCCCACCGTTCGGCGAGCACGACGGCACCACGTTGAGGGCCGCCCACGACTGCGGCGCGAAGGCGGTCTTCCACTGGACCGAGACCGTCCACGAGGGGAGGGTGCGCTACCAGACCCCGGAGAAGGTGGTCCAACCCGGCGACGTGCTGCTCATGCACTTCCGGCCGGCGCTGATGGACGACCTCCTCGCGGCGTTGAAGGCGATCCACCGTGCCGGACTCACCCCGGCGCTGCTGGAGGACTACGTGCCCTGACACCGCCGGGGTATGACGAAGGTCAGGGTCGGGAGGTGCCGTTCGGGCGCGGTGCGCGGACCGCCTGCTCGCCTAGCGTCAACGCATGATCACATTACGTGGGTTGACGAAACGCTTCGGCGCGACGGTCGCTGTCGACGCGTTGACAGTCGACATCGCGCCCGGCCGGGTCACCGGGTTCCTCGGCCCCAACGGCGCGGGCAAGTCCACCACCATGCGGATGGTCCTCGGGCTGGACCGGCCCACCGCCGGGCAGGCCCTGGTCAACGGGCGCGCGTACCGGGAGTTGCGCCGACCGCTGCACGAGGTGGGGGCACTGCTCGACGCCCGGGCCATCCACCCGACCCGGTCCGGCCGGGCGCACCTGCTGAGCATGGCCCGCAGCAACGGCATCCCCAGCAAACGGGTGGACGAGGTGCTGGACACCGTCGGCCTGGACGCGCGGGCCGCCCGCAAGCCCGGGCGAACCCTCTCCCTCGGCATGGGCCAGCGGCTCGGCATCGCCGGTGCGCTGCTCGGCGACCCGCCGGTGCTGATGTTCGACGAGCCGGTGAACGGCCTCGACCCGGACGGGGTGCGCTGGGTACGTCACCTGATGCGCTCACTGGCGGACGAGGGGCGGACGGTCTTCGTCTCCAGCCACCTGATGAGCGAGATGCAGCTCACCGCCGACCAACTCGTGGTGATCGGTCGGGGACGGCTGCTCGCCGACGCGCCCACCGACGAGGTGATCGCCGGCAGCCCGGTCGCGGTCCGGGTGCGCAGCCCGCACCCGGACGGCCTGGCCGCCCTCGCCGCGCGCCTGACCGCCGCCGGGGCGACGGTCACGGCCGCCGACCGGAACGAACTGACCGTCACCGGCGTCACCGTGGACCGGGTCGGGGACCTGGCCCACGAACTCGGGGTACGACTGCACGAGCTGACCCCGCACGGCGCGTCACTGGAAGAGGCGTTCATGGAACTCACCGCCGACAGCGTCGAGTACGCGGGCGGACCGACCGGAGGTGGCGCGCGATGAGCACCAGTAACCGTGGTGGCATCCTGACCGCCGAGTGGACCAAGCTCTCCTCGGTGCGGAGTACCTGGTGGACGGCGCTGGCCGGGCTGCTGGTGACGGCAGCGGGCGCCGGCCAACTGGCCATCTACGTCGCCAACGGCAACACCAACGACGATCCGGCTGACGACGCCGGCGTCGTCACCGTCGGCAGTGTGCTGATCGACTCGGTCGAGCTGACCCAGTACGTGGTGTTGGCGCTCGGCCTGCTGGCGATCACCTCCGAGTTCACCAGCGGCACCATCCGGACCACGTTGCAGTGCACTCCGTCGCGTGGTCGCGTACTCCTGGGCAAGGCCGTGGTCGCCGGAGCCGTCACGTTCGCCCTCGGTCTGCTGCTCGGCGGCGTCGGCGCCCTGGTCGCCGGGCCGGTGCTCGGCGAATGGGGCAGCGCCCCGGCCGCCGAGACGATCGGCGACATCGTGGCGGTGGCGGTCTACCTGGCGCTGGTCGGCGTGCTCGCGCTCGGCCTCGGCGCCGCGCTGCGCAGCGCGGTCCTGACGCTCACCGTGCTGCTGGCCACCCTGATGATCGTGCCGCTGTCCCTCCAGGAACCCGACATCGACGTGCTGACCCGCATCGCCGACGTGTTCCCCGGCGTGGCCGGCAATCACTTCCTGGCCGGAGACACCGAGCCGTACCCCAGCCTGGTCGGGTTGCTCCTGCTCGCCGGATGGGCCGGCGCCGCGCTCCTGCTGGGCCGGGCCGCCCTGCGCCGCCGAGACGCGTGACGACCACGGCTGAGCGGGGGCGGCCCGGCCCCCGCTCAGCCGTCGACCAGCCCCGCCTCGTACGCGAGGATCGCCGCCTGCACCCGGTTGCGCACGTCCAACCGGGTGAAGATGCTGGTCAGGTAACTCTTCACGGTGCCCTCCACCAGGTGCAGCCGGCGGGCGATCTCGGCGTTGGACAACCCCGCCCCCACCAGGGCCAGCACCTCCCGTTCCCGCTCGGTCAACCCGGCCGTCCGGTCCCGCGCCACGGGTCGGCGGGCCAACCGCCCGGCGCCCAACTCGATCACCCGGCGGGCCACGGTCGGCGACAGGTACGCGCCGCCGTCCGCGACCGCGTGCACCCCGGCGATCAACTCACGAGGGTCGCCGGCCTTGAGCAGGAACCCGCTCGCGCCGTGCCCGAGTGCCCGCGCCACGTGGTCGTCCTCGCCGAACGTGGTCAGCATGATCGTCGCGGTGTCCGGCACGACCCGACGGATCTCGGCGGCCGCCGCCAACCCGTCCAACCGGGGCATCCGGATGTCCAGCAACGCGACCCGGGGTCGGTGCGCGCGGACCAACTCCACCGCCTGGTGCCCGTCGCCCGCCTCGGCGACCACCTCGATGCCGGGATCGGTGGCGAGGATCGCCCGGACACCGGCACGGATCATCGCCTCGTCGTCGGCCAGGACCACCCGGACCGGCCCGGCCCCGGCCGTGTCGCTGTTCACTACGCGATCCACTCCTTGCTGGCCAACCGGCCGTCGGTGAAACAGAGCCGCCAGGTCGGCTGAGCGAGGGGGAAGTTGCCGTCGGTGTAGTACTCACAGCCGTCCCGGTTCGCCGTCGTCGGGCGTTCCAACGGCCGCCGGGGCAGGCCGGTCAGCTCCGCGCGCGCCGTACCGAGACGCATCTGATCGAAGGTGGCCCGGTCGAGCACCGTGCCCGCCGTCGCCACCGGGTAGTAGACGAGCGAGAGCACCAAAGCGAACCCGGCCGGTGCCACCAGAGCCACCAGCAGGCTGCGCCGCACCCGTCGGCGGGCGTCGTGCAACCGCCGCTCCGCGTCCACCGGCCGGTCCACCGCACCGGGCTCCGCCGCGTCGAGAGGTGCCGCCGGGTTCACCCCGGCGGGGCCCTCCATCGCCCCGGTGGCCGGCAGCACCGCCCGCACGGCGAAACCACCGCCGGTACGGGAGCCGGCGCGCAGCGTGCCACCGGCGAGACGGACCCGCTCGGCGAGGGCGAGCAACCCGCTGCCCTGCGACGGCGGGGCGGGCAACGGCCCCGCCGTCGGGGCGTCGTTGACGACGGCCACCTCCACCCGGTCACCCGTACGGATCACCGACACCTCGACCGGAGCGCCGGGCGCGTACCGAGCGGCATTGGTCAACGCCTCCCGCACGATCCGGTGCGCGGCGTGCCCGGTCATCGCCGGTAGCTCAGCGACCGCCGGGGCCGCCTCCAGGCGCACCGCCATGCCGGCCTCCCGGGCGCCCTCGACCAGCTCGGCGACGGTCTCCCCGCTCGGACGCACCGACGCGCCCCCCTCCTCACGGAGCACCCCGATGATCTCGTGCAGTCGCTCGGTGGCAGCGGAGACACTGGCCCGCAACTCCCCCGCCGCCGCCCGGTGCCGCTCGTCGAGGTCGGCGGTCACCTCCAGGGCGGCGGCGCGCAACGCGATCAGGCTGAGGTCGTGACCGAGTGAGTCGTGCATCTCCCCCGCGATCCGGGCCCGCTCCCGCAGCCGGATCCGTTCGGCGGCACCACGCTGCTCCCGGGCCGACGCCTCCACGTGCCGTCGACCGGCGTCGACCAATTCCTGCTGCTGACGCCGGTACCGGCCGACCAGCCAGGGGAACACCGCCGCGAACAGCAGCACCGAGGCGAGCAGGAACCAGGTGGCCGCGCCGGTGCCGAGCAGCCCCAGGTTGAGCGCCGTGCCGCCGGCCACGATCAGCACGAAGACCCCGGCCGCCGGACCGACCGACGCGGCACGCCGCCCGGCGAGGTAACTGAAGACCGGAATCGCGAACACGAAGTTGCCGTCGACCACCGACCCCAGCACCACCAGCACGAGGGCGACCAACGGCTGACGTCGACACGCCGCCACCGCCGCGCCGAGCAGCGACACCTTGGCCAGCGTCAGCGGCACCGCGTACGGCGCGTAGGGCGGGCTGAACCCGGCGTAACCCACCGGGGCGGCCACCACCGCCCAGAGCAGCACGTCCGACAGCAGGCGACGCCGCCGGTCCCACCAACCCGGCGGCCAGTAGTCGAGGATCCGCACGGCGGTCAGGCTACCCACGCCCGACCTGCGCGGACACCGACGAAAGTCAGGTGTTCAGCCGCTCTCCTCGGCCCAGACCCGCCAGTCGTCGAGCACACCGTGCAGGGCCGGGGTGAGCCAACCCGGGGCGGAACGCCGGAACACACCCGGGTCCATCGCACCCGCGCCGTCGGGCACCGCGCCGAGCAGATTCGGCACCAGGTCGGTGAGGTTCGTCCAGTGCACCAACTCCGGCCGGGCCGGCCAGGCGCCGATCACCACACCCGCCGGCACGGCACGCCGGTCCAGCGCCTCCAGCGTCAGCGCCGTGTGGTTGAGCGTGCCCAACCCGGCACGGGCCACCACCACCGCCGGAGCGCCCAACGACACCGCCAGGTCGGCCATCGTCCACGGCTCCCCCGACGGACGCAGCCCCATCGGCACCAGCAGCCCACCCGCGCCCTCGATCAACACCAGGTCGTGCTTGTCGACCTCGTCACGCACCGCGTCCACCGCCGTGTACAACTCCAACGGCGGCAGATCGGCCACCCGGGCGGCAGCCAACGGTGCCAGCGGATCGGGATAACTGGCCAGGGTCCGGCCGGTCAGCGGAGCGGCCAACCGGTTCACCGCGTCCACGTCGCCCGGCTCACCACCCGCCGTACCGGTCTGGCCGGGTTTGACCACGGCCACCCGCAACCCGGCGGCCTGCGCGGCAGCCGCGATCGTCGCCGTCACCACGGTCTTACCGACCTCGGTGTCGGTCCCGGTGACCAGAACCGGCCCCTCCCACCCGGTCACTGCGGGTCCTTTGTTCGCGACTGCGGGGCTCGCAAACCCGGCTCACTCCTCGCGCTCACGGTGAAACCTTTGTTCGCGACTGCGGGGCTCGCAAACCCGGCTCACTCCTCGCGCTCACGGGGGCACAGTGCACGATGACGTCCAGGGCCCGTTCGAACGCCGCCCGGGGCACTCCCGCGCTGACCGTCAGGCGCAGGCGGGACCGGCTGTCCGGGGTGGACGGTGGTCGGAAGCACCCCACCGCGACGCCCCGGTCCCGGCAGTCGGCGGCCCAGGCGGTCGCCGCCTCCGGGCTGGGAGCCGCCACCGAGATCACCGCCGCGTCCGGCGCGGAGACGGTCAACCCGGCCGCCCGCAGTCGGCCGACCGCCGACGCCACCCGGTCGGCCAGCTCCACGCGCACATCGTCGCCGCCCCGGGTCAGCCGCAGCGCGGCGTGCACCCCGGCGGCGACAGCCGGGGGCAGGGCCGTGTCGAAGATGAACGTACGGCTGGTCTCGACCAGGTGCCGGACGAACTCGGCCGGGCCGGCCACCACCCCACCCGCGCCGCCGAGCGCCTTGGACAGGGTGGCGGTGACCACCACGTCCGGCTCACCGGCCAGCTTCGCCGCCGCCACCGCGCCCGCCCCGGCCGGACCTGTCACACCCAGCGCGTGCGCGTCGTCGACCAGCAGCAGAGCGCCGTGCCGGCGGGCCACGGCGTGCAGCCGGGCCAGTGGGGCGAGGTCACCGTCGACCGAGAACACCGACTCGGTCACCACCACCGCCGGGCGACCCGGAGCGGCGGCGAGCGCGGCGGCCACCGCGTCCACGTCGCCGTGCGGCGTGACCACCGTCTCCGCACCGGAGATCCGGCAGCCGTCGATCAGGGACGCGTGGTTGTGCGCGTCCGACACCAGCAGCGTCCGAGGTCGGACGAGCGCCCGCAGCGCGCCGAGGTTCGCCAGGTAGCCGGAGGAGAAGACGAGGGCACGGTCGGTGCCCAGCCACCGCGCCAGCTCGGTCTCCAACGCTTCGTGCGCGTCGGTGGAGCCACGCACCAGGCGCGACCCGGTCGCCCCCAGCCCGTACGCCGACAGCGCTGCCGCGGCGGCGGCGGTGACCTCCGGGTGGGTGGCCAGGCCGAGGTAGTCGTTGCCGGCCAGATCGGTCATGCCGTCGGCGGCGGGACGCGGATGCAGTCGCCGGGTCAGCCCGGCTCTCGCCCGCAACTCCGCGCGGCGGTCGAGCGCCGCCAGCCAGTCCGCCACGTCATCCCTTCACCGCCGTTCGTGCCGGTCAGCCCGACACCCGCCGGGCGAAATTACCACCCGCCGCCGACCCCCGACGGATCCACTCGCTGGCCGGCGTAGGGGTTCCCAGGTCATTCCGGCTGATCGGGCCGCCTTGTAGGGTACGAGCCATGCCAGAGATCCTCGACCAGGCCCGGACCCAGGTCCTCGGCGACGGCGTCGGCCTCGACCAGGCCGGCATCCTCGCCGTGTTGAACCTGCCCGACGAGCACCTCCCCGCCGCCCTTCAGCTCGCTCACGACGTGCGCATGCGCTGGTGCGGCCCGGAGGTCGAGGTCGAGGGGATCGTCTCGCTGAAAACCGGCGGGTGCCCGGAGGACTGCCACTTCTGTTCCCAGTCCGGGCTGTTCACGTCCCCGGTGCGCTCGGTGTGGCTGGACATCCCGTCGCTGGTCGAGGCGGCGAAGCAGACCGCCGCCACCGGGGCGACCGAGTTCTGCATCGTCGCCGCGGTGCGCGGCCCGGACGCCCGGCTCATGAAGCAGATGCGCGAGGGCGTCGCCGCCATCAGGGCGGCCGTCGACATCCAGGTCGCGGCGTCGCTGGGCATGCTCACCAAGGAGCAGGTCGACGACCTGGTCGACATGGGCGTGCACCGCTACAACCACAACCTGGAGACCTGCCGGTCGTACTTCCCGAACGTGGTCACCACGCACTCCTGGGAGGAGCGCTGGGAGACCCTGCGGATGGTCCGCGACTCCGGCATGGAGGTGTGCTGCGGCGGGATCCTCGGCCTCGGCGAGACCGTCGAGCAGCGGGCCGAGTTCGCCGCCCAGCTCGCCGAGCTCGACCCGCACGAGGTGCCGCTCAACTTCCTCAACCCCCGTCCCGGCACCCCGCTCGGTGACCGCCCGGTGGTGGAGGGCAAGGACGCACTGCGGGCCATCGCCGCGTTCCGGCTGGCCATGCCGCGCACCATCCTCCGGTACGCGGGCGGCCGGGAGATCACCCTCGGTGACCTGGGCACCCGCGACGGTCTGCTCGGCGGCATCAACGCGGTGATCGTCGGCAACTACCTGACCACGCTGGGTCGACCGGCGACCGCCGACCTGGAGTTGCTGGACGAGCTGAAGATGCCGGTCAAGGCCCTCTCCGCGACGCTGTGACGACGATGACGACGACGGAGCTGTGGTGCGACAGGTGCGGTGAGCCGGCGACGGCCACCGCGCACCCGGCCTGCGCCACGGCCCGCCGGTTGGAGCCGCCCCGGTTCTGCCGCCGGTGTCGGCGTCGGATGAAGGTGCAGGTTTTGCCGGTGGGTTGGTCGGCGGTCTGCGTCGAGCACGGGGAAGTCCGGGGCTGACGCCGATGCTGCACGGGCGGGCGGTGACCCTGCGACCGGCGACGGACACGGACGTGCCGGCCCTCGCGGCGATCCGGGCCGACCCGGAGGTGCGCCGGTGGTGGCGGGGCGGCGACGACCTGACCGGTGCCGTCCGCGCCGACCTCGGCGACGACGACCTGCACGTGTACGCCATCGAGCACGACGGGCAGGTGGTCGGCGCGATCCAGTGGTACGCCGAGGCCGACCCGGACTACCGCCACGCCAGCCTGGACGTCTTCCTCGACCCGGCGGTACGCGGCACCGGCCTGGGGGTGGACGCGATCCGTACCCTGGCCCGGCACCTCGTCGACGAGTACGGCCACCACCGCTTCACGATCGACCCGGCGGCGGCGAACAGCGCCGCGATCCGCGCGTACGCCAAGGTGGGCTTCCGCCCGGTGGGCATCATGCGCCGCTACGAGCGCGGCGAGGACGGCCGCTGGCACGACGCCCTGCTGATGGATCTGCTCGCCGACGACCTGGTGGAGTGAGCGGGCAGGCGCACCCGTGCCGGCGCGCCTGCCCGGCAGATGCGAGCCACACTGCCGTTCGCGGCATCTACCCCGTAACGCCCAAACCGGACTTATCGTGCTCTGGTGGGCGTGGACATCAGAGCAGCAGACCGGAGCGCCGGTCCGGTTCTCGCGGGCCGGTTCCGCGGCGACATCGAGGGGCTGCGTGGGCTCGCGCTCGCCCTGGTGCTGGTCGGGCACGCCGGCATCGCCGCCCTCCCGGCCGCCTTCGTCGCCGTCGACGTCTTCTTCGTGATCTCCGGCTTCCTGATCACCGGCCTACTCCTCGACGAGATCCGCCGGACCGGCCGCGTCCGCATCGTCGACTTCTACGCCCGCCGCGCCAAGCGGTTGCTGCCGGCCGCCAGCGTCGTCCTCGTGGCGAGCCTCCTGCTCACCTATCTGTTCCTGCCTCCGATCCGCTGGTCCGAGACCGCACGG
This sequence comes from Micromonospora sp. WMMD1155, assembly GCF_029581275.1. NCBI lineage: Bacteria > Bacillati > Actinomycetota > Actinomycetes > Micromonosporales > Micromonosporaceae > Micromonospora > Micromonospora sp. WMMD1155. Next base: position 951,733 of record NZ_CP120742.1, read on the forward strand.
GACGCTCTGGCCAGTGCCGCCTACGCGATGAACTGGCGTCTGGTCGAGCAGTCGACCGACTACCTGCGTTCCGAGGAGGCCCCCAGCATCCTCCAGCACTACTGGTCGCTCGCCGTGGAGGAGCAGTTCTACCTGGTCTGGCCGCTGCTGCTGCTCGTCGTCGCCCGATACGTCACGCGCCGCACCTCCCGGCGTACCGGCGCGCGGCGTCCTCTCCCGCGTAGCCTTCCGGGCCGACACCGCCGACCGTTCCTCGGCGACCGGACGGCCCCGTGGCTGCTCGCCGCCTTCGCCGTGGTCGGCATCCCGTCGCTGGCGTGGTCGATCCACCTGAGCCAGACCGAACCCGCCCGGGCATACCTCGTCACCACCACCCGGATGTGGGAACTGGCGTTGGGCGGTGGGCTGGCGATCCTCAGTGGGCACCTGACCCGCCTGCCGCGTCCCGCCGCGATCACGCTCGGCTGGGCCGGTATGGCCACCGTAGCCCTCGCCGCGATGCTGATCCGACCGGAGACGGCCGCCTACCCCGGACACCTGGCATTGCTGCCCACGCTCGGCGCGGTCGCGATAATCGCGGCCGGCCCGAGCGCCGGTCGACACGGGCCCGCCCTACTGCTCAACCGGCGGCCGACGCGTGCGGTGGGGGCGGTGTCGTACTCGTGGTATCTGTGGCACTGGCCACTGCTGGTGGTGGCGGAAGCGCGGTGGGGCCCACTGGACACGTCCGCCGGACTCGCGATGATCCTCTGCTCGGCGGTGCCGGCCGTGCTGACGTACCACCTGGTGGAGAACCCGTTCCGGTACGCGCGGATCTCCAGAGCGCGCGTGCTGCGCATGGGACTGATCGCCACGGGCATGACAGTCGTCGCCGGAATCGGACTGCAACTGGCGGTCCGGCCACCCACGTCCCCCGGCCCCGCTCCTGCCGAAATCGCCGGCGCCGTTTCGCCGGGAGCGCCACCCGGGGACGGCAGGGCCACCGCGCCGGTGGACCGGTTCGCCCGCATCACGCCCGATCCCCTGGACGCCCGGGACGACCTGCCCGACGTCTACCGCGACGACTGCGTCACACAGGCGCAGGACGCCAGCCTGCGCAGTTGCACCTACGGTGACCGGAATTCGGCGGTGGAGGTGGCGGTGGCCGGCGACTCACACGCGGCGCACTGGGTGCCCGCTCTCCAGGCCATCGCGGCGGAGCGCGGCTGGCGACTGGTCACCTACATCAAGACCACGTGTTCCTTCCTGAAGGCACCGATCACCGTCGCCGGGCGGTCGGACCCGAGCTGTACGGAGTGGAACAGCAGGTTGCGCAAGGCCCTGACCGGCGAGCGGCGGCCCCGGCTGCTCATCGTCTCCAGCGTGACCCAGATCCCGTCGGTACGCGGCAGCACGCCGCCGCCGGGCTCGGCGACCGCAGACGCGCAGACGGTGGCGTTGTCGGAGACCTGGTCCGAGGTGACCGCCGCCGGCCTGCCCCTGGTGGTCATCCGGGACACCCCGTCGTTCACTGTGGACATCGCCGAGTGCGTGTCGGCCCATCGCGAACGGCTCACCGCCTGTGCGCAGCCCCGGGAGCGCGCCCTCGCCTGGGGCGTACCGCAGGAGCGCGCCGCGGCCGCGGTGCCGGACGTCCGGCTGGCCGACCTCAACGAGTTCATCTGCCCCACCGAACGGTGCCCCGCCGTCATCGGCGGGTTGCTCGTCTACCGCGACGCGCATCACCTGACCGCCACGTACGCCCGCAGCCTCGCCCCGCAGCTGCACGAGCGGTTACGTCACCTCCTGTCACCACGGCTGCCGTGACGAGCCGACGTTGGCACCCGGCGGCGTGAGCCCTCGCGTCAACCGTCCCAGCCTCGCGAAACCGGCAGGTTATCCCCGGGCACGCACCGGCGAGATCTTGGACAGCTCCCGGCCGCGAACGGCAACTGTCCAAGATCTCGTGGATCCGGTGGCTCAGGCGATGGCGCAGGCGGCGTTGTTCACTGTGAAGGCCGCCGGCTTCGGGTTGGTGCCGGCGTGCGTTCCGTTGAAGCCGAAGCTCACCGACGCCCCGGGCGCGAGCGTGCCGTTGTAGGACAGGTTCGTCGCGGTGACCGCCGTGCCGCTCTGGCTGACCGCCGCCGACCAGCCCTGACTGACGGTCTGCCCGCCGGTGAAGCTGAACCGCAGGGTCCAGCCGTTGATCGCCGTGGTGCCGGTGTTGGTGATCGTGACGGTGGCGGTGAAGCCGGTGTTCCAGTCGGTCGTGGCGTACCCCACCGAACAGGCCCCACCGACCGGCGGGGCCGCGGTGGTCACCGCGACCGGCGCGGACGCCGCGGAGGTGTTGCCGGCTGCGTCCACCGCCACCACGTAGAACTGGTACGCCGTCGACGCGGTCAGCCCGGTCACCGCGACCGTGCTGCCGGTCGGAGAGCCGACCAGCGCGTCGGTGGCGCCGGCCTCGCGGTAGACCCGGTAGCCGGTGACGCCCACGTTGTCGGTCGACGCCGCCCAGCTCAGGGTGAGCCCGGTGGCGGTGACCGCCGAGGCGACCGGCGTGCCGGGGGTGCTCGGCGCGGTGGTGTCCGGCGCCGGTCCGGCCGGCGTGGTGACGCTGACGGCGGCCGACGACGCCGACCGGTTGCCGGCGCCGTCGACGGCCCGCACGGTGAACTGGTACGTCCGCTCCGGCAGCAGCCCGGTCACCGCGAGCGTGTTGGTGGTGGCGGTACGCAGCACCGCGTCGCTGCCCGTCTGCGATTGGGTGATCTCGTAGCCGGCCAGGCTGCTGCCGCCGGTGTCGGTGGACGCGGCCCAGGTCAGCGTGAGCCCGCTCGACGTGACGGCGGACGCGACAGGCGTGCCGGGCACGCTCGGTGCGGTGGTGTCCGGTACGACGGGTCCGAGCTCGTCGCCCCAGACGCGGGTGGTGCCGGAGTAGAGCGGCACCTTGCGGTTGGGCCCGGCGGTGGCCTGGTACGACGGGTCGTTCGTCGGGTCCCAGGTGCCGCCCTCCGGCACACCGATCTTGAACTGGACCTCCATCCGGTGCTGCGACTGACCGGCCGGGGCGATGGTGTGGCCGGTGCAGTCCACCTCCACGTACCAGATGTCTCCGCTGTACTGCTTGGCCGTGGTCGGGGACGGGCAGCCCTGGGTGTAGCCGGCGGTCACCTGCACCGGGCCGGTGCCGTCGGGCCGGAAGTAGTACCGGAACCGGCCGTCGGTCAGCGCGCGGGCCGGGAACGCCGACTTGTTGTAGACCATCACCTTGAGCCCGGTGGCCCGGGGTTCGGCCTGCGTCACGGTGGTCTCCACGGTCAGCTCGTCGATGTCCGGCGTCTCGGCGACCGGGAAGTTCGCCAGCGGCGTGCCGCCGTACTCGGAGGTCAGCCGGACCAGCGCGGACGTGAATCCGGCGTTGTAGTCGGTGGCGACCTCGTTCATCACGTAGTCCGACCGGCTGTCGCTGTACGCGTCGTTGGGCGACGACGGGCCGCCGACCAACGCTCCGTAGAGGGTGTGTCGGGTCTCGACGGGCACGGTCTGGCTGTCCCACCAGGAGCCGTGCGCGGTGCGGTGGTGCGGGTTCTTCGGCGGGTTCGCCCCGAACCCGATCACGTAGCTGGAGTTGCGCGGGTTGTCGCCGAGCGCGTAGTTGATCTGCCGGACGGCGAAGTCGTGGTAGCGCGCCTTGCGGGTCGTGTCGGTGGTCTTGTCGCTGTAGACCAGCGCCGCGAACGACGTGTTGGCGGCGTAGCGCAGCGCGCCCCAGGAGTCGAGCACCGCCATCCCGCCGGGCGAGTACGGCACCCGCTGCCCGTTCACACCGACGGTCCAGTAGTCCAGCCAGCGGTTGGCGTCGTCGACGTACTTCTGCTTGCCGGTCAGGTTCGCCAGCAGCACGTACGCGCCGAACTGCTTGTTGTCCCAGGCGATCGTCCACTTGTAGGAGCGGGTGGTGGTCTGGTTCTCGGTGCCGAGCTTGTCGTACTCGCTCTCGGCCTTGGCCAGGTAGCCGGCCTCGCCGGTGGCCCGGTGCAGCCAGATCGCGGCCCAGACCAGCTCGTCCTGCCAGCCGCTCCACGACCGGTAGAAGCTGGTCGCGTCGGTGATGCACTCGTGGTACGACTTCCGCACCGTGTCGGCGAACGTGTAGAGCTGCCGGGCGTGGGTGAGCAGCTTGTCCGCGTAGGTCGCGTCGGTGGGCCGGAACACCATCGAGGACGCGGCCATCGCCGCCGCCGTCTCCCCGGCCAGGTCCGCGCCGCCACAGCTCGCATCGATCTTGTACGCGGGCCGCGCCATCGGCATCACCTCGGCCGGGCCCCACCACTTGTGGTCGTCGTCGCCCTTGCCGACCTGCCCGTAGAGGACGTTCGCCGACGGGTGCGCCTTGATGAAGTAGTCGTTGACGAAGCGCAGGTTGTTGAGCAGGTGCGGGAGCTGCCCCGAGGAGGCGTAGCCGCTGCGGTACTCCACCGCGCCCCAGGCGAGCATCGTCGCGCTGAACGCCATCGGGAAGCCGAACTTGACGTGGTCACCGGCGTCGTACCAGCCGCCGGTGAGGTCCAGGCCCGCCCCGGCACCGTCGGTGAGGGCGCTGTCGCCGCGCCAGGAGACCCGGTTCCAGTCCGGCAACCGACCGGACTGCTGCGCCTCGTAGAAGAGCAGCGACTTCTGCAACGCCTCGGCGTAGTTGTAGGTGGCCGGCGCGGCCGAGGCGGGCGACGACGTCGGCCCGGTGACCACGAGGGACAGACCGGTGAGCACTGCCGCTCCGGCGGCCAGCAGCCGCCGCGGCCAGGGCTGGTCGGCGGCCGGTGACCGGCCGGGCTGGCCGCTGAACGGCCGGGTCAGGTGGCGCATGGCGGGCTCCTGTCGGAGGCGTCGCCGGCGGTCGCACCGACGCGGGACGGCGTACGGGCGGCACGGCTACCGGCGACAGCGGGGGTGGCGGTGTGGCCACGGGAGGCCATGGAAGCGCTCCCATGGATAACCGACAATGTAATGGGCGAGTGCTCCGTTGGGAAGTCCGTCGGCCGAGCCGGGCGTGCGCGGACGCACTTCCGTACTCGCGAGTAACAATGCGGACCATCTCACACAATCGATGTACGTCGATTCATTGTCGGCGTCACCGCAGCTCACGACGCACGGTCGGGAAGAGATTCTCGCGCCGCCCAGACGCGTCGGCGGCCAGCCAGACAAACGTACTGTTGCTGACCGGCTACTGGGCGCGAGACAGTACCGATCACCAGCGGTGCCATCGACGCCGCCGTTCCCGGTCGACAGTGAGGAGGAACGATGGCACTACGACTCGCCGACGGCACCGCCTGGTCCGACATCCTGGCCCGCGCGGTGGCCGCCACCCCGGAGGCGTTCGGCACCGAAGTCGACGGCGTCACCACCCTGCACAACCTGGTCGAGGGCGCGTGGCGGGCGGTCGGCCGGCCCGCCCCGGTCCACACCCCGGTGGACAACACCGTCGTCGTCAACCTGCCCCGACTCGACGCCGACACCGCCCGCGCCGCGGTCACGCACGCCGCCGCCGCGCACCGGGAGTGGGCCCGGACCCCGCTCGCCGAGCGTCAGGCCCGCGTCCGCGAGGCACTGGAATCACTCACCGCCCACCGCGACCTGCTCGCCATGCTGCTGGTCTGGGAGATCGGCAAACCCTGGCGGCTGGCCTGCGCCGACGTGGACCGGGCGCTCGACGGCGTCCGCTGGTACGTGGGCGAGATCGACCGGATGCTCGCCGACGGCCGTGCGCCGCTGACCGGCCCGGTCAGCAACATCGCGTCGTGGAACTACCCGATGAGCGTCCTGGTCCACGCCGAACTGGTACAACTGCTGGCCGGGAACGCCGTCATCGCCAAGACCCCGTCCCAGGGCGGCGCGGTCTGTCTGACCGTCGCGCACGCGTTGATGCGCCGCGCCGGCCTGCCCGCCACCCTCGTCAGCGGCGGGGGCGAGGAACTGTCCGAGGTGCTGGTCCGGGCACCCGAGATCGGTGCCGTCGCCTTCGTCGGCGGCCGCTCCAACGGCGGCAAGGTCGCCGCCGCCCTGCTCGACAGCGACAAGCGGCACTTCATCGAGCAGGAGGGCCTCAACGCCTGGGGCATCTGGAACTTCTCCCAGTGGGACCTGCTCGCCGCGCACCTCAAGAAGGGCTTCGAGTACGGCAAGCAGCGCTGCACCGCGTACCCCCGGTTCGTGGTGCAGCGCGACCTGGTCGACGAGTTCCTCGACATGTACCTGCCGGTCGTCCGCTCGGTCCGTTTCGGTCACCCCCTCGCTGTCGGCGACGACTGGGCGGACGGCGACCCGCTGCCCGAACTGGACTTCGGGCCACTGATCAGCGCGGCAAAGGCCGACGAGCTGCACCGCAAGGTCGACGAGGCGGTACGCGGCGGCGCGGTGCCCCTGCACCGGGGCAAGCTCACCGGCGCGCCGTTCCTGCCCGGGCAGGACACCTCGGCGTACGTCGCGCCGTCGGTGCTGCTCGCCCCGCCCGGCCGGTCCCGGTTGATGCACGCCGAGCCGTTCGGGCCGGTCGACACGATCGTCGTGGTGGACACCACCGACGAGCTGCTGGCCGCGATGAACGCGTCCAACGGCGCGCTGGTGGCGTCGCTGGCCTGCGACGACATCGAGGAGGCCGGCAAGCTCGCCGAGGACCTCCAGGCGTTCAAGGTGGGCATCAACAAGCCACGGTCCCGGGGCGACCGGGACGAACCGTTCGGCGGTCGGGGCGCCTCCTGGAAGGGCGCGTTCGTCGGCGGGGACCTCCTCGTCCAGGCCGTCACCGTCGGCGGCGCCGGGCGGCTCTACGGCAACTTCCCCGACTACAGCAGCTACCCCGCGACCTGACGCGGCACGCGGAAGGGCCCCTGCTACGCGCCCGGCGTCAGCAGGGTGCCCTTCCGCTGCGTGGCGAGCGGGACGGTCACGGTGAGCAACGCGCCGTCACATTCGGTCGAGCCGACCCGACCCGACCGGCGCAGCGTACGCAGCATCGGGGCGTTCTCGGCCTGCACGTGCAGCACCAGCGCCGCGTACCCGGCCTCGTCGGCGTGCTTGGCCAGCCGGCGCAGCAACGCCGTGCCCAGCCCACGCCGCTGCCAGTCGTCGCGCACCAGCAGCGCCACCTCGGCCTCGTCGCCCTCGCCGAGCAGGTTCGCCATGGCGACGACCGACTCGCCCGCACCGTCCGGCCCGGTGGCGACCGCGACCAGGGTCACGCCTCGGCTCGGCTCCAACAACCGACGCAGCCGGTCCGGTCGCGGCAGCGCCGCCCCACCCAGGTATCGGCGGTGCCGGCTGCGCGGCGAGCACGCCTCGTGCAACTCCCGTACGCCGGGCAGGTCGTCGGCGCAGGCCGGTCGCACGGCCACCTCGACACCGTCGGGCAGCACCAGTGTGACCTGTTCGGCGGCCCGACGAGCCACGGTGGCGGCCAACTCGACCAGGGCCTGCGCCCGGGCGTACTCCGCCGGGGTGAACGCGGGCGCGGCCCGGCGCAGCGCGAACGAGCCGCCCGCCGGGTCGGCAAGGGACATGCTCGCTCCGGTGATCCCCCGGTCGACGCCGACGGACGCCGGCCGCCAGCTGACCGAGTCGGCGCCGAGCAGCGTCCGCAGCGCCTCACCCGTCGCGTCCGGGTCACGCACCAGCCGGTTGGCCAGCCCGAGCACCCGGGTGGGCTGGTCGGCCAGGCCGCGCGCCTCGCTGCGCGCCACCCAGCAGTCCCGACCCCGACCCCGCTCGACGGCGGCGACCAACTCGGCCTCGTCGAGGGTGTCCGGTGCGTCGACCAGGAAGTCGTCCACCGCGCCCTGTTCGGTGGGCTGCACCTGCACGGTGAGGATGTTGACCCCGCGCAGCGCGAGGCTGGCCGTGAGCACCGACAGGTAACCCGGCCGGTCGTCCACCGTCGCTCGGATCCGCCACAACGTCATGGTTGGCTCCCTTCCCCGGTAAGAGCCTCACCCTCGCCTGTTGCCGCCCGGTTGCTCGGCGGTGTCGACCCGGGAACTCCTCGAGCCGCTCAGGGGCCGGTGACCACCGGGGGCGCGCCGACCAGGTCGAGCCGGTCGCCGAGGATCACCGTGCTGGCCCGGACGAGCTGGGTGAGCCGATCCACCTCGGTGCTGTGGAACCCGGCGGCGCAGAGCGTCTCGGTGTGTTCGCGGGCGACGACCAGCACCAGGCCCGCCCGGCCGAACGGCGCGATCGCGTGGTGGGTGCCGTCGGGCGTGGTCATCGACCTGCCGCGCAGCGGGGTCACCTCCGGCAACCGCAACGGCACGGGGGTACGCCAGCTCGCGTGCCCCACCGTCGCCCCTCCGCCCCCGGTGCGCGAGGCCCAGTCGACGGGCACCACCGCGGCGACGGCCCAGTCGGCCGCCAGCAGGCCCGGCACCGCGTCGACGAGGGTGGCGAGCCCGTCGGCCGGGTTGGCCGCGACCTGGGCCAGCAACTCCGCGTCCTGCCCGGTGGTGGTGGGCGCGCCGATCGCCCGCCACACGCCGTCCACCCGTACCCCGGGAATCGCCGCCAGACCGGCCAGCAGCCGCTCCACCCGGGCCGCGCCCGGCCAGACCACCGTGAAGTCGTCCACCGCCCGCCCGCCGAGTCGTTCGAGGACCACCACCTGGACGATGTCCGCACCGGAGACGCCCAGCGTGCGGGCGACCTGGCCGAGCGTGCCCGGACGGTCCGGCAGGGTGACCCGAACTCGCAGCAACATGTCTGTCCCTCCGCTCGGCGGGCCGGCCACAGTGCGGCCGGCAGGCTGGACCCAGCCTGGTCGGTGACCATTTCGTCCCTGTTGCCGGGCCATGTCCCGAGGGCAAAATCTGACCTTGACAACGTGAGCGGGCTGCCATCAACTAGTCGGATGAGCGATCCGGCCGTCGATTCGTTCCGGCCGGAGGCCGTTCCCAACTCCCCCGCCGGGCTGGCCCTGGACCACCTCGGCGCCTACCTGGCGCAGCACCGGCCGGAGCTGGCCGCCGGGTCGCTGCGAGCTGAGCTGATCGCGGGCGGCAAGTCCAACCTCACCTACCTGCTGCACCTCGGCGACCGCGAGGTCGTGCTGCGCCGTCCCCCGCTGGGGCACGTGCTGGCGACCGCGCACGACATGGCTCGCGAGTTCCGGGTCATCTCGGCGCTGGCCCCGACCGGCGTGCCGGTGCCGGGGGCGCTGCTGCTCTGCACCGACCCGGAGGTGATCGGCGCGCCGTTCTACCTGATGGAACGGATGCCCGGCGAGGTGTTCCGCACCCGCGCGCAGACCGACCCGCTGGGCGACGAGCGCCGCCGGGCCCTCGCCATGGCGATGATGGACACGCTCGCCGCGCTGCACGGCGTCGAGCCGTCCAGCGTCGGGCTCGGCGACTTCGGCCGCCCCGAGGGCTACCTGGCTCGGCAGGTCCGCCGCTGGGCCGGTCAGCTCGACCGCTCGCGCAGCCGCCCCCTGCCCGGCATCGACGAGCTGCGTGACCTGCTCGCGGCGACCGCCCCGGAGGGCGCGAACAGCGGCCGGATCGTGCACGGCGACTACCGGCTGGACAATCTCCTCGCCTCGGCCGACCCGGTGACCGTGCACGCGGTGCTCGACTGGGAGATGGCCACCCTCGGCGACCCCCTGGCCGACCTGGGGCTGCTGCTGACGTACTGGGACGTGCTGGGCGGCAGCGAGACCTCCGCGGGCAACCCGGTCGCCGACGGTCTCGGTCCGCGCGCCGGCTTCCCCACCGGCGGCGAGCTGATCGACAGGTACGCCGGGCGCAGCGACGTGGACGTCGGGCCACTGCACTGGCACGTGGCGCTGGGCTGCTTCAAGCTCGCCGTGATCTGCGAGGGCATCCACTACCGGCACACGCTCGGGCAGACGCTCGGCGAGGGCTTCGACCGGATCGGCGAGATGGTGGCACCGCTGGTCGCACACGGGCTGACCGCCGCCAGGGAGCGGTGATGGACTTCTCATACGACAGCCGGACCGAGGAGCTACGCGACGAGCTGACCCGGTTCCTGACCGAGCACGTCTACCCGGCCGAGGCGGTGCACGCCGAGCAGGTGGCCGCTGGTGACCCGTGGTCGCGTACCCCGGTGTTGGCGGAGCTGAAGGCGGAGGCCCGCAAGCGCGGCCTGTGGAACCTGTTCCTCCCCGATCCGCGCTACGGCGCCGGCCTGACCAACCTCCAGTACGCTCCGCTCGCCGAGCTGACCGGGCGCAGCCCGCACCTGGCGCCGGAGGCGGTCAACTGCGCGGCACCGGACACCGGCAACATGGAACTGCTGGCCGAGTTCGGCTCGGAGGCGCAGCGACAGCGTTGGCTCATGCCCCTGCTGGAGGGCGAGATCCGTTCCGCGTTCTGCATGACGGAGCCGGACGTCGCATCCTCCGACGCCACCAACATCGCCACCCGGATCACCCGCGACGGCGACGAGTACGTGATCAACGGGCGCAAGTGGTGGTCGTCCGGAGCGATGGACCCACGCTGCGAGATCTTCATCGTGATGGGCAAGACCGACCCGTCGGCCGACCGGCACCGTCAGCAGAGCATGGTCCTGGTCCCCCGGGACACGCCCGGCGTGACAGTGCGCCGGGGAATGACCGTCTTCGGCTACACCGACGGCTCCCACGGCGGGCACGCCGAGATCGACTTCACCGACGTCCGGGTGCCGGCGGAGAACCTGATCGGCGCCGAGGGCACCGGCTTCGCCATCGCCCAGGCCCGGCTCGGTCCGGGCCGGATCCACCACTGCATGCGACTGATCGGAATGGCTGAGCGGGCATTGGAGCTGCTCTGCAACCGTGCGCTCGGGCGCGTCGCGTTCGGCCGACCCCTCGCCGAGCAGGGCGTCGTCCGGGAGTGGATCGCCGAGTCGCGGGTGCGCATCGAGCAGGCCCGGTTGCTGGTGCTCAAGACGGCCTGGCTGATGGACACCGTCGGCAACAAGGGCGCGCACACCGAGATCCAGGCCATCAAGATCGGTACCCCGGCGATGGCGGAGTGGGTCATCGACAAGGCCATCCAGGGGTACGGCGGCGCCGGCGTCAGCCAGGACACCCCACTGGCCGCCCTCTGGGCGCAGACCCGAACCCTGCGCCTGGCCGACGGCCCCGACGAGGTCCACCGCAACTCCCTGGCCAAACGCGAACTCCGCCGCTGGACCTCCTGACCCCCCGGTCCTGCGGGAGGTCAGGCGGAGGCGCGGTGGACCAGTTGGGTGTCCAGGAGGATGTGCGGGGCCTGCAGCTCCTCGCCACGGATGCGGGCGACCAGCAGGCGAGCCATCTGCCGGCCCATCTCCTCCACCGGCTGGAAGACGGTGGTCAGCGGCGGGTCCGACTGGAGGGCGATCGTCGCGTCGTCGAAGCCGATCACCGCGACGTCCTCGGGCACGCGCCGACCGGCCTCGCGCAGGGTACGCAGCGCGCCGAACGCCATCAGGTCGGACGCGACGAAGACGGCGTCCAGGTCCGGGCAGACGTCCAACAGTCGGGCCATGCAGGCCGTGCCGCTGCCCTCACTGAAGTCGCCGTACGCGATCAGGTCGGGGTTCACCCCGACCCCGGTGGCCTGGACCGCCTCGGTGTAGCCGGCCAGACGGGCCAGGCCGGCGCCCATGTCCTGCGGACCGGCGATGGTGGCGATGCGCCGACGTCCCAGCCCGGTCAGGTACTCCACCGCCTGCCGCGCCCCGCCAACGTTGTCCACGTCGACGAACCAGGCCGGTTGTGCGCCCGGTTGCAGCATCCGGGCCGGCCGACCACCGAGCACGGCGGGCAACCCACGCTCCTCCAGCAACGTCGGCAGCGGGTCGGAGTCGTGCAACGACAGCAGCAGTACGCCGTCGACGTGCTGGTTGGTCAGGTGGTGCTCGACCCGTTCCCGCTCCACCGGCGACTGCGCCATGGCCAGCCAGAGCTGCATCGGGGTCTCCAGCAGCCCGGAGCTGATGCCCCGCACGATCGAGGCGAAGAACGGTTCGGTGAAGACCCGGTCGCCGGACTCGGACACCACGAGCGCGACCGAGTCGGTGCGCTGGGTGACGAGCGCACGGGCGGCACGGTTCGGCACGTACCCCAACTCGGCGATGGCCTGCTGGACCGCGGCCCGGGCCTCCGGGCTGACCTGGGGTGAGCCGTTGACGACGCGGGACACCGTGCCCCGGCCGACGCCGGCACGCGCCGCGACCGCGTCGAGGGTCGGGCGCCCGAGCGACCGGGTGCGCTGCGTTGTCATGGTGTGCTCCTCCGACGGCGGGCGGACCCGGCGCCACCTGCGGGAGGTGTACGCCGGGGCCGTCCTGATGGCTGGCCCGAGCCTATTGTGCGGCCAGACCGTTGCGCCGGATCACCGAGGCGTACCACTTGGCGCTGGACTTGGGGATGCGAACCTGGCTGTCGTAGTCGACGTGGATCATGCCGAACCGCTTGGTGTAACCCCAGGCCCATTCGAAATTATCCATCAACGACCAGGCGAAGTATCCCCGCAGGGGCACTCCGTCGTCGATCGCCTCGTGCGCCGCGCGCAGGTGGGCGTCGAAGTAGGCCAGCCGGTCGACGTCGTCGACCTGCCCGTCGACGACCGAATCGACGAACGCGGAGCCGTTCTCGGTGACGTACAGCGGCAGATCGGTGTAACCGTGCACCCGTTGCAGGGTCTCGCGCAGGCCCGGGGCGTCGATCTCCCAGCCCATGTCGGTGACCGGGACACCCCGGGTGACGAACCGGACGTCCTCGCTGCCGGGCCAGCACGAGGGGGCCGGGTCGACCGGGTCACCCTCGACCGCCGCGGCGACGACGTGCCGGCTGTAGTAGTTGACCCCGACCAGGTCCAGCGGCTCGGAGATGGTCGCCAGGTCGCCGTCGCGCACGTGGCCGAAGTCGGTCACCGGGGCGAGGTCGGCCACCAGGTCCTCCGGGTACGACCCGCGCAGCAGCGGGTCCAGGAAGAACCGGTTGGCCAGCCCGTCGATCCGTCGGGCCGCGTCCACGTCGGCCGGGGCGTCGGTGGCCGGGTCGACCGGGTAGAGGTTGACCGTCACGCCCACCTCGGCGGCCGGCCGGGTGGCCCGCAACGCCTGCACGGCCAGGCCGTGACCGAGCATCAGGTGGTGCCCGGCGCGGACCGCGTCCGCCCCGTCGGTTCGGCCCGGGGCGTGCACCCCGGACCCGTAGCCGAGGAACGCCGAGCACCACGGCTCGTTGAGCGTGGTCCAGTACCGCACCCGGTCACCGAGCGCGTCGGCCACCAGGGTCGTGTAGTCGGCGAAGCGGGCCGCGGTGTCCCGGGCCGGCCAGCCGCCGGCGTCCTCCAGCGGCTGCGGCAGGTCCCAGTGGTAGAGGGTCAGCCACGGCTCGATGCCGTTGGCCAGCAGCTCGTCGACGAGTCGGCGGTAGAAGTCCAACCCCTGCGGGTTGGCCGCGCCGACGCCGCCGGGCTGCACCCGGGACCAGGAGACCGAGAAACGGTACGACTTCAGGCCCAGCTCGGCCATCAACGCGACGTCGCCGCCGAGCCGGTGGTAGTGGTCGCACGCGACGTCACCGGTGTGCCCGGCGACGACCCGACCGTCGGTGTGGCTGAAGGTGTCCCAGATCGACGGGGTGCGGCCGTCCTCGGCCGCCGCCCCCTCGATCTGGTATGCCGCGGTCGCGGCTCCCCACAGGAATCCGGGTGGGAAGGACAGCCCGGGGCGCTCGTCGAGGACGCCGACGGCGGGCGGGCTGGCGGGGTTGCTCACGACTTGACGGCACCTTCCATGATCCCGCCGATGATCTGGCGGCCGAACACGAGGAAAACGACCACCAGGGGGATGGTGCCGATCGCCGTGGCGGCGAACACCTGGGAGTAGTCGGTGTAGTAGGCGTACGAGAGGAAGGCGAGCGAGACCTGCAGGGTCGGGTTCTCCGGGGTGAGGATGGCGTACGGCCAGAGGAACGAGTTCCAGGTCTCCATGAAGGTCAGCAGACCGAGGACGCCGGCGGCGGGACGCAGCGCGGGCAGCACGATGTTCCAGTAGATCCGGAACGTGCTGGCCCCGTCGACCCGACCGGCCTCGATCAGCTCGTCGGAGATCGCCTGGCTGGCGTACTGCCGCATCATGAACACGCCGAAGGCGCTGACCAGGAACGGCACGGTGACCGCGTAGAGGGTGTCGTACCACCCGAGGTCCTGCATGATGGCCCACAGCGGAATGAGCCCCATCTGGGTCGGGATCATCAGGGTGACGATGATCGCCAGCAGGAGGGCGTTGCTGCCCTTGAATCGCAGTTTGGCGAAGGCGAACCCGGCCAGCGACCCGGTGAGCACCACCGAGACGGTGACCACCGAGGAGACGATGATCGAGTTCATCATGCCGGTGAAGAAGTTGGCGGCGTCGTTGTCGAGCACCCGCTGGAAGTTGTCGCCGAACGCTCCGCCGGGTGTTACCGGTGGCGGCACGTCGTTGATGTTGTCCAGGCTGCGGGTGCCGATCACGATCATGTAGTAGAACGGGTAGATCGACAGCAGCGCCGCCAGGACGAGCGCCACGTAGGTCAGCGGGCTGGTGCGCCACAGGCGCCGAGAGGCCGAGGTCATCGCTTGCTCCTCACTTCGCCGAGCGGCGGACGAGTAGGAAGTTGATCAGCGACACCACGACGATGATCATGAAGATCGCCCAGGCGACCGCGGCTCCGTAGCCGGCGGAACTCAGGTTCTCGATGCCCATCTCGTACATGTACATGGCCAGCGTCTGGAACTCCCGCTGGTCGCCGCCGAGGATGTTGCCGTTGCCGAAGAGCAGGGGCTCGGTGAAGAGCTGCATGCCGCCGATCGTGGACAGAATGACCACGAAGATGAAGGTGGGCTTGAGCATGGGCAGGGTGATCTGCCAGAACTGCCGCCACGGGCTGGCGCCGTCGATCTCCGCGGCCTCGTAGAGGTCCTTCGGGATCGCCTGCATGCCGGCGAGCAGGATCAGGGTGTTGTACCCGGTCCACCGCCAGTTGACCATCGTCGAGATGGCGAACCAGGAGCTCCACCGCTGCGAGTCCCAGTCGACGGCGTCGACGCCGACGAGGCTCAGCAGCCAGTTGAACAGGCCGAACTCCCGCTGGAACAGCATCCCGAAGACGATCGCGACAGCGGCCACCGACACCACGTTCGGTACGAAGATGGCCATCCGGAAGAAGGTCTTGGCACGCAGGAACGTCTTGTTGAGCAGGTTCGCCAGGAAGAGGGCGAGCAACAACTGCGGGATGGTCGACAGGGCGAAGATGCCGAACGTGTTGACCAGCGCGTTCCAGAAGTACTCGTCGTTCACCAGCCGGGT
This sequence comes from Micromonospora sp. WMMD1155, assembly GCF_029581275.1. NCBI lineage: Bacteria > Bacillati > Actinomycetota > Actinomycetes > Micromonosporales > Micromonosporaceae > Micromonospora > Micromonospora sp. WMMD1155. The sequence goes on from NZ_CP120742.1 coordinate 967,054, forward strand.
GTAGTTGTCGAAGCCGATGAACGAGTGGTCGCCGATCATGTCCCAGTCGTGCAGCGACATCCAGGCGGTACGCGCCATCGGGTACAACCCGAACACGCCGAAGATCACAAAGAACGGTGCGATGTAGAGGTACGGCGAGTACTTGACGTCGAGACGGTTGAGTAACCTTCCCCGGTTACGTCGGGAAGAGACGTCGGGAGAGGGCGGTGCTGCTGGCGACGGCGGCGCCGTCGTGGCCGACAGGCTCATACGAATTTCCTTTTCCAGCGAGGCCCGGGGGCCCTCGCGCAGGGCGCTACGCGGAGGGGACCGGCCGGTGGCGTCCGGGGAGTCCCGGACGCCACCAGCGGGGAATCACTCAGAAGGCACCCTGAGTCTTTGCGTCCTTCGTGAACTGCTCCCAGGCCTTCGCCTTGTCGGCCTGCCCGTTCTCGAACGCCCGCAGAGCCGGCTCGAACGCGTTCTCCTTCACCGCCTGGTGCTTCGGACCCAGGTGGGTCGGCTGGATCTTGGCGACGCTCTCACCGAAGATCTTGCCGGTCGGCGCGTTGCTGAAGTACTCGTTGGTGTAGCCGATGAACGCCTCGTTCTTCAGCGCCTCCAGGTTGGTCGGCAGCGGGCCCTTGAGCTTGAAGGCCTCCACCTGGCTCTTGGCGTTGGTGAGGAACTCGGCGAGCTTCGCCGCCTCCTTCGGGTACTTGCTCTGCTCGGGAACCGCGAGCCACGAGCCACCCCAGTTACCGCCGCCACCCGGCACGGACGCGACGTCCCACTTGCCCTTGTTGGCCGGACCGGAGTTGTCCGAGACGATGCCGAGCATCCAGGACGGGCAGAAGGTGACCGCGAAGGTGCCCTGCTTGAAGCCACCCGACCACTCCGGCGACCAGGTCTGCGCCTTGGCCGAGATGTCCGCCATCGAGGTGGCGGTGTCCCAGGCGTTCTTCACCGCGGGGCTGGTGTCCGCGATGATGTTGTTCTCCTTGTCGTAGAACAGATCACCGTTGCCCTGGAACATCACGCCGTTGGAGACGGCGGTGATCGAGTCGACGAACGCCTTGCCGGTGGCCTGCTTGTACTTCAGGCCGGCGTCGTGGAAGCCCTTCCAGTCCGACCAGAGCGCCGACACCTGGTCACGCTCGGTGGGCAGGCCGGCCGCCTGGAACAGATCCTTGCGGTAGCAGACGGCGAGGCTGCCGACGTCCGTCGGCAGGCCGATCAGCCGGCCGTCGGGCGACTTGCCCAGCTCCCACTTCCAGGGCAGGTATTCCTTCGAGTGGTCGGCGACCAGCGGGTTGAGGTCGGCCCAGTTGCGCGGGTTCGTCTTGAACTCGTTGAGGATGCCCTCTTCCAGGGCGGTGACGTCCGCCGCGCCCTTGCCGGTGGCCAGGTAGCGGACCAGCTTCGGCCGGTACTCGCTGAGCTGCGCGGTCTTGCGCAGCTCGACCTTGATGCCGGTCTCCTTCTCGTACTGCTTGACGAGCTCGTCGTAGCCGAACTCGCTGAAGGTGTCGACGACCAGCTTGGCGGGCTTCTCGCCGGCAGCCGGCTCGTCGTCGTCCTTGCCGCAGGCCGCGAGACCGCCGATTGCGGTGATCGCGGCCAGGGCAGCGGCCGCCAGGCGGGTACGCCGCGTGGTGACACTCATGCGCTGACCCCTCTTTCCGGTGGTGAGGCTGGGTGGTTGTGGTGGGGGGTGTCTCATCGCGCCAGGCCGGGGATGCGTGAGTGACCCATGCCACCTCCGGGAGCGCTCCCATGAGATTGCCGTCGGGTAACGGGAGTGTCAATAGGGCGATGGGAGCGTTCCCAGATCGTTACCGCGCGCCTCACAGGCCCCACCCGTCCCCACCGAAGCCCACCCTGACCAGCCCTTTCAACTCGGGTGATCAAAGGATTTCGGTCAGAAATCGCCCTGCCGCCGACGCGAACGTCTTGATCGACAGGGCGGACGCACACCGGTCGGCGCCCGGGGTGTGGTCAGCAGAAGCGGCGGAGGAGGGTGGTCGAACGCTCGGCGTCGAAGCGGGACGGGTCGAAGGTGGCGCCCGCCCAGTCACGCAGCAGCGCCAGCCGGGGGTCGGCGAGATCGGCCGGCGCGGCCTGGTCGTCCAGGGCGACCAGAAGCGCGCGATAGCCCAGCGGCCCGCCGATACCCTCCGGCGGGCAGGCCCGCTCGCCGGCCAGACAGACCGGGTACCGCTCGTCGGGGTCGACGGTCAGCGCGTCCTCCACGACCAGGTCGTGCTCCCACCAGTCGCCGAAGTCGTACGTGTAGGAGAACCGGCTGCCCTTGCCGAGCACCGCGTCCAGCCGCACGTCCAACTCGTCGTGCAGCCCCAACTCACCGTCCGGGTCGGGCTCGCCGTACTGCACGGCGTCGATCTCGAACGAGTGCAGGTGGCAGTCCCGCCACCCCATCGCGTGCTGCACCACCCGGTGCAGCCGGTCCAGCGTGTAGCCGGCCGGCACGAGCACCCGCCGCCACACCGGTGGGCGGACGCTGGCCAGGGACATCTTCAGCTGGAAGATCTGACGCGGCATGCTGTCCTGTCCTCCCGCGGCTTAGGCTGCGAGCATGATCTGCCGCGCGTGCCGGGCCCGGCGACACGACGACTGCCCGGGCCGGAACTGGTGCGACTGTCAGCACCGTACCGAAGAACCGACCCCTCCGGTCACCGGTCCGGCCGGCGAATGACCGTCGGAATCCCGATCCGCCGACTCTGGCCCGAGCCGTCGGCACAGCCACTCGACGACACCACGTTGACCGCCCTCTACGGCCGCGACGACCAGCCCCGACTGCGGGTCAACTTCGTCTCCAGCCTGGACGGCGCGGTGAGCGTCGACGGCTACTCCGCCGGGCTCTCCGGCGAGCCGGACAAGCGCGTGTTCGGCCTGCTGCGGATGGTCTGCGACGCGCTGGTGGTGGCCGCCGGCACGCTGCGCCACGAGGGATACCGGGCGATCCGCCTCAACGAGACCCGGCGCGCCTGGCGTCGGGTCAACGGCCTGGTGGAGTACCCGACCCTGGTGGTCGTCTCCGGCTCCCTCGACCTGGACCCTGCTCAGGCCGCCTTCGCCGACGCGCCGACCCGACCGATCGTGCTCACCCACGCCCACGCCGAGCCACCGCCCGGCCTCACCGACGTCGCCGACCTGCTGCGCTGCGGCACCGACCGGGTCGACCTTGCCGCCGGCCTCGCCGCGCTGCACGGGCGCGGGCTGACCCAACTGCTCTGCGAGGGCGGGCCGCACCTGTTCGGCGCGCTCACCGCCGCCGACCTCGTGGACGAGTTGTGTCTGACCGTCTCTCCCCTGCTCGCCGGAGCGGGGCCGGGCCGGATCACCGCCGGCGACACCGCCCCACCCCGGCACCTGCCGTTGCGCCACGTGCTCGCCGCCGACGACGGCGTCCTCATGCTCCGCCACGCCCGCCCGTAACGGGCCGTCACCCGGCCACACACCCACTGTCGCGGGTGTGACGGACCAGGGTGTCGTCCGCCGCGTCGCGTGGCGACCTGTCGTACTCCTCGGGCAGGATGCACAGCATGCTTCCCCACCATGCTGCCCGACCGACCCACCTCGCCCGATGACCGACGCCGACCTCGACAGCCCCGGCGAGGCGGTCGGGCGGGTGCTGGGCACCGCCGACGCCACCCCGTTGCAGTTCTGGACGGCCGTGGCGCCGGGCAGCTACCTGCAGCTCGACGACGTGGTGGTGACCCGGCGGGAGCTGCCCGACCGGGAGCCGGTGACGATCGCCGGGGTGGTCACCCAGGTCCGCGCCCGGCACGAGGGCGCCCAGTTCGACTCGGACGTCTTCGCCATCGCCGACGGCACGCTGCCGGCGCAGGTGCAGGAGGCGGCCGAGATCACCACCACGCGCGTCGACCCGGAGCTGTACGTGCCGCCGACGCCGGGCATGGTGGTGCACCGGGCCGAGGGTGACGCCCGGGCGCGCGCGCTGCACTTCGACCGGATGGAGCGACGCATCCCGATGGGGATGGGCCGCGACGGGGTCCCGGTCTACCTCAACGCCGACTTCCTCGACGGCAGCCGGGGCGCGCACGTCTCCATCTCCGGCATCTCCGGTGTGGCGACGAAGACCAGCTTCGCCACCTTTCTGCTCTACTCGGTGTTCCGCTCCGGCGTGCTGGGAGGCGACGCGGTCAACGCCAAGGCGCTGATCTTCAACGTCAAGGGCGAGGACCTGCTCTTCCTCGACCACCCCAACACCCGTCTGGACGAGCCCACCCGCGCGGCGTACGCGAAGCTGGGCCTCAACGCCGGCGCGTTCCCGGACGTGCGGGTGTACGCCCCGCCCCGGGTCGGCGACGCGGCCGGCACACCGGATGTGAGCAGCCGGCTCACCGGTGTCGACTCGTTCTACTGGACGCTCAGCGAGTTCTGCTCCGACCGCCTCCTGCCGTACGTCTTCGCCGACGCCGACGACGAACGCCAGCAGTACACGATGGTGGTCCACTCGGTGGCGGCGCACCTGGCCCGCTACGCCCAGCCGGCCGACGGCGGAGTGAGCATCGACGGGGTGCGCCTCGGCTCCTACGGCGACCTGGTGGACCACATCGTCGACCAACTCAACGACGACGAGACCCGCTCCGACTGGGCGGGCAGCGCGGTCGGTCTGGGCACCGTCAACGCGTTCGCCCGGCGGTTGATCGGCAGTAAGAAGGACCTCGCCCGGCTGATCCGTGGCGACCTGGCGACCCGCCGCCCGCACTCGATCAACACCAGCGAGTCCGCGCAGGTCACCGTGGTCGATCTGCACAACCTCCCGGACCGGGCGCAGCGGTTCGTGGTCGGTGTGACGCTGAAGAGCGAGTTCGAGCGCAAGGAGAAGGCCGGCACCGCGAAGCCGCTGCTCTTCGTCGTCCTGGACGAGCTCAACAAGTACGCCCCCCGGGAGGGCTCCTCGCCGATCAAGGAGGTGCTGCTCGACATCGCCGAGCGGGGCCGCTCGCTCGGGGTGATCCTGATCGGCGCGCAGCAGACGGCGAGCGAGGTGGAGCGGCGGATCGTCACGAACTCGGCGATCCGGGTGGTCGGCCGGCTCGACCCGGCCGAGGCGTCCCGCCCGGAGTACGGCTTCCTCCCGCCCGCCCAGCGTCAGCGGGCGCTGCTGGCCAAGCCGGGCACCATGTTCGTCAACCAGCCGGACATCCCGGTGCCGCTCTGCCTGGAGTTCCCGTTCCCGGCCTGGGCCACCCGGGTCTCCGAGGCGGGTCGGGCACCATCGGAGACGCTGCGCTCGATCACCCAGTCCGCCGACCCGTTCGCCGTGGTGGGCTCCGGCGGCGGCAGCACCGACGACGACATCCCGTTCTAGCTGGGGGCCGGCACACCCATGAAGATCCTGCACACCTCCGACTGGCACGTGGGAAAGGTGCTCAAGGGGCAGTCCCGGGCCGAGGAGCACAAGGCCGTGCTGGCCGGGGTGATCGACATCGCCCGTGCCGAGCAACCGGATCTGGTGATCGTCGCCGGTGATCTCTACGACACCGCCGCGCCCACCTCGGAGGCGACCCGTCTGGTCACCCGGGCGTTGACCGCGCTACGGCGTACCGGCGCGGACGTGGTGGCGATCGGTGGCAACCACGACAACGGGCCGGCGTTGGACGCGCTGCGGCCGTGGGCCGAGGCCGCCGGCATCACGCTGCGCGGCGGGGTACGGGAGAATCCGGACGAGCACGTGATCGACGGCACCACCGCCGGCGGCGAGCGGTGGCGGCTGGCCGCGCTGCCGTTCCTGTCCCAGCGGTACGCGGTGCGCGCCCTGGAGATGTACGAGCTGACCGCGGCGGAGACCAACCAGACGTACGCCGACCACCTGGGCCGGGTGCTGGAGCGACTGACCGAGGGTTTCACCGAACCGGACCGGGTGCACCTGGTCACCGCGCACCTGACGGTGACCGGCGCGTCCACCGGCGGCGGCGAACGCGACGCGCACACGGTGCTGGGCTACGCCGTTCCGGCCACCGTCTTCCCGGCGACCGCGCACTACGTGGCGTTGGGTCACCTGCATCGGGCGCAGCGGGTCGTCGGCCCCTGCCCGGTGCGCTACAGCGGCAGCCCGCTCGCCGTCGACTTCGGCGAGCAGGAGAACGTCCCGTCGGTGACGATCGTCGAGGTGACGGCCAGCAGCGCCGCCCGGGTGCGGGAGGTGCCGGTGACCGCGGCGAGCGCGCTGCGGACGGTGCGGGGCACCCTGGCCCAGCTCGCCGAGATCGAGGCGCCGGACGCCTGGCTGCGGGTGTACGTGCGGGAGCAACCCCGCGCCGGTCTGCGCGAGGAGGTCCAGGAGTTGCTCCCCCGGGCCCTGGAGATCCGGATCGACCCGGAGCTGTTGGCCGCGCCGGGCAGTGGCGCGCGCATCGCGCAGCGGTCGGGGCGTTCACCCCGGGAGTTGTTCGCCGACTACCTGGACAGCCGGGGCCACGCCGACGAGGGCGTCCAGGAACTCTTCGACGAGCTCTTCGAGGAGGTCGATCACTGATGCGTCCGATGCGCCTGGACATGGCCGGGTTCACGGTCTTCCGCGACGAGACCACAGTCGACTTCACCGACGCCGACTTCTTCGCCCTGATCGGCCCGACCGGCTCGGGCAAGTCCACGGTGCTGGACGCGATCTGCTTCGCGCTCTACGGCACGGTGCCCCGCTGGGGTGGGGCACGGGGGCTGGCCAACGCCCTCGCGCCGTCGGCGTCCGAGGCCCGGGTGCGGTTGGTCTTCGAGTCCGGTGGGGCCCGCTACGTGGCGACCCGGGTGGTCCGGCGGGACGGCCGGGGCAACGTCAAGACCGCGAACGCCGGGTTGCAGGTGATGCCCGCCGGTTTCGACGTCACCAAACTGGACACCGGGTTGAGCCCGGACGACCTCGGTGAGGTGGTGGCGGGCACCCCGGCCGAGATGGAGCAGGCGGTACTGGACGCGGTGGGGCTGCCGTACGAGCAGTTCACCAGCTGTGTGGTGCTGCCACAGGGGCAGTTCGCCGATTTCCTGCACGCGAAGCCGGCGACCCGGCAGCAGATCCTGGTGAACCTGCTGGGCCTGGGCGTCTACGAGGACGTGCAGAAGCGGGCGACGGCGCGGGCCACGCAGGCGGACGCCAGACTCGACGCGGTCGACCAGGTGCTCGCCGGGCTCACCGGCGTGGACGACGAGGCGTTGGCCGAGGCCGAGGCCCGGGTCGATCAGATGGCGGAGCTGTCGGCGGCGGTGACGGCCGCGGTACCGGAGCTGACGGCGGCTCGGACCGCCGCGCGGGAGGCGGCGGCGGCGCTGACCGCCCTCGACGACGAGCTGCGGGTGTTGACCGGGGTCCGCGCGCCGGGCGGGGTGGCCGAGGTGGCACGCGCGGTCACCGAGGCGCGGGCGGAGGCGGAGGCGGCGGCCACCGCCGTGTCGTTGGCGGAGGAGCGGGAGGAGAAGCTACGCGGGGAGCTGGCCGGCGTCGGCGACGAGAGCGCGGCGCGGCTACTCCTTCGGGCGTACGACGATCGGGACCGGTTGTCCGGTGAGGCGGCCACGGTCCGCGCGGCGGTGGGCGCGGCGCACGAGGAGCACACCGTGGCGGTGGCCGCGCTGGCCGACGCTCGCACGGCGGCCGAACGGGCCGACGCCGAGTTGGAGGCGGCCTTCCGGGCGCACGAGGAGGCGAAGGCCACCGACCTGGCGGTCAGCCTGCGGGTGCACCTGCATGCCGGCGCGCCCTGCCCGGTCTGCGAGCAGCCGGTGACGCGGGTGCCGGACGTGCCCGCCGATTCGGCGGTGGCGGCCGCGACGGCGGCGGGTAAGGCGGCGCGGGCCGCGACCAAGGCGGCGCAGACGGCTGTGCAGCAACGGGACGCGGCAGCGCGTGATCTGGAGCGGCTGCTGGTGCAGGCGCGGGCCCGGCAGGAGCAGGTGGACGCCCGGTTGACCGAGCTGGACGGGCAGCTCGACGGCGTGGCGGAACCGGCCGTGTTGCGCCGGGAGTTGGCCGAGCACGCCCGGTTGCGGGGCGCCCTGGAGGAGGCCGCCACCGCGGTTCGGGCCGGCCGTGAGGCCGCGCGCCAGGCCCGCGCCGGCGTGGATGCGGCCGAGGAGCGGTTGCGGGCGGCCTGGCGGGCCTTCGACACCTCCCGCGACGGGTTGGCCCGGTTCGGTCCGCCGGCCACCGACCGGGAGGACGTGGCCGCGGCCTGGGCCACGCTGACCGGCTGGGCGACGGCCGAGGCGGACCGCCGCCGTGCCGATCGGGCCGGTCGGGCGTCGGCGGTGACCGAGGCCGAAGCCGCGGCCGCGGCCGTGCAGCGCGACCTCGCCGCCCGGTTCGCGGCCGTCGACGTGCCGGTCGGTGACGATCCGGTGCACGCCGCGACCGTCGCCGTCGAGCGGGCGGACGCCGACCGGCGGCGGCTGCGCGAGCGCCGCGAGCAGGCCCGGACGCTGCGCGAGCAGCGGGCCGTGCACGAGCGGGAGGCGCAGGTGGCGCGGGCGCTCGCCGGGCACCTGCGGGCCAACAACTTCGAGCGGTGGTTGCTGGCGGAGGCGTTGGACCTGCTGGTCGACGGCGCGTCGGGGATCCTGCGGGAGCTGTCCTCCGGCCAGTACGAGCTGGTGCACGACAAGGGCGAGTTCGTCGTCGTCGACCACCACGACGCGGGGCTGCGCCGGGGCGTGCGCACCCTGTCCGGCGGTGAGACGTTCCAGGCGTCGTTGGCGTTGGCGTTGGCGCTCTCCGAGCAGCTCGCCGGGATGTCGACGACGGCGGCGAGTCTGGAGTCGATCGTCCTGGACGAGGGCTTCGGCACGCTCGACGCGGCCACCCTGGACACGGTGGCCGCCACCCTGGAGAACCTGGCCGCGCGCGGTGACCGGATGGTCGGTGTGGTCACCCACGTGCCGGCGCTGGCCGAGCGGATTCCGGTCCGCTTCGAGGTGCGCAAGGATGCGCGCTCGTCGCGGATCGAACGGACCGGCCGGTGAACGTGCGGGGCGACGCCGCGTTCTTCGTCGACTCGTGGGATCCGGCGTACGGGGCGTCGTTCGAGGCGTCCGCTTCCGGGCCGGCCGCGCCGAGCAGCGCGCAGGTCGACGCGGACGCGGAGGTGCCCGCGGTGGACTGGCGGGCGATCGGGGTACGCCCGGGGGTTCGCGCTCCCGACGTGGTGCTGCTCGTCGACGGGGTTCGCCGGATCGACGCGAGCATCTGGACGGCGGAGGCCGACGGCGGTTCGTTTCCCGGGCTGGCCGCCTCGTACGCGGCCGGGGTGGTGCGGTGCGACCTGGGCCGGGGTGCGGCGCAGTTGGCCGGCACCCGGGTGGGTCGGGGTCTGTTCACGGCGAGCCCGTCGGCGCAGGACGTGGTGGCGGGTGCGATCCGCTACCCGGTGCACCGGGTGGGTGGCACCGGTGAGCTGGGCAAGTTGCCGGCGGCGGTGCAGGCGCCGCTGACGGCGTTGGAGGTGGCGGTGTCCGACGCCGCCCGGGTCGACGGTGACCTGCTGGTGGTGGACGGCCCGTTGCGGAGTCGTCGGCAGTTGCCGCGCACGTTGGGCTACATCAAGACCCAGCACAGCCAGTATCTCGACGCGCGGCTGACGGCGGTGGTGGTCGGTCTGGCGTCGGGTGAGCGTTCGCCGGTGTTCCGGCTCGGCACCGCCTGGGGTGGTTGGTCGTGGTATCTGCGGCTGCCGGTGGCTGTCGGTGCGCCGTGGGCGGGCATCGTCCGGGTGGAGTGCTCGGCCGACCTGCCCGTCGAGGCGGCCATCGAGTTGGCCGACCTGTCGCTGGTCACCCTGCCGCGTTTCGCCTCGACGCCGTACAAGGATCCGCGGGCTCCGCAGAACCTGATCCCGATCGCCGGCCTGGAACGACGGTTGCGCGCCCTGCTCGGTGACTCCCGGTTGCTGCACCGCGCGTTGACCGCAGCGGCCCGCGCGGCGCGGTAGACGGGGCACCTGTCGCGATGGGACGTAAACGGGCGGCCGACCGGGTGGTCGAGCAGGTGGACACCGGGCGGGCCGAGCTTGTTCCGGATCCGGACCGGGCGGGTTCGTGGACGCTGCTGCTGGACGGCGCACCACAGTCGCATGTGGACCTGACCGATCCGACCCACCTGGAGTTCGAGTACGTGCGGCGGCTGGCGGCCGCGGTGGATCTGGTCGCGCCGCCCGGTGAGCCGTTGCGGGTGCTGCACCTGGGCGGTGGTGCGCTGACCCTGCCCCGGTACGTGTCCGCCACCCGACCCGGGTCGACCCAGCGGGTGTCCGAGGTGGACGGTGCGCTGGTGGAGTTGGTGCGTCGGGCGTTGCCGTGGCCGTCCGACGCGCGGCTGCGGGTCCGGGTGCAGGACGCCCGGGCCGTGCTGACCTCCACCCGGGACGCCAGCTTCGACGTGGTGGTCGCCGACGTGTTCGCGGGTGCGCGTACCCCGGCTCATCTCACGTCGGTGGAGTACGCGGCGGAGGTGGCCCGGGTGCTGCGCCCCGCGGGGTGGTATCTGGCGAATCTGGCCGACGGTCCACCGCTGCGGTACGCCCGTGGGCAGGTCGCCACGGTCCGCTCGGTGCTACCGCAGGCGTGTCTGGTGGGCGACGCGGCGGTGTTGCGGGGCCGCCGCTACGGCAACCTGGTGCTGATGGCCGGGCGGACCACCCCGCCGGTGCCGGAGCTGACCCGGCGCGCCGCCGGCGACTGGTTCCCGGGTCGGGTGGTGGCCGGCGACGAGGTGGACCGCTTCACCAGTGGTGCCCCGATGGTCCGGGATGCCGACGCGACCGGCTCCGATCCCCCGCCTCCGGGCCTCTTCTCGGTACGCCGCTGACCGTCCACCTCGCACTGACTGTGCGCTCCGACAACGACGCGGAATTTTTTTTCCGGGTTCGTTGATCCGTTCGGGGCGGCGGTGCGTACCACCGGGCGGCCCGCCTCACGGGCCGACGTTGGTGACGGAGACCCCGGAGGTCTGCATGCATGCGGTGGCGGCCGGCTGGCATGGCGACGCGGTACGCGCTGACTGGTTGTCGGCACGGTCCTCGTCGCGGCCGACCTCGTCTGCCCGAGGGGTCGACGCGAGGGCGACGTCTCGCCAGAATGGTCCGGTGACGCCGCGACCGGCGCCCGGGCGCCATCAGGCGACGTCAACCGAGGCCAGCCACTCCGACCAACTGATCAAGCTGCTCTACGCCGAGCACGCTGGTCCACTCCTGATGTTCGTCATGCGTCTCACCGGGGGGGACCGGCAGCGCGCGGAGGACATCGTCCAGGAGACGTTGCTGCGGGCCTGGCGCAACGCGCACCGCCTGGGCACGCAGGGGCAGGGCTCGTTGCGACCGTGGCTCGTCACGGTGGCCCGGCGGATCGCCATCGACGAGCACCGCAGCCAGGAGGCCCGACCGCCGGAGACCTACGACCGGGACCTGACCGCGTTCGCCGAGGCGGACAGCACCGACCGGGTGCTGCGCACGATGACCGTTGCGGACGCCCTGCGTACGCTCAGTCAGTCGCACCGGGAGATCCTGATCTCGACGTACTTCCGGGGGCGGACGGTGCCGGAGGCCGCCGAGGAGTTGGGGCTGCCGCTCGGCACCGCCAAGTCGAGGGTCTACTACGCGCTGCGCGCGCTGCGCACGGCTCTGCAGGAGCGGGGGGTGACAGAATGAGCCGGCCGGACCACATGGACGTCGCGGCGTACGCGCTCGGTGTGCTCGACGAGCAGGATACCGAGCGGTTCGAGGAGCATCTCGCGACCTGCTGGGCGTGCGCTGCGGAGTTGGAGACGATGGTTCCGGTGGTGGGGCTGCTCTCCGACATCGACGGCGAGACGATGATGGCGATGGAGCAGACCGCGACCGACCCGGCGCTGTTGAACCGGACGCTGGGCGCGGTCCGGGCCGACCGTCGGCGTACCCGGTTTCGTCAGATGTTGGCGACCGCCGCCGCGGTCGTGGTCTTCGGCGGTCTGACCGGTTACGGGTTCGTCAGCGTGACGGGCAACGATCCGGCGCCGGGGGTGCTCGCCGATTCGACGCCGAGCGCGCCGACCGACCCGCAGACGAGTGGGCCGACGGCGCCGCCGAGTGGCCCGGGTGTGGGTGGCACCGAGGAGGAGGGTGACCAGCTCGACGCGACCGACCCGACGACGGGTGTCCAGACGACCGTCTTCCTGGTGAAACGGGACTACGGCACCCGGATCAATTTCAGCCTGCGGAAGTTGCCCGGCCCGCGCACCTGCCGGTTGGTTGTGCTGCGCAAGAACGCCGACCCCGAGGTGATTTCCACCTGGTCCGTTCCGGACGGTGGTTACGGCACCAACGCCCGCCCGCAGGGTCTGGAGTTGAGCGCCACCACGTCCGCCGTGGTGAGCGACATCAAGCAGCTCCAGGTGCAGTCGGTCGACGCCAACGGGGTGGCGAGTCCGCTGGTCACCGTGCCCATGTAAGCTCGCGAACCGTATCGGCACCGGTCATTACGACAATGACCGGTGCCGATCTGTCGTTGGGGGAAAAGTTCCGTGCAGGGGCGTACGGATCACCAGCCGATTCGGTTCAATCAAGGAACGTGAAATTGACCACTGTTACTTCTTCAACCTTGACAGCCCAGATCCCGTACCTATGGGTGAACTGCCGAGAATGAGGAGGGCACGTGGCACAGATGAAGCGGTCCGTCATCGTCGCGAGCGCGATGGTCGCACTAACGGCCTGCGCTCCCGCAGGTTACGACCCCGCGAACTCGAGCGCGGTCGAGCCGGTCGCCGTCGCCGCGGCCGAGCCCACCGCGTCGGTCGTACCGGAGGTCTCGGCGTCCGCTGAGGCGCCGGCCGCCGACGCGCCGCCCGCGGACGTCGAACTGACCGAGAAGTTGACCGGCAAGAGCGTCGCCCGGATGGGCAAGGTGGTCACCGACGAGGACGGCTGGATCCTCTACCGCTTCGACAAGGACACCGCCGACCCGCCGTCGTCGAACTGCGTCGACAAGTGCGCCGAGGTGTGGCCCCCGGCGCTGACCGACGGCAACCCGCAGCTCACCGGCGTCTCCGACGACAAGGTCGGCAGCGTGACCCGCCAGGACGGCACCCGTCAGCTCACCATCGGCGGCTGGCCCGTGTACCGCTACATCGGCGACAAGAAGCCCGGCCAGTGGAAGGGCCAGGCGGTCGGTGGCACCTGGTTCGTGGTCCAGCCGGACGGCAAGAAGAACCTGAGCTGCCTGCCCACCTCCACGCCGAAGGCCGTCGCGCCGCCGTCGGACAGCGGTGCGAACGACGCCGGGGGTTCGGGCTACTCGTACTGAGTCCCGCACCACGAGATCACGGTGGTCGGTCGTCGCCGGGGAGGGCACGGCCGACCACCGGTCGTACGCGGGACGTCGGCATACCGGTGGTGCCGGCGTCCCGCCCGGCACGTGGCAGAGTGGGCGGGTGACCGCTACCGACCCCGCCGCGACCAGGGTGTTCCGTCCCCCGGTCGGCTACCGGCTGGCAGCCTCGGTGCGCGGGCTCACGTTCAGTCCGTACGACCCGTGCGCCCGGGTCGCCGCCGGTACCTTCTGGTGGGCCACCCGCACCCCGGACGGCCCGGCCACCCTCGCTCTGCGACCGACCGGCGGCGAGTTGCTCGCGGAGGGTTACGGGCCGGGCGCCGAGCACGTCCTGGACCGGGCCGACGCGATCGCCGGGCTCCGGGACGACCTGACCGGCTTCGCCGAACTGGCGGAGGCACACCCACTCGTCGCCCGGCTGGCCCGGGAGCACCGCGGGCTCCGGATGCCGACGACCGGGCAGGTCTTCCCCCGACTGCTGCGCGCGATCTTCGAGCAGAAGGTCACCGGCAAGGAGGCATACCGGGCGTACGCGGCGACCGTGCGGCACTTCCGGGAGCCCGCCCCCGGTCCGTTGCAGCCGCTGCTGCTGCCGCCCGAGGCCACCGCGGTGGCCGCCACCCCGTACTGGGTGTTCCACCCGTTCGGGGTGGAGCAGCGCCGGGCCGACACGCTGCGGCGCGCCGCCGCACTGGCCGATCGGTTGGAGCGCAGCGTCGACGCCGCCGACGCCACCCGTCGGCTGACCACCATCCCGGGCATCGGACCGTGGACGGCCGCCGAGGTGGTCCGGATCGCGTACGGGGACCCGGACGCGGTGAGCGTCGGCGACTATCACATCCCGAACACTGTCGCCTGGGCGCTCGCCGGCGAACCGAGAGGCGACGACGCCCGCATGCTGGCCCTGCTGGAGCCGTTCCGAGGCCACCGGGGACGGGTGTGTCTGCTGCTGGAGGCAGCCGGCATCCAGGCCCCGAAGTACGGCCCACGCGCGCCGATCCGCTCGTTCGCCCGCTACTGAGGCGAACATCGGTCGGCCCGAGGTGGTGCGTCAGCGGCCCGCGCAGATGCGGCGCAGGGTGCGGCCGAGCCACCACGCGTACGTGTGTTGCACGGCCCGGACCGCCGGGCCTCCGGCACGGGTGAACCAGCGGTCCGGCAGGCTGAACGCGCGTACCTCGAACCAGACCGCGCCGTCGTCCTCGCGGCTGACCACGAACGCCTCCTCGCCCCGCTCCGGGTGGCCGGGCAGCGTGCCGTAGCCGAAGCCGGCATGCGTGGAGGAGTCCTCGCTCCAGACCACCTGGCACGGCCCCCAGAGACGGGCCGGACCCACGCCCAGACCGGCTGTCACCAGCACCCCCTCGGTGGCTCGCGGTGCGTCGGTACGCATCCGCACACCGGCGGCGCGGTGCAGCCGCCAGCTCAGCACCGCGTTCGCGGCGGTCTCGAAGCAGCCGGCCGGCAACGGACACCGGTGGCGCAGCTGGTGGTAGCCGTCTGGCAGCGGCCCGTGCCGGGTCGCCCCCACCTGTGGGTACGTCAGCTCGGCCACCACTCCCCCTCGACCTCGACCGGACACCGCCAGCGTACGGTCGGCGTGGACGGGCCGCCGGTCGGTGCCGGGGGCGGCTGTGGTCAGCCCCGCTCGCTCCGACGCCTGAGCCCGTCGGCCTCCATCCGCACGTAGCGACGCAGCATCCCGCCATACAGCCGGCCGATCAGGCCGGCCAGCGGACCGGACTGGCTGAAGGCCAGCTCGACGCGGGTGCGCCCGTCGGGCAGCGGCAGCAGCCGGTGCTCCGCCGTGGTCCGTACGCCCGCCGTCTCGGAGACCCAGACGAACCCCTGCCGATCGGTCAGCGCGGTGACCCGCCACACCGCCGGCCGCAGCTTCGGCTGCGTCAGTCGCGCCGTCGCGCCGACGGCGAGCGGTCCCGGCTCACCGCGCTCGGCCCGGGACACCGAGGCCGTCCACTCCGGCCAGCGCGGCACGTCGACGAGCACTGCCCAGACCTGCTCGACGTCGGCGTCGATCTCCGTGTCGGCCTCGAACCGCATCGCGTCCCCTCCCCGGCGGCGCCGGTCGCCGCTCGCCACGCATATCGACGAGGCTGCCGGGTGAATCGTGACACCGGAATCCGCCGGGTGGCCGACCACCGACCGGACCGTGGGTCCGGCGGCGCGCGGAATCAGGCGGCTTCGCGCAGGTCGGCCAGGCTCAACGGGGTACGCCGGCGCAGCAGCTCCTCCAGCTCGGCCACCGAACCGACCTCGCCGAGCACGTCGCGGCCACCGCCGAACCGCTGCGGGTAACGGCGGGCCAGCCGGTAGCGGTAGCGGCCCCGGATCAGCTCGACGCTCACCCGCCACCGCCCGCAGCAGTCACAGACCCACTCGGACACCTCGCGAAAGTAGCTCTGACCTGCAGGTATTCGATTCGGTCGGTGGGGACGAGAGGCACAGCGGCGGACACGCCACCCCCGGACCCAGGGTGATCTGCCTCACGGCTGTCGGTGCCGTCTGATTGACTGGTCGCCGTGGACCTGCCGATCAACCCGCCGGTCGAGCCGATGCTGGCCAAGAGCGTTTCCAAGCTGCCCACCACGCCCGGGGTGACCTACGAGCCCAAGTGGGATGGTTTCCGGTGCATCGTGTTCCGCGACGGCGACGAGGTCGAGCTGTCCAGCCGGGGCGGAAAGTCGATGACCCGTTATTTCCCCGAGGTGGTCGAGCAGGCACGCCGGCAGCTGCCCGAGCGGTGCGCCGTCGACGGTGAGCTGATCGTGATCCGGCGCGACGGGCCGACCGGCCAGCCCAGGCTGGATTTCGAGCTGCTGGCCCAGCGTGTGCACCCGGCCGCGTCCCGGGTCAAGATGCTCGCCGAGACCACCCCGGCCGACTTCGTCGCGTTCGACCTGCTGGCGATCGGCGACGAGGCGCTGCTCGACCAGTCCTACCCGCGCCGCCGGGAGCGGTTGGTCGAGGCGCTGGCCGGGGTGCGTCCGCCGGTGCACGTCACCCAGGTCACCACCGATCCGGAGACCGCGCGCCGGTGGTTCGACGTCTTCGAGGGCGCCGGGCTGGACGGGCTGATCGTCAAGCCGGCCGACCTGCCGTACGAGCCGGGCAAGCGGCTGATGTTCAAGGTCAAGCACGCCCGCACCGCCGACGCCGTGGTGGCCGGCTTCCGCTGGCACAAGTCCGGCCCGGTGGTGGGCTCGCTGCTGCTCGGCCTCTACGACGACTCCGGGGTCCTGCACCACGTGGGTGTGAGCGCGTCGTTCAGCATGGCCCGCCGGGCCGAGTTGCTCGACGAGTTGGCGCCCTACCGGGACATCGGCGGCGAGCACCCGTGGGTGCACGGCGACCACGAGCGCGGCCAACGCATCCCGGGTGGGGTGAGCCGGTGGACCGGCACGAAGAACCTGGAGTGGGAGCCGGTGCGCCCGGAGCTGGTCGTCGAGGTGGGCTACGACGCGATGGAGGGCGAGCGGTTCCGGCACACCGCCCAGTTCGTCCGCTGGCGCCCGGACCGCGATCCCCGATCGTGCCGCTACGACCAGCTCGACCGCCCGATCCGCTTCGATGTGGACCAGGTGCTGCGTGGCGACCCGACGGCCACCGTGGACCGGGCCGCCACCGGCTCGGCGTAGCCTGGCCGTCGACCCGACCTCGGAGGATCACGTGACCCGCACCGTCGACCGCTTCCGGATGGCGTCCCGTCGCCGGGCCCGGCGTACCCTCGCCGCCTTCGTCGTCGCCGCGTCGCTCACCGCCGGCTGCACTCTGCCGGCGTTCGCGCCGCGCACCGAGGTGCAGGGCGAAGCGGCTCCGACCGGCAGCGCGCCGACCTGGCGGCCCTGCCCGGACGTGCCAGACGAACTGGTCGGGCGCGGTGCTCCGGACATGCGCTACGAGTGCGCCCGGATCGCGGTGCCGCGCGACTGGGGCACCGGCGCCGGGGCGACGACCGGTCCGGGCACCGGGCAGACCTTCGAGATCGCCCTGCTGCGTGCCCGGTCGACGAAGCAGCGCGACCGCGTCGGATCGTTGGTGGTCAACCCGGGCGGCCCGGGCGGCTCCGGTGTCGACA
The DNA here is from genome assembly GCF_029581275.1 of Micromonospora sp. WMMD1155. Classification (NCBI taxonomy): domain Bacteria; kingdom Bacillati; phylum Actinomycetota; class Actinomycetes; order Micromonosporales; family Micromonosporaceae; genus Micromonospora; species Micromonospora sp. WMMD1155. The sequence goes on from NZ_CP120742.1 coordinate 984,467, forward strand.
CCGCCGTCTACCTGTCCTTCGGCACCCAGTTCGGCGGGCTGCCCACCTCCATCACCGACCGCTTCGACATCGTCGGCTTCGACCCGCGCGGGGTCTCCCGGTCCAGCCCGGTGAAGTGCATCTCCGACGCTGACCTGGACGCCAGTTTCGGCTTCGACCCGGATCCGTCGAGCCAGGCGGCGTTCGACGACTTCGTCGGCCTGAGTCAGCGGATCGGGCGCGGCTGCGGCGACCGTTACGGCGACCAGTTGCCGCTGTACGGCACCGAACAGGCCGCCCGCGACATGGACGCGGTGCGTGCCGCGGTGGGCGACGACAAGCTCACCTACCTCGGTTACTCGTACGGCACCCTGCTCGGCGCGACCTACGCCCAGCTCTACCCGCAGCGGGTACGGGCGCTGGTGCTCGACGGCGCGGTCGACCCGCAACAGCGGCTGGTGGAGGGTTCGGAGAGCCAGGCCCGCGGCTTCGAACGGGCCTTCACGAACTTCACCCGCTGGTGCGCGGCGAACGCCGGCCGCTGCCCGATCGCGCCGGACGCGCGCGCCGCGGTGACCTCGGCCATCGACAAGGCCAAGGTCTCTCCGGTACGCGGCAGCGACGGCCGGGAGGCCACCGCCGGTTGGGTGTTCTACGCGGTCATCTCGTCGCTCTACACCGAGTCCGGCTGGCAGGAGCTGGCCCAGGCGATCGACCGGCTGGGCCAGGGTGACCCGAAGGACGTGTTCCGGCTCGCCGACTCGTACGCCGGCCGGGAGGACGACGGCCACTACTCGAACCTGTTCGACGCCAACCTGGCCATCAACTGCGCCGACGAGACGGAGAAGCCGAGCCGGGAGCAGATCCGGCGGTTGCAGTCCGAGTGGCGTGGGAAATATCCGCTGTTCGGGCCGGCTCTCGCGGTGGGCATGCTGAGCTGCGTCGAATGGCCCGGCGGGCGGGACCCGTACCCGACCGGCAAGGCGAACGGCGCGCCGCCGATCGTGGTGGTCGGCACCACCGGCGACCCGGCGACGCCCTACGAGCAGACTCCGCGCCTGGCCTCGATGCTGGGCGTCGGCCGGGTGCTGACCTGGGAGGGCGAGGGGCACACCGCTTACCCGCAGACCTCCTGCATCACCGACGCGGTCGACGCGTACCTGCTCGACCTGACCGTCCCCCGGGAGGGCCTGCGCTGCCCAGCGAAATGATCACTGTGCGAGGCTGGTCGGCATGACTGACGTGATCTACCGGGAGGCGGTCCGGGCGGACCTGCCCGCCGTCATCGCCCTGCTCGCCGACGACGTGCTGGGCAAGGCCCGTGATTTCACCGAGGTCGACGAAAAGTACGAGAAGGCGTTCGCCGACATCACCGCCGACCCGCGTAACCAGCTGATCGTCGCCGAGCAGGACGGCGAGATGGTCGGCTGCCTACAGATCACCTACATCCCCGGCCTCGGCCGGCACGGCAGCGAGCGGTCGCTGATCGAGTCGGTCCGGGTCCGCTCCGACCGTCGCGGCCAAGGGCTGGGCCGGGACCTGATGACCTGGGCGATCGACCAGGCCCGGCAGCGCGGCTGCGCACTGGTGCAGCTCACCACCGACAAGACCCGCGCGGACGCGCACCGCTTCTACCTGGGTCTCGGTTTCGTGGCCAGTCACGAGGGCATGAAGCTGGCACTCTGACCGCGGTGCTCACCCCCGGCACGGCTCTGATGATCCCGGGTGCTGCCGCTCGCTGGCCTCTCCGCCGTGTTCGCGCGGGATTCGGCGCCGATGCCGGCCTGGGCAGCACCCTTCACCCGGACACTGTGGAGCTGATGTCGTAAACGATTCACCGACCCCCGATTCGTTTACGACATCAGGTCCACAGCGAGCGCGGATACCATCCACCCGCCACCGCGCCAACCCCAGCAGCCGGCACCGCCGCCTGAAGCCGGCACCGCCGCCTGAAGCCCAGCGCCACCGGTCAGCCGCAGCACTCAGCCGGCACCCTCCGTCAGCCGTCGACCAAACGGCCGTCGCGCAGGAAGAGGACCCGGTCGGCGAGGTCGATCAGGGCCGGGTCGTGGGTGGCGACCAGGGCCGTCATGCCGCGGGCGTGTACCACCGCGCGCAGCAGGTCCATGATGGACCGGCCGGTCTCCGAGTCGAGCTGACCGGTGGGCTCGTCGGCGATGAGCAGGTCCGGCTCGTTGGCCAACGCGCGGGCCACCGCGACCCGCTGCTGCTGCCCGCCGGACAGCTCGTACGGGCGTTGCGCCGCGTGCCCGCCCAGGCCGACCAGTTCCAGCAACACCGCGACCCGCTGTTCCCGCTCGTCGGCCGGCACCTGCGCCAGCCGCAGCGGCACGCCCACGTTCTCGGCGGCGGAGAGGATCGGCACCAGCCCGAAGGTCTGGAACACGTACCCGACGGTGCCCCGGCGTAGCCGCAGCAGCTCCGCCTCACCGGCCGCTGTGACGTCGTGCCCGGCCACCACCACCTGACCACTGTCCGGCCGGTCCAGCCCTCCGACCATGTTCAGCAGGGTGGTCTTGCCGGCCCCGGACCGGCCCCGGATGGCTACCAACTCGCCACGGCCGGCGGTGAACGAGACGTCCCGCACCGCGTGTACGGCGCGCTCACCCCGGCCGAAGGTGCGGCTCACCCCACTGACCCGGACCACCTCATCGGAGTGCTCCGAGGGCACACCCGCGAGACCGGCCGCGCCGGTCACCACCATGTCCCGACGGCTCATGCCTGTGCTCCCCGCTCGTCCGTGGCCCGGTCACCGGGCCGTACCTGCACATGGTCGGGCTCCAGGTCGAGCCGGACCCGTTCCTTCAGCGAGAGCGCGTCGACGAACGCCGCCGGTAGCTGCATCCGGCCGTTGCGGTCCAGCACCGCGTACTCCTCGCTGACCAGCTCGGTGTTGCCGTCCGCGCCGATCCGAGCGGTCCGGCGTACCTCGGAGGCGGTCCGGCCGTCGCGGATCGCGACGGTCCGGCGGACCTGCGTGGCCACGGCGTGGTCGTGGGTGACGACCACGATGGTCACACCCAGCTCGGCGTTGATGGTGCGCAGTGCCCCGAAGACGTCCGCGCCGGTCGCCTCGTCCAACTCACCGGTCGGCTCGTCGGCGAAGAGCACCTCCGGGTCGTTGGCGACGGCCACCGCGACGGCGACCCGCTGCTGTTCGCCACCGCTGAGCTGCCCCGGCCGCCGGTCGGCGCAGTAGCCGACGCCGACCATGTCGAGCAGTTCCCCGGCCCGCTGCCGACGGGCCTTGCGGCCGAGTTTGCCGGCCAGCTCCATCGGCAGCTCGACGTTCTCCCGCGCGGTGAGGTACGGCAGCAGGTTGCGACCGGTCTGTTGCCAGACGAACCCGACCAGCTCCCGCCGGTAACTCAGCCGCCGCTTGGCGGACAGCGAGAGCAGGTCGTAGTCGGCCACCCGGGCGATGCCGGCGGTGGGCGTGTCCAGACCGGAGAGGATGTTGAGCAGCGTCGACTTGCCCGAGCCGGACGCACCGACGATCGCCACCAGCTCACCCCGGTCGATCACCAGGTCGAGCCCCTGCAGGGCGACCACCTCCACCCCCTCGGTCTTGAAGATGCGCACCAGGCCGTCGCAGACGATGTGCCCGCGCAGGCGGTCCTGCCCGCCGGCCCGATCGGCGGCGCGTTGGGCGGCCCGCTGTTGCAGGTCGGCCAGGTCCGGCACCAGTGGAGTCTGGGCGGTAGCGGTCATCTCAGCTCTCCTCTCCGAGCCGAAGCACCTCTCCGAGGCGCAACCGGCGGTTGTTCAGGGCCTCGACGGCGACCGCGAAGCCGAGGGCGACCGCCCCGAGCGCGATCACCGCGGCGACCAGGCTGGGCTCGAAGGCCACCCGGACCGGCACACCGTCGGTGAACGCGGACAGGCCGAGCACCGGGTTGAGCAACAGGGGCAGCACCGCGCCGACCAGCGCACCGGTCAGCACCGACACCGCGACCAGCGGGGTCAACTCGACCAGCAGCAGCCCTCGCCACTGTCGGCGGGACAGGCCGAGGGTTCGCAGCCGGGACAGCACCTGGCCCCGGGCGCGCGCCCCGGCGAGCACGGTGAACGCGATGGCGAGCAGCCCGAGCACGCTGCCGCCCACGGCGCCGGCCACGAACCCGAACGCCAGCACCCCGTTCGCGCCGCCGTCACCGAGATCCCGGCGGACGTCGGCACGGGTGTCGACGGTGACGCCGAACAGCCGTTCCCGCCCGGTCACCGCCCCACCACGTTGGTAGCGCTCCTGACCCTTGTCGCCGGCCTGGCGCAACACCTCCGCGTCGAGCCGGTCCCCGGCGACCAGCAGGCTGCTCGGCACGGGTGTGGTGTTCCGCTTCGGCAGCGCCTGCCAGGGCAGGATCACGAACCGGCCGCTGTCCGTCGGCACCAGCGGGAAGCTCTCCTCGGTGCCCGCGACCCGGAACTCGTAGCGCTCGCCCTGCACGGAGATGAAGGCGGAGCCGTCCAGGCCGGCCTTGGCCAGGTCGGCGGCGACCGCCGGGGAGACGATCGCCGGCAGCGCCCCCGACTCGGGCCGGGCGGTGCGCAACGCGGCCGGCACCGGCAGGTTCACCCCGGATTCGCGGGCCACGGTGTCCAACCCCGAGCCGTCGACCAGCAGCACGTCCGCCTGCCCGATCCGGGCGTCGGTGCCGAACTCGTCGACGGCCAGCCGCTCGTCGGGTTGGGCCAGCACCCGCGTGACGGCCCGGACACCCGGCAGGCCACCCAGCTCGTCCAGGGTGTCGGGGGCGAAGCGCTCCCCCCGGATCACCGCGTCGGCGGGCACGATCCGCTCGGCGGCCTGTGCCCGGCTCGCGTCGACGCCGGCGGCGACGACCGCGCAGAACGCGGCGGTGCCGATCGCCAGCACCACCACGACCAGCGGGGCGGCGACCGCAGCGCGACCGGCTCGCGCCGTGCCGAGGAAGGCGACGCTGCCCCGGGTCCGCGCGGCAAGCCGGCTGACCAACAACAACGGCCAGGGGTACGCGCGCAGCGCGAGCACCGCGGCGGCGATCGCGACGAGCACCGGCACCGACACCAACAGCGGGTCCACCTCGCCCAGGGTGAGGCCACGTCGGCGCAGCAGCACCGCGGCGAGCCCGGCCAGCAGCAGCAGGGAGACCTCGACGGTGAGCCGACGAGCCGACGGGCGTACCCGGATCAGGTCCCGCCGGGCCGCCCCGCCGGCCGGTACGGCCATCGTCGCCAGCGGCAGCGCCAGCGTGACGGGCACTGTCGCCGCGATGACGTACGGCGCGGTCGGGTCGGGCTCGCCGGGGAACAGCGTGCCCAGCCACCAGCCGAGCGCGGCGGCGACGGGCACCACCAGCACGGATTCGGTGAAGCTGCGCCGGGCGCCGGCGGTGGCCGCGCCACCACGGGCGCGCAGCAGCACGAACTCGGAGCGGCGTCGGCGGATGGCGAGGCCGGCCGCGAGCACGATGAGCCCCGCCAGGGTGGCCAGTACGCCGGCCGCGATCACCGCGAGCAGGGTCCGGGCGGCGTTGATCTGGGCGGCGAACGCGCGCAACGGAACGTCGACGCCCACCGTCACCGCGAGGTCCGACGGCTTGCGGCGTTGCAGTTCCTGCAGGCCGTCGATCATCCCGTCCAGGTGGCGTGCGTCGATGGTGTCGGCGCCGAGCCGGTACCGCCAGGTGGACTGGACCGGCCAACCGGCGGCGACCCGCTTGTTCAGCGGCGACGGGGCGACGACGCCGACGATGACGAACGGCTGGCCGTCCCCCAGCGGTTCGATGATCTGCAGAAGCTGTGGCAGTCCGTCCCAGATGCCGTTCGCGCGGTCGATCGGGCGGAACAGCCCGGACACCACCATCGGGGCGGCGTCGGTCAGGTCGCCCTTGTCGTCGGCGTTGCCGATCCGCAGTCGGCTGCCGGCCCGCAGGTTGAGCTTGCGGGCCACGTCGACGTCGAGCGCCACCTCGATCGGCCGGTCCGGCACGTACGTCTCGCTCGGCCACGCCCCCTCGACGAGGGTGCTGGCGCCCTGGATGTCGGGCACGGCCCGTAGGCCCAGGTCGACGAGCAGGTTGCGGGCCGCGAGGTCCGGCCCGACCACGCGGGCCGCCGGGGTCTCGATGGTGTACCACCGCTCGGCCACCGCCGAGCGCACCTGCGGCGGCATGTCGGCGGCCAGGGCGTCGAAGCGTGCCATCGCGTCACCCGTGGCCGTGTTTCTGAACGTCGCGGCCTGCCTGCCGGTGGTGTAGGAGATGTCCCGGCTCTCGGCCGTCCCGCTGCTCAACTGCGCCCGCAAACCCTGTTCGGCGAGACGGTTCACCAACCGGGGCACCCCGCTGATCAGCAGGGTGACCACCAGGGTCAACACCGCCAGGAGCAGGAACTGCCCGCCGTACGTCCGGACCCGCCGGACGGCCGCGCCGACGCTCATCGTTCTCCCCCGATTCGCAGCTGCACCGCCGCCACCCGCTGACGGATGCCGGTGGCGATGAACGCGCTGAAGGCGAGCGCCGCCAGCAACAGACCGACCGCGGTCAGGCCGATCGGAACCCAGGGCAACGCGAACGCCGCCGGGGGTACCGGTCGGCCGGCGGCCGGGGTGAGGATGACCAGTGGGGCCATGGTCGCGCCGACCGCGGCGCCGAGGAGTAACCCGACTCCCACGCCGATGCCGGCGAGGAACGCCTGCTCGGCCAGGAGCGCCCGGGCCATCAGCCGGGGCGTCGCGCCGAGGGTGTGCAGCACCGCGAACTCGCCGAGCCGCCGCCGGGCGGTGGCCCACACGTCCACCATCAGGCCGACGATGGCGAGCAGCACCGCGCCGAGCGCGGCGGCGAGCATTCCGGTACGCGAGCCCTGCCAGTACGGGTCGTCGGCGGCCGCCTCGTACACCGCCTCCCGGTCGAGCACGGTGACGCCTGGGAGTGCACCGGCCTCCTGGGCTGCGGCGTTCGCGTCGTCGGCGCCGATCCACCATTCCGGCACGGGCCGTACCGCGCCGCTGCTGCGGATCATCGCGTCGACGGCGGCCGGGAGGTCCAGCAGGACACCGTCCCCGGTGGTGGCCGGCACGGCGGCCAGCTCGCCGACCAGGCGCACCGGCAGCGTGGCCCCGGAGAGGGTCAGGTCGATGGTGTCGCCGACGCGCAGGCTCAGCGCTTTGACGACTCCGGGGGTCATCAACACCGGTACGGGCTTGTTCTCTCCGCCGGGCACGACGGTGAACCGGGTCGACGGCTGGTACGCGAACTGCCCGCCGGGAATCACCTCAACCGCGCGGACCGCGGCGAAGCCGGTGGCGGTGGTCGACACCGGTGTGGTTCTCGCCCCCTGCGCGGTCATCGCCCAGTCGCCGCTCAGGTCGGCCGGTTGTCTCGTGCCGTCGGCCGTCACCACCGTCAGCCCGTCCACCTGAAGCCGGTAGGAGTCGCCCGCGGCCAGCCCGCCGTCGGCCTCGAAGCCGGTCAGCCGCAGCTGCCCCTGGCTCAGGTCGGGCAGTTGCACGGTGAACGGGGTGGCTCGGCCGTCGCCGTCGGCGTCGGCCGCCGACAGCCGCAGAGCGAGCCCGTCGGGGGTGGTGACCAGCAGCGTCACCGCAACCTTCACCGACCGGGCGGCGTTGCTCACCGGGGTACGGATCGTGCCGGTGATCGCGCGCGCCCCGTCGGGCAGTTCGACGCCGGCAGGTACTCCCCGCGCATCGACCATCTTCCGGTACTGCTCCGCGGCCGAGCCGTCGCCCAGGCGGTCGGCGAGCCGGACGACACCCGGGGCGCTGGCCGGGTCGATGCCGATCACCGTGGCGGACAGATCCTCGCGGCCGACCCGGATCTCGTCCCGCCACACCGGCAGCACCCGGTCCACGCTCGGCAGCGCGGCGAGCTGACCGGCTCGGGTCGGCGGGGCGGCCCCGGCCCGTTCGGTGACCCGGACGTCGGCGCCGACCGTGTGCCCGGCCTGCTCGACCTGGGACCGCTCGCCGGTGCTGATCAGAGACCAGGCCAGGGTGCTGCCGCCGACGGCGAGGGCGAGCAGCAGCACCGGGCCGGCGTGGGGACGCCGACCGGCCTGCCACATGCCGAACATGGTGGCCGTCCAGGGCCGCCGGTCGACGAACCGCTCGGCGAACCGGGTGAGCGGCGGAAGGATCCGCAGCACCAGCACCGCACCGGCCAGCACGCCGAGCGTCGGGGCGGCGACCAGCAGTGGGTCGAGCCCGAGCCGGCCACCCGAGCCGGCCAACGGTGAGGCGTACCGGCGGAGCTGCACCCAGGCGAGCACGGCGAGCGCCACGAGCACCAGGTCGACGCTCGCGCGTTGGACGCTCGCCGCCCGGTTCGGCCGGGATCGGGCGGCCATGTCGGCCACGTACGTACCGGCGCCGCGCAGCGTCGGGAGGACCATGGCGACCAGGCAGCCGGCTGCGGTGGCCGCCGCTGCCGCCCAGACCAGTGTGGTGTTGCCGCCGGCGGTGGAGAGGGACGCCGACCCGCCGGGTCGGACGAACCGCAGCGCCTCACCGGCGATCAGCGGACCGAGCACGGCGGCCGGGGCGACCACCAGGGTCGCCTCCCGGGCGGCCAGGCCGGCCAACTGCCGGCGGGCGGCTCCACGGGCCCGCAGCAGCGCGGTCTGCGGGCGGCGGTCCTCGTGCAGGAGCGCGGCGACCAGCACCAGCGCGTACCCGCCGAGCACCAGGATCAGCAACAGCGGAGTGGCCAGCGAGGAACGACCCACCAGGTCGGCACGGCCGATCCGGTCCAGCAACGTCTCCATCTTGGTCACCACCCGCCCGGAGCTGCCGAGCTGAGCGGCCTCGGGCACCGCCGACGCCGCCTCGGTGAGGGCTTTCCGCACGGCGGTGAGGTCGGCGGTGTCGACGGCACCGAGGTCCGGTCGGGCCAGCCAGGACGCCGACACCGAGCCGGGGAACGTGCTGACGAAGTCCGCCGGGTCGAGCGTGAACGGCCCGTACGAGGTGCCGGAACCGGCGCTGCCCGTTCCCACCCCGGGGGCGAGCAACCAGTACGCGTCGGTGGCGTCGCGGGGCCGCCACGTGCCGGCGAGCACCAGCTCACCGCGTCGTTCGGTGGCCCGGTCACGCACCGGGATGCGTTCCCCCACGGTGAGGCCCAGCGCGCCCGCGACCCGCTCCGGCAGGCTCACCTCGACGGGGTGCGCGCCGGGGCGGGGCCAGGCGCCGCCGGTCAGCTCGGCGTGGTCGGCGAGGTCTTCGAGCGTGGCCAGGTTCGCGAAGACCGGTTCGTCGTCCGGGCGGGGAATCTGGCCGAGGTCGCCGGTCAGCTCCCGGCCGGTGCCGTAGCGGGCGGCGGCGACGGTGACCGGGGCACCGGCCAGCCCGTCGGCGAACTCCGCGCGGACCGCCTTGTCCCGGGTGGCGAACTCGGCCTCGTCACGTCCACCGGAGCCGCTGACCAGGAGGCCACGCTCCTCGGCCGGCGAGGCGGCGACCAGGGCGCGCTGCCCGGCGTCCACCGCCCGGCGGTTGTAGTCGGACAGCCCGGTGACCAACGCGACGGCGACGAGGGCGGCGATCACCGCGGCAACCAGCAGCCCTCGCGCCTCGCGGGCCCGCCTCCACACCAGCTTCATCCGATGCCTCCCCTGGCCCTGGCGGGCCGACGACCATCAAGACAGGCCATCCCCGGGGAAAGGTTCGCGCCCGTTACATGATCGTTATTGCGGGGAAGGTGCGGTCGAAGCCGGGCGGCTAGGTGCCGCGTCGGAGGTTGCGGATGCCGAACACCACCGAGCCGATCACCAGCAGGACGCCGATGCCCTGTAGGCCCGGGGAGTCGTCGGCCCCTCCGAGCACGACGGCGGCGACGCCGAGCGCCACCCCGAGGAGGGCGACGGCGATCAGGGCGTACCTCATGGGCTCTCCTCCTCCACCCACTCCAGCAGGTCTCCCGGCTGGCAGCCGAGCACCCGGCACATGGCCTCCAGGGTGCTGAAGCGGACGGCCTTGGCGCGGCCGTTCTTGAGCACCGCCACGTTGGCCGGCGTGAGCCCGACGCGCTCGGCGAACTCGCCGACGCTCATCTTGCGCTTGGCCAACTCGACGTCGATGCGGACGACGATGGGCATCAGATCACCGCTTCCAGGTCGCTGCGCAGCGTGGTGGCCTGCCGCAGCAGCGCACGCATCACCACCATGAGGAGCCCCAGAACGGTGACGCCCACCGTCAGGAGGAACAGCAGGAGGGGCACTCCCGGGTCGTCCGCGTTGAAGCCGACCCAGAGGAAGACGGCCACGAGCACCACCCAGGCGGCGGCGATGGCCCAGACGATCGCGTCCACCCACTTGAGGGACGCCTCGGTGAAGATGCGGTCGTTCTTGACCAGGCTGAGCAACTGCCACGTCGCGACGATGACCACCTGGACGCACAGCACCCAGAACACCGTCACGGCGGTCGCCGGCCAGCGGAGGTGGGCGTCCTCCGGCGACTGCTGCGCCATGTACGCGAACTGACCGGGCAGCGAGAGGGTCTGGAACACGACCAGCACCCCGAACAGCACCACGAGAAAGACCCTGAGAGCGGCTACCGCTCGATGCTCCGTAACCATGCATCGAGTTTCGCTCGTTAGCTATCGAAAGTCAATCGACTCGTGAGCTAGCGCCTCCGGCCTTGGCCCCGTCGTCCACCGGTAACGGCCTGGCCTTCTGCGGGTAGAACGTCTCGTGTCGGGCCAGCATGGCGACGAACTCGACGATCTTCCGCTCGCGGGTCTCCGCCCGCTTGACCGCGTTGAGGCGGTGGATGAGGGCGAACCGGTTGGCCTTGGTGAGCACGTCGAGCATCGCCTGCGCGGCGGGCTCGGCGGCGATGGCGGCGAGGAGATCGGCCGGCACCTCCGCCTCCGACGGTGGGGCGTAGGCCACCGCCCACCGCCCGTCCGCCTTCGCCGCCTCCACCGCGGCCCGACCCGCCGGCCGCATCCGCCCCTGCTCCTCCAGCCGGGCCACGTTCGCCACGTTGCGTTGCGACCAGGAACTGCGCGACCGGCGCGGAGTGAACCGGATCCACGAGGACTCCTCGTCCCGTTTGCGGGCCTGCCCGTCGATCCAGCCGAAACACAGGGCTTCGTCCACCGCCTGCTGCCAGGTCAGCGTCGTGACCGTGCCGCCCTTCCTGGTCAGAGCGAGCCAGACGCCGGGTGACGAGGCGTGGTTGGTCGACAACCAGGCCCGCAACGCGTCGGCGTCCGCGACGACCAACTCAGCCAGCTCGGCACTCGTCATGCCGGCACGCTATCCCCCGGGTACGACAACCGGCGGCCACCGTGAGACTCGATCAACGCGTCCGCCACGGCGTCGGCGTCCGCGTCGGCCACGTCCGCCGGGTACTCCGGCAGCAGGTCGTCCCAGGCGACCAACCACGACCCGAACATCTGAGCCTGCCCCTCCGGCCGCGCGAAGAACCAGATGTGCAGGTGTGCGCCACCGTCGCCGAAGCGGTAGACGTGGGCCCGTGAGATGTGCGGCAGCGCCTGCACGTGGCGAGCGATGCGGGTGCTCAACAACCCCAGCTCGGCGGCCAGCTCGTCGGGCAGATCCTCCATGTCGTGGTGCTCGAGCGGCATCAGCATGAGCACCAGCGGGACGCCCACCCCCTTGATCCGGGTCAGCCGCCAGCGCTCGTTGAACCAGATCCCCTCGTCCCGGTCGCGGCAGGCATCGCAGTCCGACGGGTCCTCGCCGTGCCGGGCCGGCTCCGGCAGCACCGGCGGCCGCAACGGCGCCACCCGAAGTCCGTCCGGGTCGAACGGGCTGATGTCCCATCCCGTCATCCGTGCCAGGGGAAGGCGGCGCTCGCCGTCCGCGGCGGCGAGCGCGTGGTCGTAGAAGTCGTCCGGTCGCAAGGCCATGCGGCAGCCAGTAGTACGAGATGATCTACATCGGCCGGGCCGGAAGCGCCCACCTGACCGGCCGTGCTGTTCATGCGCTCTTCTCGGGAGCGCTCGTCCACCGCCTGGTGACGCAGTGACCCGACGTACCCGCACGCTCTCCACGCCGACGGCCGGTCACGGGCCGGCGGACGCGCTCCGGTCGCGGCCCGGGTCGTTGATCTGACGCCGGAAGGCGAGGTACGCGCTCAGGTTCACCAGCAGCATCACCAACCCGATCACCGAGGCCAGGAGTCCCACGTCCAGGCTCGGTAGTGCCACGAAGGTCAGTGCGGCGAGCACGATGGCGAAGATGTTGAGGAAGGTGAAACCCAGCACCAGCTCGTTGAGCAGCCGGGACCGACGGTCCTGGAGTCGACCGACGAGTTGCTGGTGCAGCGTTCGGACGAAGTCGAGCCGCTCGTCCAGCGTGGTGAGGACGAGCCGGAACTTCCACTGCTGCTCCAGCGCGTTCCAGACGGTGCCGCCGGCCGCGTCGAGGTGCGCCTCCACCGACGAGTAGCCGAGCCGGAACAGGCGGATGCGGTGGTAGCCGCCCAGGATGCGCTTGGCCTGGTCTTCGAGAGCACTCATCGACAGGTCCGCGCGCCCCGGGTCGATCTGGGACAGCTCCGCCGAGAGCACCGCGTCGTAGCGCAGGGCCGCAGCCCAGCAGACGTGGTGCACGCCGGTCAACCGCGCCAGCAGCAGGGCCGGGCGCGACCCGAAGTCGTTGACCACCGCCGTGGTGTGCGAGCCGACCCGCAACACGCCACCCCGGGCTCCGTCGGGCGTGCAGTCCACGCCGTCCGGGGTGAACTGCTCGGCGATGGCGCGCCTGCGCACCGGATCGCAGTCCGGGTCCACCCGGACGGCGAAGGTGGTGTTGGCCCAGAGGACGAACACCTCGTCCGCACCGGCCGGCGCCGGCAGGACGGCCCGCAGGAGCCGGGTCACCGCGGGCAGCATCCGCTGCACCGGCGGGGCGACTTCGGCGACCACGTCGCCGGTGCCACCGGCGATGCCGTCCGGCAGTTGGTACGTGACGCACACGAGGCCACAGTCGACGTTCCAGAGGCTGACCCGGGCCGAGACCACCTGCCACACGCCTGAGGCGGTGGTGGGCACCAGCGAGGGATCGATCTCCTCCCCGGCCGCCCGCAGGACCTCCGGGCCACCGCTGATCTCCATGGTCGGCCGCGGCATGCTGCCGAGCAACTCGTCGAGAAGCCGTTGACCGTAGGGCTGCAACGCGAGGTCGTCGAGGCCGTCAGTGACGCGCCAACCCGCCGGCACGTCACGTCGGGAGCCGGCCTCGGCGGACAGCTGACACGGGAAGTAGGCGACCACCCGTACCGACGTGACGTCCTTGAGCATCAGCGACCTCTCCCCCGACCGACCCCCGCAGAGTATCGAGAAAGTCAACGACATCGATCATCGCGAGCGCCAGACCGTCCCGGCGACCAACGCGGCCAGGCGGTGGCGCGACGGATCGGCATGCGCCGCGGCGGCGCTCCATGGCAGGCCTTCCCCCGCTCCACGGCAGGCCTTCCCGCTCCACGGCGAGCGACACGAGGTCGGGCTCTCGTCGGGGTCTGGTCGGGGTCTGGTCGGGGTCTGGTCACTGCCGGTCACCGCTGCTCACCGCTGGCCTCTGAGGTGGCGGAACACCGAGAGGCGCGCGAGGGCCGAGGCCACGACCTGAGTGATGCCGAGCAACCGGCATGAGTCGGCCTACGTCCGTCGGTGGTAGTGGTTGCGGCGCGGTAGTTGGTCGGGGTCGAGCCAGGCGGGCGGGATGAACTCGGGGTGACTGTCGTCGCCGAGGCGGACTGTCCACTGGCTGTGGTGGAGGTGTCGGTGGTGGTGGCCGCAGAGCAGGACGGCGTTGTCGAGGTTGGTGGGGCCGCCGTCGGCCCAGTGGTGGATGTGGTGGGCGGCGCACCAGCGTGGTGGGCGGTCGCAGCCGGGGAAGGCACATCCGCCGTCGCGTAGCACGAGGGCTCGTCGCAGTGGGCCGGTGATGAGTCGGCGTTGTCGACCCACGTCGAGGACCTGGCTCGTGCCGCCGAGGACGGCGGGCAGGATGGTGGCGTCGCAGGCGAGCCGGCGCACGGTGTCGGGGGTGAGCCGCACACCGATGTCGAGCGTCCCGGAGCCTAGTTGCCGGGTCAGTGTGTCGTAGTCGGTGGTGACGACGATCTGGGCGGGGTCGCCGCCGTGCTCGGGTAGGTCGCCGGTGCGCAGGGCGAGTCGGCAGACGTCGGCGAGGGCGTCGTGGCGGCGTTGCCCCGGGCTGCGGGCGTCGTCGGGTCCGGCGGGTGCGCTGAGTGGGTCGATCGCGGCGCGCAGCAGACCGGCGGCCTCCGCGTCGAGGATGCCGGTGAGCCGCAGCCGCCCGTCGGTCTGCTCGGACAGGGTGAGGTGTCGGTCGCGGGTGGCGCGGGCGTCCTCGGCGGCGAGGGCAGCTTTGGCGGCGGCGTCGGCGAGGTCGGGGGCGACGTGGTCGAGGATGCGGGTGCCCATCCGACGCAGCAGGGTGGGGTCGAACTGCCCGGCCCACTCGACCAGCACGCCGACGGCCTTCTCGGCCACCTCGGCGCCCGCCGTCACCGTCACGGTGGTGGCCGTGTCGGCGATGACCCGCGCCTGCTCCACGCTGACCACCCCGCTCGCCAGCGCCTCCCGCACCGCAGGCGGTGCGACGTCGACCGAGGCCGCGAGGCCGACCAGGCGACGCGCGGCGGCGACGTCGAGGCGCAGACGATCGCGCAACCACACTGTCGTCGAGGACGCGCCCTGCGCGACCGCGGTGCCCCGCCCGTCCAACTCCCGGACCACCGCCAACTGCACTGCCGCCAGCCGCTGTTGCAACCGGTGGGTGGCGTCGAGCGCCGCGATCAGATCGCGCTCGGAGAGGGCCCAGGCAGCGGCGTCGGCGCAGCTCGCCACCGCACTCTCCATCCGCGCCAGCTCATCGATCACAGGCAAATTCTAGAACAGGTGTACGACAGAAACCGGCCGCGCGAAGGAGCCGAAACGACCACCCCCCGAGGGCCGCCAAGATCCGCACAACATCAGCGATGTTGCTGCCTCGCACGCATCAGAGGCAGCAACATCGGGGAGTTTGCCCGAATCTTGGGCGTGGGGCGTGGGGCGCGTGACTCGCCTAGCGCCGTTGCCGTGCCAGCCGTGAACGCGCGGACAACCCAGCCATGCCCGTGAACGCGCGGACGGCCCAGCCGTGCCCGTGATCGCAGAAGGTCAGGGACCGTCGGGGGTGCGCTTGGCGCGGCTGGGCTGCACGCGCTTGGGTTCGCCGGGCATCTTGGGATGGTCCGGCGGGTACGGCAGGTCACCCTGACCGGCGGCGGCGTCGCGGTCGGCCCATTCGAGCAGCGGGGTGATGTCCCAGGGGGCGTCGTCGATGCCGGCGTGCGGGTCGCCATGTTCGGCGAGTCGGGCCGGGACGCTGCGCAGGTCGAAGTCGTCCGGGTCGACGTCGGGCAGCTCGTCCCAGGTGACCGGGGTGGAGACGGTGGCCCGGGCGTTGGCCCGCAGTGAGTACGCGCAGGCGATGGTGCGGTCCCGGGCCATCTGGTTGAAGTCGACGAAGACGCGGCTGCCGCGCTCCTCCTTCCACCAGGCGGTGGTCACCAGGTCGGGGTGGCGGCGTTCCACCTCCCGGGCCAGCGCGATGGTGGCCCGGCGTACCTCGGTGAACGTCCAGCGGGGCTGGATGCGCAGGTAGACGTGCACGCCCCGACCGCCGGAGGTCTTCGGCCAACCGGTCACGCCCAGCTCGTCGAGGAGCGCCCGGACCTCGCCGGCGGCCCGGGCCGCGTCGGCGAAGTCGGTGCCGGGCTGCGGGTCCAGGTCGATGCGCAGCTCGTCGGGGCGGTCGGCGTCGGCGGCCCGCACCGGCCAGGGGTGGAAGACGATGGTGCCCATCTGCGCCGCCCAGGCCACGTGGGCCAGGTCGGCCGGGCACAGCTCCGCCGCGCTCCGACCGCTCGGAAAGGTGATCTCCGCGGTGGTGACCCACGGCGGCACCCCCCGGGTGGGCACCCGCTTCTGGAAGAACGCCTCACCCTCGATGCCCTCGGGGAAGCGTTGCAGCGTGGTGGGCCGCTGCCGCAGGGCGCGCATGATGCCGTCGCCGACCGCGAGGTAGTAGTGGAAGACATCCGCCTTGGTGAACCCCCGCTCGGGGAAGATCACCCGATCGGGACTGCTCAGCCGTACGCTGTGCCCGGCCACCTCGACCTCGGTGACCGCCGCCTTGGTGCCCGCCATCTCGCGACCATATGCCACGCCCCCGACGTTCGACGTACCGTTGGGGGGTGAGTCTTGACGACAACGATCTGCCCCGCACCGAGGAAGAGTGGCGGGTCCGGCTGACCCCCGAGGAGTTCCACGTCCTGCGGGAGGCCGGCACGGAGCGCCCGTGGACGGGCGAGTACGTGGACACGAAGACCCAGGGGGTCTACCACTGTCGCGCCTGCGGTCTGGAGCTGTTCTCCAGCGACACCAAGTTCGACTCGCACTGCGGCTGGCCGAGCTTCGACGACGCCATCCCGGGCCGGGTCAAGGAGATCGAGGACCGCAGTCTCGGCATGGCGCGTACGGAGATCCGGTGCGCCCGCTGCGACAGTCACCTCGGGCACGTCTTCCACGGTGAGGGTTTCACCCCGAAGGACACCCGGCACTGCGTCAACTCCATCTCGGTCCGCCTCGAACCCCGCTGAGCAAGGAACAAGCAGCAAGGGCAGGCGGCAAGGGCGCAAGCAAGAAGGCCCGAGAAAACCGAAGGGCCGCTCAGGGCGTACCCCGGAGTAGTTCGACCTCGGCGGTCCGGGACTGCTCGATGCGCCGGGCCAGGTCGCGGACCCGCTCGTTGCGGCCGACGCCGACCTGGGCCCGGGCCAGGTCGGCGGCCGACCGCTGGTGGTCCGCGAGCACCTCGCGCAGCACCCGGTCGACGTCCGGGGCGGGCGCGGTGCGCAGCCGGTCGAGCGCCGCGTCGTCGCCGTGCCCGTGATGGTGTGCGGTCGCGCTGGCGCCCGGCCCGGTGGTGGGCAACCAGCTCCGCATCGCGGCCAGCTCGTCGGCCTCGGTGGCCTCGATGGCGGCGGCCAGGGTGCGCAGCGCGTCGTCGCGCACCCGGTCCCGGGACAACCGCACGATCTGCAGGGTGCGTTCGCTGTGCCCGACCATCGTGCCGAGGAACACCAGGTCGATGCCGCTCAGCTCACCCACGGAGGCCGAACCCACGGAGACCGTGGAGCCGGCCGGGGGCGCGGGGGCCGGTTGCGGCCCGCCCGGGTCGGGCGACCCGGCGCAGGCGCTGGTGAGCAGCACTGCCGCGAGCACTGACACCAGAGGGGTACGGGGCATGCCGGTGCTCCGTTCAGGCGAGGGGGCGGCGACGGGTGCGACCCGAGGGGGCCGCACCCGCGCGGTCAGACCTGTTGCCAGAGCGCCGGTACGTTCGGCGGCTCCCAGCCGGGGATCGCGGTGTGCGCCTGCCGGCAGCGGTAGGTGGCTCCGCCGTAGGTGACCTGGTCGCCGACCTGGTACGCGCGGCCGCTCGCCCAGGTGCCGCCCTGGGTGGGCGGAGTGGTCGGCGTGGGGGTCGGGGTGGGTCGCGGGGTGGGCGTCGGGGTGGGCGTCGGGGTGGGGTTCGAGCCTCCACCGCCGATCTGCACGTCGACGCAGGAGTAGAAGGCGTTCGCCGTGTCGGAGATGTTCCACACCGCGAGGATCTTCTGCCGGCCGGTGAAGCCACCGAGGTTGACGGTGTGCGAGACGGTGGCGCCCGGCTGCTGACCGTTGCCGTTGACCACGCCGACGCGGGTGTCGCCGATCCAGTACTCCCAGTTGGCGGTGGCGTGCCGGGCGGTGTTGACCCAGGTGAAGGTCAGTGAGCTGCCGACCGAGGTGGCCGGCCAGCCGCGGCTGTCGTCGTTGAGGACGGCGAAGTGGGAGATTCCGGCGTTGCAGCTGCGCAGGCCCTTGGGCCCTTCGACGCTCTGCGGCTCGTACTTGATCTGCCCGCAGTCGGGGACCCGGCCCTGCGCGCAGAGCGCCTGGCGGCTCGGCGGGGCGGAGACGTAGCCGTGCGCCTGCGCGGGGGCGGCGACGGTGAGGGTGGCGGCGACGGCACCTGCCGCCACCAGCGGGATGGTGATTCTTCGACGCATCGGGGCAGCTCCTTCTCCGGGGTCCGGCGGGGTGCCCTCAAGGTAATTTAAACATTGTTAACAGTAAAGACTCTGATCGATAAATACATTGATGCTGACGGTTTTCTTCGTCAGAGTCGCAGCAGGCTGCCCCGGTCGTCGACCTCGTCGGCCGACTCGTCGTCCAACCACACTCCGCCGCTGCCGAGGTACCGGAACCGGTGCTCGCCCGGCGGCAGCCGCACCGTCACCGTCCGGGTGCCGTCACGGCGGGCCACCAACTCGTGCCGACCCGGCTGCCAGTCGTTGAAGGAGCCGACGACACTGACCGGCCCGGGCGGAACATCACGGGGCAGGCAGAAGGTGACCCGGGTCTGGGTGCCGAAGAGCCGGTTGCGCTTGATCACTGTCATCCTCCCGGGGTCGCGGGCCGTTCACCCGGCACAACGGACAACACGCCGAGGCCGACACGCCGCCCACCGGCCCGAACATCGGCAATCCGCCGCACAGCCCACCGGATCGAGAGCAGTCTGTGGGTACATGTCCTGATATGGGAGGTTCTCGTGGCAACCTGCGAGGTCTGCGGCAACGACTACTGGATGGCGTTCGAGGTGCGCACGGTCAGCGGCGACGTGCACACCTTCGACTCGTTCGAGTGCGCGATCCACCGGCTGGCACCGATCTGCGAGCACTGCCAAATCAAGATCGTCGGGCACGGCGTCGAGGTCAACGGCCGCTTCTTCTGCTGCGGCCACTGCGCCCGCGCAGTCGAGGGCGAGGTCGGCGCCGAGATCCGCGACGCCGTCGGCGCCCGCCCGGCCTGAGCACGATCCTGCGGTACGGTCGTCCCCATGCGGCCACTGCTGGGCGTCCTTCCCCCGCCGCGCTCCTGAACGGAGCGCCGCGCCCCTCGCCGACCGGGTGACCGACCCGCTCGGCCATCTCGCCGTACGCGCTCCGTCGACGTCGTCCCCGTCAACGGCTCACCCTTCGGAGCGCATCCGTGTCCCTCTCCCGTACCGCGCGCCCGGCCGCCCCGGCGCCGGCCGTCCACCAGGCCCGCACCGGCCTGATCCAGATCACCGTCACCGGCGTGCTGTGGGGCACGACCGGCGTGGCGGTGCAACTCCTGCACGACAGCACCGGGCTCAGCCCGGTGAGCATCGGCTTCCACCGCCTCGCGATCGCCGCGCTCGTCCTGCTGGTGTGCGCCGCCGGTCACCTCCGCGCCATCCTGGCCGCCCTGCGCGCGACCCCCGTACCGCTACTGCTCACCGGTGTCGGCCTCGGCGTCTACCAGGCGCTCTACTTCGCCGCCGTGGCGTGGGCCGGGGTCAGCGTGGCCACCGTCGTCAGCCTGGGGCTGGCGCCGGTGCTCGCCGTGGCCTGGGAGTCGGCCCGCGCCCGACAGGTCCCCGGCCCGCTGCGGCTCGGCACGCTGGTCGCGGCCGTCACCGGCCTCGTTCTGATCACCACCGCGACGGCGGATCCCGGCGCGGCGACGCCCGCCCCCCTGCTCGGCGTGCTCGCGGCGGCCGGCTCCGGCCTCGGGTACGCGGTGACCACCCTGATCAGCCGTCAGGTGTCACAGCACACCGCGCCGATGACACTGACCACCATCTCCACCGTGATCGGCGCGCTCACCCTGGCGCCGTTCGCCCTGGTCTCCGGGATCGGCGTGCCGGTACGCCCCGACACCGTGGCACTGCTGCTGCACCTCGGCGTGATCACCACGGCGGTGGCGTACGCATTGTTCTACGCCGGGCTGCGCACCACCCCGGGGAGCGTGGCCGCCGTACTGACCCTGCTCGAACCGCTCACCGCCGCGGCGCTGGCGGTGGCGCTGCTGCACGAGCCGCTGCCGCTTCCGGTGATCGTCGGCGGGGTGCTGCTGCTCAGCGCGGTGGCCGTCAGCTACCTGGCACCTCGGCCGGGCACCCGGTGATGCGGCCTACCATCGTCGGGTGCCCTCGCAGACCACCGAGATCCAGACCGCCTCCTTCGCCGACCTGGACGCCCGCACCTTCCACGACCTGCTCAAGCTGCGCATCGACGTGTTCGTGGTGGAGCAGAACTGCCCGTACCCGGAACTCGACGGCCGCGACGTCGAGGACGGCACCCGGCATCTGTGGCTGACCGACCGCGGCGCGCCGCTGGCGTACCTGCGGATCCTGGCCGACCCCGACGGCACCGCGCGGATCGGTCGGGTGGTGGTGGCGCCGGAGGCGCGCGGCGGTGGGCACGCCGGCCGGTTGATGACCGCGGCGCTGGAGGTGGTGGGCGACCGGCCCAGCGTGCTGGACGCCCAGTCGCACCTGGTCGGCTTCTACCAGCGCTTCGGCTTCACGGTCAGCGGCCCGGAGTACGTCGAGGACGGCATCCCGCACACGCCGATGCGGCGCACCGGGCGGCCCCGCGCCGACGACGCCAACCATTGACGCCTGACGATCGACCTGGCATGGTGCCGGGTAGAGCCATCGCAGGAGCCAGCGAGTGGGGACGGGAGTGGGCAACTCCCGTCGGTCCGGTTGTCGTCGTCCGACCTCATCCCCCGGGGGCTCCATGTCCACCCTCACCCGATCACGACGTGCGCTCTGGTTGTTCGCCGTCGTGGCGACCGCCGCGCTCCTGGTGACGACCGCGCTCACCACCACCCTGACCCGTCCCGCCTCGGCGCACGGGTCGGTCGTCGACCCGGCGTCGCGTAACTACGGCTGCTGGCAGCGCTGGGGCAGCGACTTCCAGAACCCCCGGATGGCCACCGAGGACCCGATGTGCTGGCAGGCCTGGCAGTCCGACCCGTCCGCCATGTGGAACTGGAACGGGCTGTACCGCGAGGGCGTCGCGGGCAACCACCAGGCGGCCGTGCCCGACGGTCAACTCTGCAGCGGCGGACGCACCCAGAGCCCCCGCTACAACGCGATGGACACCATCGGCGCCTGGAAGACCACGTCGGTGGCGAGCAGCTTCCGGCTGCGCTTCCTCGACCAGGCCCGCCACGGCGCCGACTACATCCGGGTGTACGTGACCAAGCAGGGCTTCGACGCGGCCACCCAGCCGCTGCGCTGGAGCGACCTGGAGTTGGCCGGTCAGATCGGCAACACCCCGGCCTCGCAGTGGAACCAGGACAGCGGTGGCGTCTCGATCCAGATTCCGGTCAGCGCGCCGGGGCGCAGCGGACGGCACATCGTCTACACCGTCTGGCAGGCCAGCCACCTGGACCAGTCGTACTACCTGTGCAGCGACGTCGACTTCGGCGGAACCAGCACCCCGCCTCCGACCACGCCGCCACCGACCACCCCGCCGCCCACCACTCCCCCACCCACCACCCCGCCCCCGACGACGCCGCCGCCGGCCGGGGCGTGCACGGCTACCTACCAGGTCACCGGTCAGTGGCCCGGCGGCTTCCAGGCCGAGGTGAAGGTGACCGCGGGCGGGTCAGCGACCCGGGGCTGGTCGGTGAGCTGGAACTACGGCAACGGCCAACAGGTCACGTCGTCCTGGAACGCCACGGTCAGCACCAGCGGAACGTTGGTCACCGCGCGTAACACCAATAACAACGGCAGTCTCGCCGCCGGAGCGAGCACGACCTTCGGGTTCCTCGGCTCGTGGAACGGCAGCAACCCGGTTCCGCTGGTCACCTGCACGACGACCAGTTGATCCCCGTCCGGCGCCGCACCCGGGCGGGGGTGCGGCGCCGGACGGCGGGGCTCAGACGAGACGGTCGGCTCAGACCAGGCAGTTGACGATCTCCGCCACCGAGCGGCGGCGGCCCGTGTAGAAGGGCACCTCCTCGCGGACGTGCCGGCGGGCGCCGGACGCGCGCAGGTCCCGCATCAGGTCCACGATCCGGTGCAGCTCGTCGGCCTCGAAGGCGAGCATCCACTCGTAGTCGCCGAGCGCGAACGAGGCCACCGTGTTGGCCCGTACGTCCGGGTAGCCCCGGGCCATCTTCCCGTGCTCGGCGAGCATCTCGCGCCGCTCGGCGTCGGGCAGCAGGTACCACTCGTACGAGCGGACGAACGGGTACACGCAGATGTAGGGACGGGCCTCCTCGCCGGCCAGGAACGCCGGGATGTGGCTCTTGTTGAACTCCGCCGGTCGGTGCAGCGCCATCTGCGACCAGACCGGGGTCATCGCCCGACCCAGTGTGGTGCGGCGGAACCGCAGGTACGCGTCCTGCAACGCGTCGCTGGACGCGGAGTGCCACCAGATCATCACGTCGGCGTCGGCGCGCAGACCGGAGACGTCGTACACGCCCCGGACCACGACGTCCTTGCCGGCCAGCTCGTCGAAGAGGGCGACGACCTCACCGGTGACGTTGTCCCGCAGCGACGGCAGCGGGGAGCCGGCCCGGAACACCGACCACATGGTGTAGCGGATGCTGTCGTTCAGCTCCCGCAACCGGGCCGCGTTGGTCTGCTCGGTCATCTCGCCGATCCTCCCAGTGCTGTGATGATCTCCTCGGCCGCCGTCTCGCCGGAGCGGACGCAGACCGGGATGCCGACGCCGTCGTAGCCGGCGCCCGCGAGGGCCACTGTGGGGTACGCGGCCCGCAACGCCGCGCGTGCGGCGGCGACCCGGTCGGCGTGCCCCGGGGCGTACTGGGGCAGCGCCCCGCCCCACCGTTGCACGTGCCCGTCGACCGGGGCGGGCAGCGGGGTGCCGAGCACTGCCGACAACTCCCGGTGCACGGTGGCCGCGAGGTCCTCGTCGGGGCGCTGGAGATGCGCCTCCTCGCCGTAGCGGCCCACCGAGGCGCGCAGCAACGCCACTCCGTCCGACCGGCGCAGGTGCCCCCACTTGGTGGTGAAGAACGTGGCCGCCTTGGTCAGCAGGCCCTCGGTGCTGGGCACCAGGAAGCCGGACAGCTCGGGCAGCCGGGGCTGCGGCACCGCCAGGGTGACGAGCGCGACGCTCGCGTAGTCCAACTCGCCGACACCCACCGCGGCCTGCGGGGCCGGGCCGGAGAGCAGCCGGGCCGCCGGGCGTGCGGGCACCGCCAGCACCACGGCGTCCACGTCCACGAACTCCGGGTCGCGGGTCGGACCGACGGTGAGCCGCCAGCCGGAGCCGGAGCCGGTCGGGGTCAGCTCGCGCACGGCCGCGTCGCGGCGGATCGTCGCGCCGCCGGCCGTCACCGCGGCCTCGACGAGGGTGCTCAGCCCACCGACCAGGGTGCCGAAGACGGGCGCGCCGGGAGCGCGCGGCGCGGCGGCCTGCGCGGCCCGGACCGCGCCGACGAGGGTGTGCTCCACCCGGGCCGTGCGGGCCAGCGCCGGCATCGTGGTGACCAGGGACAGGTCGTCGGCACGGCCCGCGTACACGCCGCCGAGCATCGGGTCGACCAGCCGCTCGACCACCTCGTCACCGAAGCGGGACCGGACCAGGGCACCCACCGACACATCCGCGTCCGGCCCGACCAGCGGCCGACCACCGTCGGTGTCGGCGTCCGCGAGCGGGCGGGCGACAGTGGTCACCCGGTCCAGATCCCCGGGTACGCCCACCAGCGTGCCGCCCGGGATGGGGCGCAGCCCTCCGTCGACGACGAGCGCGGCCTGCCCCACCGTGGGGTGCACGATCCTCTCGGCCAGCCCGAGCCGACGGATCAGGGCCACCGCCGCGCTCTCGGCGCCCGTCGGGTCACGCATCAGGAACGATTCGGCGCCGAACTCCACCGGCTGACCGGCCAACTC
The DNA here is from genome assembly GCF_029581275.1 of Micromonospora sp. WMMD1155. Lineage (NCBI taxonomy): Bacteria > Bacillati > Actinomycetota > Actinomycetes > Micromonosporales > Micromonosporaceae > Micromonospora > Micromonospora sp. WMMD1155. The sequence continues at coordinate 1,008,242 of NZ_CP120742.1, forward strand.
ACCCGTACGCAGCTTGCCGCCCAGCGCGCCGGACTGCTCGTACACCGTGATCTCGGTGCCCGTCGGCGCCCCGTCGCGCAGGCGGACCGCGGCGGCCAGCCCGGCGATCCCGCCGCCGACCACCGCCACCCGCCAGGGCCGCCGCATCACCGATCAGCCCTGGTCGGCCCGGCGGCTGGACAGCTCGTGCACCAGCGCGACCACCCGGGTCAGCACCTCCGGGTCGGTCTCCGGCAGCACCCCGTGGCCGAGGTTGAACACGTGCCCGGGGGCCGCCTTGCCCTGCTCCAGGATCCGGCGTACCTCGGCCTCCACCACCGGCCAGGGCGCGAGCAGCACCGTCGGGTCCAGGTTGCCCTGCACCGCCTTGTCCGGACCGATCCGACCGGTGGCCACGTCCAGCGGGGTACGCCAGTCGACACCGACCACGTCCGCGCCGGCCTCGCCCATCGCGCCGAGCAGCTCGGCGGTGCCCACCCCGAAGTGGATGCGCGGCACCCCGGCGGAAGCGAGCCCGCTCAGCACGGCGGTCGAGTGCGGCAGCACGAAACGGCGGTAGTCGGCCTCGGAGAGCGCACCGGCCCACGAGTCGAACAGCTGCACGGCGGACACGCCCGCGTCGATCTGCACCCGCAGGAAGGCCAGCGTCACCTCGGCCAACCGACCGCAGAGCGCGTGCCACAGCTCGGGGTCGCCGTACATCAGGGCCTTGGTCTTCGCGTGGGTCCGCGACGGCCCACCCTCGACCAGGTAGCTGGCCAGGGTGAACGGCGCGCCGGCGAAACCGATCAGCGGGGTGTCGCCCAGCTCGGCCACCAACTGCCGGACGGCCTCGTCGACGTACGACACGTCGTCGCGGGTGATCTGGCGGATCCGCTGCACGTCGGCGGCGGCGCGGACCGGCTCGGCGACGACCGGGCCGGTGCCCGGCACGATGTCCAGGTCGATCCCGGCCGCGGCCACCGGCACCACGATGTCGCTGAACAGGATGGCCGCGTCCACGCCGTGTCGACGCACCGGCTGGAGGGTGATCTCGGTGACCAGGTCCGGACGGCGGCACGACTCCAGCATCGGCACGGTCGCCCGGATCTCCCGGTACTCCGGCAGGGAGCGACCGGCCTGGCGCATGAACCAGACCGGGGTGTGCGGGCCGGGCCGGCGTCGGCAGGCCCGGATGAAGGGCGAGTCGGCAGGTCCGCCGGGGCGGGATTCTCCGTCTCGGGCGACAGTGCCCGTGGTGTCCGTGGTCATCGCCGCAATCGTGCCACGCCCACCACCCCTGACCGGGTGGGGGTGAGAGGAAGGGCACCGTTCCTTACGCCCGGTGCCCTTCACGAGCGTCGGCGCGCCGTCGAAGCGGGCGACGGACGGCGGCATAGGCTGCCGACATGGCCCCCCCGATCGCGCTCCCGGAGACGTTCGCCCGCGCGGTCGCCGGGCTGCGATCGGCGACACCCCGGCCGGAGATCACGTTGGAGGAGGTCGGGGCGCCCCAACGACTCGCCCCGTACGCGTTCGCGCTCGCCGCCACCGTGCTGCGCGACGGCGACGAGGTGGCGACCGGGCGACTGATCCTGCTGCACGACCCGGCCGGGCACGAGGCGTGGCAGGGCACCCTGCGGTTGGTCACCTATGTGACCGCCGAATTGGAGGTCGACCTGGCCGCCGACCCGCTGCTGCCCGGGGTCGGCTGGACGTGGCTGACCGACGCGCTGGACGCCCAGGACGCACGTCACCGGGCGATCGGCGGCACGGTGACGCAGACCATGTCGACCCGGTTCGGCGACCTCGCGGGCCCACCGACGGTCGGCGACATCGAGATTCGCGCCTCCTGGACGCCTGTCGACGACAACCTCACCGCACACCTGCTCGGCTGGTGTGTGCTCCTGGCCGACACGGCCGGCCTCCCCCCACCCGGTGTGACGGCGCTACCCAACCGCCGCCCCGCCGGCGCCGCCTGAGGGGTTGATCATGATGTTGTGGTGGGTGGATTGCTCCTCGACGCGGCATTTGTGAGGCACCACGACTCCATGATCGACTGCGTCGGGGCGACTGCGCTCGGACATCCTCTGGACACGTGATCGACACACGCCGGACCGGCTGCACCCGCTCGATCTCCACGCGCACTAGGGTTGACAGGTGACCGACGAACCACCCCTGCGCCGTCGGCCCGCCGAAGACCTTCCGGGAAACGCACCCGAGCACCCGCCGTCGGCCCAGCCGCAGCTGGCAGGCGAGGGGGCCACCCCGGCCGACGGTGGGCCCGTTCCGCTGATCGCCCCGCGTGACGGCACCCCCGAACCGGTGGCCGCCCCGGCCGAGTTGGCCGAGGTGGTGGCCCGCTTCGCGGCGGGCACCGGCCCGGTCGCCCTGGACGCCGAACGGGCCTCCGGTTACCGCTACAGCCAACGCGCGTACCTGGTGCAACTGCGTCGCGCCGGAGCGGGCACGGCGCTGATCGACCCGCTGCCGCTGCCGGACCTCAGCACGCTGGACGCGGCGATCGGCGACGCCGAGTGGGTGCTCCACGCGGCCAGTCAGGATCTGCCCTGCCTGGCCGAGGTGGGGCTGCGGCCACGCCGGCTGTTCGACACCGAGTTGGCCGCCCGGCTGGCTGGTTTCGAGCGGGTCGGGCTGGCCGCGCTGACCGAGCAGTTGCTCGGCTACACCCTGGAGAAGCACCATTCGGCCGCCGACTGGTCGAGTCGACCGCTGCCCGAGTCGTGGTTGACGTACGCCGCTCTCGACGTGGAGCTGCTCACCGACCTGCGCGACGCGCTCGACGCCGAGCTGACCCGGCAGGGCAAGTCGGAGTGGGCCGCCGAGGAGTTCGCCGCGCTGGTCCGCACCGGGGCGCGCCCGCCGCGGGTCCGCGCCGAGCCGTGGCGCCGCACGTCCGGCATCCACCGGCTGCGCGGCGCGCGTGCCCAGGCCCGCGTCCGCTCGATGTGGTACGCCCGGGACCAGATCGCGGCCCGGCGGGACGCCGCGCCCGGTCGGGTGTTGCCCGACTCGGCGATCATCGCCGCGGCCGAGCTGGACCCCAAGGACGAGAAGACCCTGTTGACCCTGCCCGGTTTCGGCGGTCGGTCGGTGCGTCGACTGGCCCGCACCTGGCTCGCCGCCCTCGACGACGCCCGGCAGCTCGCGGAGGATTCGCTGCCGGTCACGCCGACGGTGGAGGGCCCGCCCCCGCCGCACCGGTGGGCCGAGCGGGACCCGGTGGCCGCCGGTCGACTGGCTCGCTGCCGGGAGGTGGTCATCCGCATCGCCGGTGAGCACAACCTGCCGCCGGAAAACCTGATCACGCCGGATTCGATCCGCCGGTTGGCGTGGACCCCGCCCGAGGTGGTGACCGAGGAGTCGGTCGCGCAGACCCTACGCGGCCTCAACGCCCGGGAGTGGCAGATCGGTCTCCTCATCCAGGACCTGACCAAGGCCCTGACCCCCACCCTCTGACCCATCCCACCCCCGCCCCACTCCCCTCTCGTTGATCATGAAGTTGTTGTCGGGACATGCCGACCCGGTGGCGACAACTTCATGATCAACGCGGCGTCGGGCACTCCCTGCGGTGTGGGGTGGGCCACAGCGGGGGGTCGGGACGGGGTTGGTTACTGGCAAGTAGCATTCTGAGGAACGTGCCCGCGCCGGCCGACCCTCATTCGGTCCGGAGTGCCGCCTGACGGCGCTGAGGCCGAATCATGGTCGAAAAGGAGGCTCAAGTGCCCCGTGAAGTTCGGGATGTCGTCTTCGTCGACGGCGTCCGTACCCCGTTCGGCAAGGCGGGTGGCATGTACGCCAACACCCGCGCCGACGACCTGGTGATCCGCTGCATCCGGGAACTGCTGCGGCGCAACCCGCAGCTGCCGCCGGAGCGGGTCGAGGAGGTCGCCGTCGCGGCCACCACCCAGATCGGCGACCAGGGCCTCACCATCGGCCGCACCGCCGCCCTGCTGGCCGGTCTGCCGAAGACCGTTCCCGGCTTCGCCATCGACCGGATGTGCGCCGGTGCGATGACCGCGGTGACCACCGTGGCCAGCGGCATCGCGATGGGCGCGTACGACGTCGCCATCGCCGGTGGCGTCGAGCACATGGGCCGGCACCCGATGGGCGAGGGCGTCGACCCCAACCCGCGTATCATCGCCGAGAAGCTGGTCGACCCGTCCGCGCTGGTCATGGGTGCCACCGCGGAGAACCTGCACGACCTGGTCCCGCACATCACCAAGGCACGCACCGACGCGTTCGCGCTCGCCTCGCAGCAGAAGACCGCCAAGGCGTACGCCAACGGCAAGCTCCAGGACGACCTGGTGCCGATGTCGATCCGCGACGCCGAGGGCGGCTGGGGTCTGGCCACCGTGGACGAGGCCCCGCGGGACACCTCGCTGGAGAAGCTCGCCACCCTCAAGACCCCGTTCCGCCCACACGGCAAGGTGACCGCGGGCAACGCGGCCGGCCTGAACGACGGCGCCACCGCGAGCCTGCTCGCCGACGAGGCCACCGCCCGCGAGCTGGGTCTGCCGATCGCCATGCGGCTGGTGTCGTTCGGGTTCGTCGGGGTGGAGCCGGAGGTGATGGGTGTCGGCCCGATCCCCTCGACGGAGAAGGCTCTGCGCCTCGCCGGGCTCAGCATCGACGACATCGGCCTGTTCGAGCTGAACGAGGCGTTCGCCGTGCAGGTGCTCGCCTTCCTCGACCACTTCGGCATCGCCGACGACGACGCGCGGGTCAACAAGTGGGGCGGCGCGATCGCCATCGGCCACCCGCTGGCCTCCTCCGGCGTACGGCTGATGACCCAGCTGGCCCGCCAGTTCGCCGAGCACCCCGAGGTCCGCTACGGCCTCACCGCGATGTGCATCGGCATCGGAATGGGCGGCACTGTCATCTGGGAGAACCCGAACTGGGAAGGTGGCGACAAGTGAAGGCACCGAACGAGGTCGTCACCAGGGCGCTGCTGCGTCAGGTGAACGTGCCGGGGCTGGACCGTCCCGCAGCCCTGATCACCCTGGACAACGGCTTCGACCACACCAAGCCGAACACCTTCGGCCCCGGCGGGTTGGCCAGTCTGGACGAGGCGATCACCGCCGCGCTCGCCGCCGACCCGGCGTTCATCGCGGTGACCGGCAAGCCGTACGTCTTCTGCGTGGGTGCGGACATCGTCGGCCTGCCGCAGCTCGCCGACCGGGCGCAGGCGCTGGAGATCGGCCGGCTCGGCCACCGGGTCTTCGCCCGACTCAAGGACAGCGCCGTGCCCACGTTCGCCTTCGTCAACGGCGCGGCGATGGGCGGCGGCCTGGAGTTGGCGTTGCACTGCCACTACCGGACGCTCTCCGGTGGCGCTGCGGCGCTGGCGCTGCCCGAGGTCTCCCTCGGTCTGGTGCCCGGCTGGGGCGGCACGCAACTGCTGCCGAACCTGATCGGCATCCCCGCCGCCACCCAGGTGATCATCCAGAACCCGCTGATGCAGAACAAGATGCTCAAGCCGAAGCAGGCCGCCGAGCTGGGCATCGCGGACATCCTGTTGGAGCCGGTCGACTTCCTGGAGCGCTCCCTGGAATGGGCCGCCGGGGTGGTCCGGGGTCAGGTCACGGTGACCCGGCCGGAGGTCGACAAGGACATGTGGGCGGGCGTGCTCTACTTCGCCCGGGAGACCCTCAACCAGCGGCTGCACGGCGCGGTCCCGGCCGCGTACAAGGCTCTCGACCTGCTGGAGACGGCGAAGGACGGCGACTTCACCGCCGGCACCGCCGCCGAGGACGAGGCCCTCGCGGACCTGGTCTTCTCGGAGGAGCTGCGCAGCGGCCTGTACGCGTTCGACCTGGTGCAGCGGCGGGCCAAGCGCCCGGCCGGCGCGCCGGACAAGGGCCTGGCCCGCACGATCACCAAGGTCGGCATCGTCGGCGCCGGCCTGATGGCCAGCCAGTTGGCGCTGCTGTTCGCCCGCCGCCTCCAGGTGCCGGTGGTGATGACCGACCTCGACCAGTCCCGGGTGGACAAGGGTGTGGGCTACGTGCACACCCAGATCGAGAAGGCCGTCACCAAGGGCCGGATGGACAAGAACACCGCCGCCAAGCTGTACGGCCTGGTCAGCGGCTCGGTCGACAAGAGCGCCTTCGCGGACGCGGACTTCGTCATCGAGGCGGTCTTCGAGGACCTGGGAGTCAAGAAGCAGGTCTGGGCCGAGCTGGAGAAGATCGTCTCCCCGGAGGCGGTGCTCGCCACCAACACCAGTTCGTTGTCGATCACCGAGATGGCCGCCGAGCTGGAGCACCCGGAGCGGGTGGTCGGCTTCCACTTCTTCAACCCGGTGGCGGTGCTGCCGCTGTTGGAGATCGTCCGGGGCGAGCGCACCGACGACGTCACCCTCGCGACCGCGTTCGTGGTGGGCAAGCAGCTCAAGAAGTCGAGCGTGCTGGTGAAGGACGCTCCGGCGTTCGTGGTGAACCGCCTGCTCACCCGGTTCCTGGGCACCGTCTTCGCCGCCGTCGACGCCGGCACCCCGCTGGACGTGGCGAACAGCGCCCTGGACCCGCTGGGCCTGCCGATGCGCCCGCTCGCCCTGCTCCAACTGGTCGGGCCGGGGGTCGCGTACCACGTGGGCGGCACGCTGCACGCCGCGTACCCGGACCGGTTCTCCGCCAGCGAGAACCTCAAGCGGATCGCCGACTCGGGCCAGCCGATCGTGGTCGACGACCAGGTCAACGACGAGGTGGCCAAGCTGCTCGTCGTCGGTGACCAGCCGTTGACCGCCGAGCAGGTACGGCAGAACGCGCTCGACGCCCTCGCGCAGGAGATCCGGCTGATGCTGGACGAGGGTGTCGTCGCCGAGGCGCAGGACATCGACCTGTGCCTGATCCTGGGCGCCGGTTGGCCGTTCCACCTGGGCGGCGTCACGCCGTACCTGGACCGGACCGGCACCGCCGAGCGGGTCACCGGTCAGCGGTTCCTGCCGCGTGGGGCGGCGAGCCTGCCGGCCTGACCGAACGCCACACCACCGGTCGCGGTGGTCGGACCGTCCATCGTGGGCGGCCCGACCACCGCGACCGTTTGTGATCAGCTCACCGCCGGAAGGGCCCTCCAGCAGGGACAACGCCGTGTTCCACAACGGGTTAGGATCACGCGTTTCGCACCCCCATCTTGGAGCTGACTGAATGTCCCAGCCGCCGGCCAGTCCCTACGGCCCGCCGCACGATTCCTCCAACCCGCCGCAGCACCCCGGTCAACCGGGCCAGCCCCAGCAGCCGGGCCAGCCCCAGCAGCCCGGTGGCTGGCCGCCTCCGCAGCAGCAGGGGTTCCCGCCCGCACAGCCGGGTCAGCCGTACGGTGACCCCAGCCAGTTCGCGGGCCCGCCGCCGGCGAAGAAGTCGCACGTCGGCAAGATCATCTTGATCGTGCTGGCCGTGCTGCTGGTGGTCTGCCTCGGCGGCGTGGCGGCCATCTGGTTCACGGTCAAGGACGACGTGGGCGACGTCGTCGACGCCACCAAGACCCGGCTGGTCGCACCGGCCACCCTCGCCGGCCGGCCGAAGATCACGGAGCCGGACCTGCAGGCGGCCGCCGACCAGTTGGTCACCGAGATGAAGGCGGAGGTGCAGAACGAGACCAGCACCGTCGGCGCCTTCTACGGCGACCCGGCCAAGCAGGACCTCGTAATGATCGCGGGTGCGTCCGGCCTGCTGACGGACCCGAAGAAGGAGCTGGACGACGCGATCAACGGGCTCTCCACCGAGCTGACGCTGACCAACCTGGCGACCGTCGATCCTGGTCCGCTCGGCGGTGATGCGAAGTGCGGTGACGGCAAGGCCGAGAGCGTGCCGCTCGGTGTGTGCGTGTGGGCCGACCGGGGCAGCCTGGGCATGGTGGTCATGTACTTCAAGACCGCCGAGCAGACGAAGGCCGAGTTCGTCACGATCCGGGGCCAGGTCGAGCAGCGCTCCTGAGCCGTCGACGACCGGGGCCCCGACCACCCGAGGGTGGCCGGGGCCCCGTGCCGACGATCAGGCCGGCTCGTGGCCGTGCGCCGCGGCCCGTGCCGTCGCTGCCGCCGCCCGCTCGGCCTCGTTGCCGAGTACGCAGAACTCGTTGCCCTCCGGGTCGGCGAGCACCACCCAGCCGCCGCCGGTCGGGCTGACCCGGTCGTCCACCAGCGTCGCGCCGATCCCCAGCAGCCGCTCGACCTCCTCGGCCCGGGTGCGGTCGGCGGGTTGCAGGTCGAGGTGCAGCCGGTTCTTCACCGTCTTGCCCTCCGGCACCGCGATGAACAGCACCTCCGGGCCGCCCGGCGGCAGGAGCATCGCCTCCGGGTCGCCGGGGAAGTCGTCGGGCTGCCGGGGGCAGTCGAAGACCTGCGCCCAGAAGCCCGCGAGGGCGTACGTGTCGTGACAGTCGATGCTGATGTTATGGATGATCGAACTCACGGCTGGTCCTCCACAGTGGTGCTGCCGACACGTTCCCCGGCGCTGCGGAGCACGCAGCACCCGGCGAACACCGCCGACCAGAAACCGGCCAGGGTGTACGTGTCGTGACAGTCGAAACTGATGTTGCGGATCCGTGGATACACGGGTGGTCCCTCCACTTTCGGATGAGGACGCTCCGCCGCCCGGGGTCAGCCTGCGAAGACCCGGGGTGCGGAGTCATGACTGGTGGACATCGACGCACCCCCTTTCACTCTCCGAGCCGACCCGGTGATCTTGCCATCGGCCGAGCGCCGCCCGCAACCCCGTTCAGCCGACCGTCGGCACCGGCCCGGACACCGCCGGGGCGTCCGCCGACGGCAGTGTGACGGTCACCTCCAGGCCACCGCCGGGCTGCGCGATCACCTTCACCGTCCCGCCGTGCGCCGTGCAGACCGCCCGGACGATGGACAGCCCCAGGCCGGAACCACGGGCGCCGGTGCGCTCCCGGCCACCGCGCCGGAACGGCTCGAACAGGCCCGGCACGTCGGCCTGGTCCACCTCGAACCCGGTGTTGCCCACCACCAGCCAGGACCGGGCGCCGTCGGTGCCGGTACGCACCCAGAGCCGGCCGTGCAGGTGGTTGTAGCGGACCGCGTTCTCGATGAGGTTCCCGGCCAGCCGGTCGAGCAACCCCGGGTCGCCGACGACGGGCGCGGACTCCAGTGACGTCTGCACCCGCAGGCCGATCCGTTCCACCTCGCGGCGCATCGCCGACAAGGCGTTGACGGTCCCTGCGGCGAGGTCACACTCGGTACGCCGACCCAGTTGCCGCCCGGCCTGCGCCTCGCTGCGGGCCAGCACCAGCAGCGCGTCCACCAGGCCGTTGGCGCGTTCCGAGGCGTCCCGGACCACTGTCGCCATCCGACGGTATTCGGCGGCGTCCGCGTCGTCGTCGCTGAGCGTCACGTCGATCTCGGTCCGCATGACGGCGAGCGGGGTACGCAGCTCGTGCGAGGCGTTCGCCACGAAACGTTTCTGCGCCTCGAAGGCGGACGCGATCCGGTCCAACATGGCGTCGAACGTCTTGGCCAGCTCGGCCACCTCGTCGTCGGCGCCCGAGTAGCCGATCCGCTGGTCCAGGGTCGCCTCACCGAGCCGCTGCGCGGTCGCGGTGACCTGGTGCAACGGGCGCAGCGCCCGACCAGCCACCGCGTACGCGCCGGCCACCCCGACCACACTGACCGCCAACAGCGCGACCAGTCCCTTGGCCAGCAGCTCCCCGGAGGCGGCGTCGACGAGTTGCCGCTGCCACTGGGCCGCGTCCATCGACTCGCCGTCGGCGAGCACCACCGTCGTGCCGGGCAGCAACTCGTCGGTGGGCCGCAGCGCGTCCCGGACCAGCAGCCACGCCAGCACGACCAGGATCGCCCCCGCCCCGATCAGCAGCACCCCGTTGAGCAGTGTCAGCCGCAGTCGCAGGGTGGGCCGCAACCGGCGGCTCACCGTGCGCCCTCCGTTCGCGACTGCGGGGCTCGCAGACCCGGCTCACTCCTCGCGCTCACCGTGCGCCCTCCGTTCGCGACTGCGGGGCTCGCAGACCCGGCTCACTCCTCGCGCTCACGAGCTCACCTCGGCGGTGCGGTAACCCGCGCCGACCACCGTCTCGATCAGCGGCGGGTCGCCGAGCTTCTTGCGCAGCGTCATCACGGTGACCCGGACGATCGTGGTGAACGGGTCGGTGTTCGCGTCCCAGACCCGTTCCAGCAGCTCCTCGCTGGAGACCACCGCGCCACGAGCCTTGAGCAGCTCGCTGAGCACCCCGAACTCCTTGTTGGTGAGGTCGACCGGCAGGCCGGCGCGGGTGGCCACCCGACGGGCCGGGTCGAGCACCAGGTCGGCCAGTTCGAGCACCGGCGGAGCGGCCGGAGTGGCCCGGCGGCCCAACGCCTGCACCCGGGCGACCAACTCGTCGAAGGCGAACGGTTTGGGCAGGTAGTCGTCCGCGCCGAGCTGCAACCCCTCCACCCGGTCCGCCACCGTGCCACTCGCGGTCAGCATCAACACCCGGGTCAGCGCGCCGGAGGCGGCCAGGTCGGCGCAGATCTGGTCACCGTGCACTCCCGGCAGGTCGCGGTCGAGCACCACCACGTCGTACCGCGTGACGAACGCCGCCTCATGCCCGGCGTCTCCGTCGTACGCCACGTCGACGGCCATCCCCCGCTTGCGCAACCCGCGTGCGATCGCGTCGGCGAGGTTGCGCTCGTCCTCCACCACCAGTACCCGCATCCCGGCCTCCTCGCTGCTGACCACCGACAACCTAGTGCCGGTCGGCAACCATCGTCCCTCGCCGCCCGCACCGGTCGGCGTTGCGGACCATCTCGGCGTACGCGATGCTGTCCGGCGGCACCGAGCGACGGACGGACCTGGAATGACGATCGCGGCACCACCCACCCGGCGGGACATCGTGTACCGGGTCTTCCACCTGCCGGCCGACGGCGCGTTCGACGGCGACGAGGGCGGTGTCGACGGGCGGAGCACCTGGACGTCACCTCCGGTGCCGGTGGGCTTCACCGTCGCCGAGGTCGTGCCGTCCTGGACCGCCGACACCCCGGACGGCTGCTGGATCGAGGTCGAGCTGCGCGGCTGGCACGACGACGCCCCCGCCACCGGCTGGTATCGGCTGGCCCGCTGGGCCGCCGACGACCGGGCGGTACGACGCACCTCGATACCCGGGCAGCGCGACGGAGACGCCGCCGTCGACACCGACACGCTGGTCGTGGCCGGTGCGATGGTCACCGGTTGGCAGGCGCGGGTGACCCGGTGCCGACCGGTCGGCGCCCCGACCGGACCGGTGCTGCGCAGCTTCGGCGCGGTCGCCACCGGCCCCGCGCTGACCGGCCCGACCGACGCGTCGGCGCCCGCCTCGTCCGCCGCCCGTGGGCGGGTGCTGGACGTCCCCCGCTACTCGCAGCGGCTGCACGCCGGCCGGTACCCGCAGTGGGGCGGGGGTGGCGACTCCTGGTGCAGCCCCACCTGCACCTCGATGGTGCTCGCCTACTGGGGCCTCGGGCCGACGGAGGAGCACTACGCCTGGGTGCAGCCGCCCGGCCCGCGCCCGGTGGTGGTGCACGCCGCCCGGCACTGCTACGACCACGCGTACGCCGGGGCCGGCAACTGGCCGTTCAACACCGCGTACGCCGGTCGGTTCGGGGTGGACGCGTTCGTCACCCGGCTCCGGTCGCTGGCCGAGGCGGAGGCGTTCGTCGCGGCCGGCGTCCCGCTGATCGTGTCCGCCGCGTTCCGGGCCGACGAGGTGCCGGGTCTCGCCTACGACACCCGGGGGCACCTCATGGTGCTGGTGGGCTTCACCGACGACGGCGACCCGGTGCTCAACGACCCGTACGCCCCGGACGACGACGGCGTCCGCCGTACCGTGCCCCGGCAGCCGTTCGAGGCGGTCTGGCAGCGTGGCAGCGGCGGCGTGGCGTACGTGCTGCGACCCCCGTCGGTGCCGCTGCCCCCGCCGCCCGCCCAGGCGAACTGGTAGTCACCGGCGCAACTGCCACAGCCGGTAGGTACCGGGGCCCACGCACAGCAGGTGGGAGTCGGTCACCTGACAATCCCCGGTGGCATCGCGCAGCACGTCGAGTTTGCGTACCGTCCCGGCTCGCATATCCACCTCACCGACGACCACCCCGCCATCGGGGTGCTTGCGGACGGTCGTCAGCGGACCGCCCCGATCCCGTCGGTACAGGTCCCACTGGCCCAGGACGGCCACCTCCTGACCGGTGGGCGCGTCCAGCACGACGAAGCGGCCAGGCGAATCCCCGCCGCCGACCACGTTGGCCAGCAGCCGATCCTCGGCCCCCCACGCCCACCCCCAACGATCGCTGCTCCAGCGCACCTCGCCGGTGGCGGGGTCGAGCGCCTGCAGCTGGTTGGCACCGGTGCGCAAACACAGGACGGGGCCACAGTCCAGCGCGAAGTCGACGGTCACGTTCGGGCGGATCCAGCGCCGGTCGAGCTGGTCCAGGCCGTACGCGGTGACCGCGCCCGAACCCCGGTCGATGACCAGCAGGAGGTCGTTCAGCACCTCCAGCCCGAATCGCCCACCATCGGCTGGTCGCAGGTCGGCGCGAGCCAGCACCGCTCCGGTGGTCGCATCGCGTACCTCCGTCGGCCCGTCCGGCGGGTTCAGGATCAGCCGATCGATCCCGCGCTCGGTCTCGCGGAAGGTGATCTCGGCGGTGGTCGCGGGCAACTGCCACCGCACGGTGCCGCAGCAGGGGTCGACCACGCGCAGGACGCTCGGCTCGCTCTCGCCGCCGGCACGCAGCAGGAGGTTGCCGTCGGCCAGTCGGTTGGCGCCGGCCGGTTGCTGCCACCGGTACGCGCCGGTCGCCCGGTCCAGCGCGATGGTCGTCACGTCCCGGCCTCGCGGGCCGATCTCAAACCCGGTGACGACCAGCAACTCGCCCAGCGGGAAGATCCCCCAGTACCGGGCGTCCGCCGACAGCGGCGCCTGCCAGGCCGGCTCGCCGCCGGGCAGCCGATACGCCGCCAGTCGCCGCTGCTGCAGGTTGGACGTGCTGGTCGGCTCGATCACCACGGCGAGGTCCCCGTCGACGAGCACGTCGGCCCCGGGCTGCGCCGGCAGCGTCACCACGGATCGCCGGGGCTGCGGCGCACCGGCGGCGGCGAGGGTGAGCAGCGCGAGCAGGGCGACCAGCGCCACGCGCAGCTGCCGACCGTTGGCGCGAGGTGGGCGGGGCGACGGGTCCGGGTCCGGGCCGTGCCGCAGCACACCGAGGTCGATCACCGAGTCGCTCATCGGGTCAACCGCCACAGCGCGGTGGTGCCGTCGAGGCGCTGACAGAGCAGCATCGGCAGGGACGCCTGGCAGCTGCCGGCGATGGCCGGCAACACGTCGACGATCCGCGCCCGGTGGGCCACCAGATCCAGCTCGGCGACGACCATCCGGCCGTCGTCACCCGACCGCGTCCCGACCAGGGGAGCGTCCGGCCCGAGCACCTGCATCAGGGCCCACGGGCCCAGCTCGGTGCGCACCCGCCCCGTCGCCGCGTCCCACACCTCGTAACCCCGACCGGGTCTGGCCATCAGCAACTGACCATGCCGGACGTCCGCCAGGTTGTTCGGACCGGAGTCCGACCACCGTACGACGCCGGTGGCCGGATCGAGCACCTGGAGGCCACCGGTCTGCGGTACCGCGCAGAGCAGATCCGCGCAGGCGAACACGAACGAGATCAACGGCACCTCGGCCGTCCACAGTGGTTGCAGGTAGGCCAGCCGGTAGGCGATCAGGCGCGTGCTGCCGGGTGGGACGAGCAACAGCAGGTCGTCGACGACCCACACCCGCTGGTACGCCGCCCGGTCACCGGGCAGCGTGTCGATGCCGCGCAGCAGGCGGCCCGTGCCGGCGTCGTACACCTGCACCTCGCCGGTCGGTTGCAGGAGCACGAACTGGTCGATCTGGCCGTCTCGACGGTGGTAGGCGGGATTGCTGGGTGCCGGGATCGACATCGACCAGAGCACCCGCCCGGTGCCGGGATCGACCCGGCCCATCGCGCCCTCCCGGTCTCCCCGGTTCTCGGTCAGCAGCAGGCCGCCCTGGGCGATCGGCTGGGGACCACCGGGGTGCTGCCAGCGCCGCTGGCCGGTCGCGCTGTCGTAGGCGGTGGTCTCGAACACTCCGTCGTCGTTGACCGCCATCGCCAACACCAGCCCCTGCTCGACCCGGACGTCGAGGTAGTCACCGAGGCGGGCCAGCGGGGCCTGCCACCGCCTATGCACGCCCGCACCGGTCCGGGACGGCTGGGCGTACGCGGTCAGGTACCGCTCCCCCTCCGGTGCCGGCGGGTCGACCACGAAGACGCTGTCGCCGCCGAGGTACGCAGTGGACGTCCGCACCGCCGGCACCACGCTCACCACCTGCTGCGGCACCGGTGTCGCAGCGGCCAGCAGCACCAGGGCGAGGACCAGCACCGCCACGCTGCGCAGCGGGCGGCCGGCAGCGCGCGGTCGACGGACCGTGGGCGTCGACGAGGCTTCGTCCCGGACCTCGCCCAGCTCGATGATCGACAACAAGCGTCCTTCCGTCACCCCTGGTCACCGTCCGGCAAACCGGCCGTGGGTGCACCGGCCCGGCAAAAGCGACGGAACCGGGCCTGTACGATGGCCCGTCGTGGCCGTGCCGGTGGTAGACCCTTCGCTGAATCCCCTGACCGACGCCGACCCGGCCGAGGCCGAGTCGCCCCGACGGCCTCGACGCCGTCCGGCCCGAGCCGACCTGTTCGCCCTCGGAGCCTATGTGCTGCTGGGCGTCTTCGTCTGCCTCAACTACTGGGGTGACGTCAACGGCCGGGTCTCCTCGCACCTGCCCACCGACCACAGCTGGTTCGAGTGGCTGTTCGCGCACGGCGCGTACTCCGTGCGGCACCTGGAGAATCCGCTGTTCACGGCCCGGCAGAACGCCCCGGACGGGGTGAACATGATCGCCAACACCTCGCTGCTCGGGGTGACCCTGCCGCTGGCCCCGCTGACCATGCTGCTCGGCCCCCAGGTGATGTACGCGCTCTACCTGGGTGGAGCGCTGGCCGCCACCGCCGGCACCGGCTACTGGATGCTCTCCCGCCACCTGGTGCGCTCCCGCGCGGCGGCGTTCGTCGGCGGCGCGTTCCTCGGCTTCGCGCCGGGAATCGTCCACCACGCCAACGGCCAACCCAACTTCGTGTCCAACTTCCTGCTGCCGCTGATCGTGGTGCGGGTGCTGCGTCTCGGTGAGCCGGGCCGGTGGCGGCGCAACGGACTGGTGCTCGGCGCGCTGGTGACGTACCAGATCTTCATCAACGAGGAGATGCTGCTCCTCACCGCCCTGGCCTGCCTGGTCGTCGTGCTCGCGTACGCCGTGCAGCGCCCGGCCGCCACCCGGGCCGCCGCCGGCACGTTCCTGGCCGGGCTCGGCGTCGCCGGCGGGCTCGCCCTGGTGCTCGCCGCGTACCCGATCTGGTTCCAGTTCAACGGTCCACAGTCCTACCGGGGCCTGCAGGGCGGCGTCTTTCACAACTGGGGCGAGGACTTGGTCGCCTTCGTCACCTTCGCCCGCGACACCTGGGCCGGTGACCCGGCGGTGGAGAAGACGATCGGGTTGACCGAGCAGAACACCTGGTTCGGCTGGCCGCTGGTGCTGCTGACGGTGGTCGCCCTGGTGCTGCTCGTCCGCCGCTCACTTCCCGCCCGGATCGCCGCGGTGCTGATCGTCGTCTTCACCGTGGCGTCGATCGGGCCCCGGGTGCGGTTCGACGGCGTCGAGACGGATGTGCGCGGCCCGTGGTCGTACGTGCCGGACGACCTGCCGCTGGTCGAGATGATGATGCCGACCCGGTTGACGCTCGTGGTGGCCGCCGCGGTGGGCGTCCTGCTCGCCCTGACCTGGGACGCCGCGCACCGCCAGGGACGCCCGGTGGCCGACCGACCGCGGGTGCCGGCGCAGCGCGCGGGCGACGCGGTCGCGGCGACTCCCGACGACACCGGGGCCGGAGACCAGCCCGCGCCGGTCGCGACCCGTCGCCGCTGGCTGCGCCCGGTGGGGTACGCGGCGGTCGCCCTCGCCGTGCTGCCGCTCTTCCCCCGGCCGTTGCCGGCCCAGCAGATCGACCCGCCACCGCACTTCATCACCTCGGGTGGTTGGCGGCCGTACGTGCCGGCGGGCCGGACCCTGGTGCCGGTGCCGATCCCGAGCAACGTGCACGGCCTGCCCACGTTGCGCTGGAGCGCGCTGACCGGGCAGGAGTTCCCGATCCCGGGCGGCTACTTCATCGGCCCGAACGAGGTCGGCGAGGGGGTCTTCGGCGCGCCGAACCGGCCCACCAGCACGCTCGTCTACTCCACGATGGACAAGGACGCGGTCCCGGTGCTGACCGAGGAGAACCGCCGCCAGGCCGTCGAGGATCTGCGGTTCTGGCGGGCGTCGGTGGTGGTTCTCGGGGCGCACCCACGCGAGGCGGTGCTGCGTGAGCTGGTCACCGGCCTGATCGGGCCGCCGCAGCGGGTCGACGACGTCTGGGTCTGGGACGTCCGCGCCCTGGTGGGCTGATCAGCCGACCTGGTTCCGCACGTCCCACACCCACCCGCCGTCCACCGGGCGACCCGGCCCGAGCAGGTCGTCGACGGTCCGCCGGACCGGGTCTGCGTTGGGCAGCGGGCCGAGCACCACGACGGCGGCCCGCCAGTGCCGCAGGTCCTCGACGGCCCGGCGGCGGTCGAGGTCGGTCAGCACGGGCACCGCGCCGGTCTCGGCGACCCGGCGCAGCAGCACCGACGTGGGCCGGTCCGGCGCACCCCAGCGGGCCGCCGGGTCGTCCGGGCCGCTGGGGCCGATGAAGTAGCCGCCCGGCGCGCTGAACGCCAGCCCGCTACGGGCGGACCAGAGCATCACCGGGCTCCGCGCCGCGCCGGTCACCGGCGGTACGGCGACCAGCGTGCGACCCGGCGGCACCAGGGACCGCCACCCGCCGTCCGCGACGAACCCGGGCACCGGGTTGACCGGCACCACCCGGATCGGCGTCGGCACCAACGGCAGCAACACGGCGGCCACCGCCCCGGCCCACAGCAACCGCACCGGCAGCCCGGGGGCAGCCGACAGCCGACGCGCCCCGCGGACCCGGTCCAGGGAGAGCGCCACCAGGACACCCAGCACCGGTACGCAGACCAGCGCGAACCGGGCCGGCACCGCGAGGTCGAGCAGGGGCAGCCCGGCGACCAGCCGGTACGGCCCGGGGATGCCGGTGGCGGTGCCGTCGACCCGCAGCTCGGTGCCGAGGGAGAGCAGGGCGAACACCAACCCACAGCCGGCCAGGGCGCGAACCAGCGGTCGCCGCCACAGCCAGATCACGATCACCACGGCGAGCACCAGCAACCCCGGGCCGAAGAACGAGTTCTCCTCGGTCGGGTTCGGCGAGAGCAACCCCGGGAGCCAGTCGTCGCCGAGTACGGTCTGCCGCGCCGACGCGGTGAACGACGCGGCGTCCAACTGGAAGGCGTGCGCGGCGAACGCCATCCCCGAGTAGTGCTGCGGGCCGTAGAACTGGAACCACACGGGGTACGCCAGCAGCACCGTCGCGACACCGGCCGCCACCGCCAGTCGGCCGAACAGGGCCGGTGCGAGCCGCCGGGCGGCCACCCGGTCGGCGAGCGCGTAGCCGAGCGCGAACACCCCGGCCGCGAGCGCCAGGAAGACCAGCACCTCCTCGCCGATGAAGACCTGCCAGACCAGCAGCAGCCCGAGGACGATGCCGGGTCGCCACACTCCGGCCAGCCGGTGCGGCCCGTCCGAGGTGGGCCGGAACACCACCGCGAGGATCGCGGGCACCAGGAACTGCGCGGCGATGTGCAGGTGCGCGCCCGCCTGGGCGATCATGCCCGGGGCGAAACCGCAGACCAGGCCACCCACCGCGGCTGCGGCCCGGGTGGTGACCAGGCGGCGGCGCAGCAGCGCGTACCAGGCCGAGGCGGTGCCGGCGAGGCAGCAGACGACAGCCACGCAGAACGCGACCTGCGAGCCGAAGAGCAGCGTCACCGGGGTCAACGGGACGCCCAGGCCGAGCACCGAGGTGTTCGCCATCAGGTTCACCCCGTCGGGGGAGTTCAACAGGGCGCTGTAGAGCGGGTTCTCCCAGTCGACGACGGCGTGCGCCGCGTGGGCCAGCATCCACTCGAAGAGGATCTGGTCGCCCGCCTGGTGGAACAGCCGCCACTGGTACCCCCACTGCGCGCTGGTCAGCACGACGGCGAGCGTCAGGTAGCCGGTCACCACCAGCAGGTCCCGGAGCCGGTCCGGACGGGGTGTACGGGCCTCGGTCGCGGGCGCCTCGGTCGGGGACGCCGTCCCGGTGGTCATCACACCGAACGGTCGGTCAGCGCCCGAACGTCCCACACCCAGACGTCCAACTCCTGGCGGCCGGGGCCGACCAGATCCTCGACGGCACGTCGTAGCGGCTCGGAGTTCTGCTGACGGACCGGGAGCACCAGGATCGCGGCCCTCCAGTGGCGCAGTTCGTCGGTGAAGCGACGCCGCTGCCGGTCGTCGAGCTTCGGCGTACGCCCGGTGGTCGCCACCTCCTCCAGCATCTGACCCACACCGCTGGGTCGGCCGCCGAACCGACCCCGGTCGCCGGTGTTGCCGTTGCGCGGGGCGAGGAAGTAACCGCCGGGGATCTTGAAGTCGAGGTTGGTCGCCGCCGCCCAGCGCATGCCGTGCGTGTTGCCCATGCTGGGCACCGGAATCGGCACCAGCGTCTGGTCCGGTCCGACGTACGCCCGCCAGCGGTCGGCCGTGATGAAGTCCGGCACCGGCGGACGGGAGACCATCCGCAGTGGCATCGGAGCGATCGGCAGCAGCGCGAACGCCAGGCCCGCCGCGGTGAGCGTCCGAACGGTACGCCGGTCGGCCGGGCGCAGCGCCCAGGCCCGCTCGACGGCGAGCGCGAGCAGCAGACCGACCACCACGCTGGTGATCAGGCCGAACCGGGTGGGCACCACCGCGTCCAGCAGCGGCAGGTGCACCAGGAACTGCCACGGCCCGGTGAACAGCTCCCGGTCCCACCAGGAGACCCGCTCACCGAGGGAGAGCACGG
This sequence comes from Micromonospora sp. WMMD1155, assembly GCF_029581275.1. Taxonomy (NCBI): domain Bacteria; kingdom Bacillati; phylum Actinomycetota; class Actinomycetes; order Micromonosporales; family Micromonosporaceae; genus Micromonospora; species Micromonospora sp. WMMD1155. The sequence continues at coordinate 1,027,287 of NZ_CP120742.1, forward strand.
CGAAGAACACGCCGGTCGCCGCGAGCGCCCGGACGATCATCTCCCGGCGTAGCCAGACCACGATGCCGATGGCGATCATCGCCAGGCTCCAACCGAAGAAGGCGTTCTCCTCGGAGTAGTTCGGCGCCAGGTTGATGTTGGCCCGCTGGTTGCCGCCGAGGGTGGGCGAGCCCTGGGCGAAGAAGGCCGCGATGTCGTTGCCGTAGTCGCGTACCGCGTCGCTGAGCCCGTGGTACGCCATCGGCCCCGCGAACTGCACGTACAGGGGGTACGCCAGCAGCGCCCCGGCCAGCAGCGCGCAGGTCAGCACACCGACGCCGAGCGGTCGCCACGCCGCCCGCCAGCGGGCCGGCTCCTGAGCGAGCACCGCGAGCAGGAACACCCCGCAGGCCAGCGCGGTGAAGAGCAGGATCTCCTCGTTGATGAACGCCTGCGCGGTGACCAGCAGGGCGAGCAACGCCCCGTCCCGGATCGGCCGACCGGACCGGGTGAGCACCAGCACCCGCCAGATGATGAACGGCAGCAGGAACTGACTGATGATGTTCGGGTGCCAACTCGCGTGCGACAGCATCGCGGGCGAGAAACCGCAGAACCAGCCGCCCACCGCGGCGGCGAGCGGGGTGCGCACCAGGTGGCGGGAGAGCATCAGGTACCAGGCCATCGCGGTTCCGGCGAGGCCGAGCGTCACCAGCACCACGAAGGAGACCGCCGGCCCGAAGAGCAGCGTCACCGGGACCATCGGGATACCCAGTGCCAGTACCGCCGTGTTGGCCATCAGGTTGACGCCGTCGGGGTAGTTGAACTGCTCGGTGTAGAACGGATACTCCCCGTGCAGCACCACGCGTACCGAGTGGGCGAGGAAGAACTGCACCTGGGCCGGGTCACCGGTGTAGAGCGACGCCACCCGACCGGACGGGTCCAGCCAGATCCGGCTGGTGACCCAGAGCGCGGCGAGCAGGAACAACCCGCCCACGGCGAGGTGCTGTCGCCGCCGGCTCCAGCGATGCCACCAGCGGTTGGTCGCCACCGCCTCCGCGTCGTCGGCGGCCGCTCCGGGCTCGACCGGCGCCGCGTCCTCGACCGGAGCGTCCGGCTCGACCGGAGCGTCCGGCTCGACCGGAGCGTCCGGCTCGACCGGAGCGTCCGGCTCGACCGGCACTACGGGTTCGGCCGGGGCGTCCGGGGTCGTGGTGGGGGCCGGCGCGGTGGCGTCGGTCGTCGCGGCGAGCGCCGCGCCGGAGGCGGGCGGCGACTCGGCCGGGGCGGTGGACGTGCCGGTCAGGGCGGCGGGGCCGGCGAGGATGCCGACAGGTGTGCGGTAGTTCACCAGTTCGTCGGGGCCGGCGGCGGCCTCCGGGTGCGGCGCGGGCAGGGCCCGGGACTCGGCAGGCGTCACAGTCGGCGGAGTCTACCGGAGCAACGAAAAAGCACTAAAGCCCCGGTGTGGTCCAATGTGGCGAGTTCGGCGGCGGGCAACTGAGGGTTCGCGTCGGACATCTCGTACTATGGCGCTTTCCGACAGCGACGGTGAAGCGATCGGGGGCGGGCCAGGTGACTCCAGGCCGTCGGTACGGCAGGGCGCTTCCCGTCCTGCTCAGCGCGCTGCTGGTCAGCACGGCCTGCGGCCCGGTGGCCGAGCGGAAGTCGCAGGACCTGCGGGTCGGGTACGACACCCTGGACGGGGCGTTGGCCGTCTGGCCGCCCCGGGGTGACCTGTCGGCCGACGCCACGGCGACGACAGCCGTCACCCGGGCCGTCCGCGACTGGCGCTCACCGGACGACGACCGGGCGCACCTCCCCTCGTCCGGCATCCTCTTCTCCGGTCGGGTGGACAGCGCCCCGTTGGCTCTGGTGGCCGCCGACGTGCCCGGTGAGAGCGCCTCCTGGCTGCTGCAACTCACCCGCGACGGCGACCGGTACGCGGTGACCCGCGCCACCGAGTACACCGACCCGGGTTACCTCGTCTACTCCGACGTGCTGCCGGTGCAGACCGCGGCCGGCCGGCGCTACCTGGTCTCCGCTCGGGTGCAGACGCTGGTCGGGCCGCAGGATCGAACGTTGGCCGTGGCGGACGGTCTCAGCGCGCCGGTGGAGGTGCCGTCCTGCACGGCCGTCGGGGTGACCGCGACCCTGCGCAGCACCGAGTCGCTGCCCCGGGGCCGGGCCGCCGACCGGCTACTCGACCTGGGCACCGGCACCGTCGATCCGCGTTATCCGCTGGTCCGCGACGAGTCGGGCACGGGGCGGCGGGCACTGACCGGCCTGGACACCTGCGTGTTGGCCGGGGACCGTGGCCCGTTCGGCAGCATCCCGCGCCGGATCGGCGACCGGGACGCGCCGCGTTCGGTGCCGACGTCCTGGCCGATGGCGAAGCTCACCGTCCGCTCGCTCGGCGAGGTCGCCCTCGGAGGTGGCGAGGCAGCCGAGTTGCAGCAGCTCAGCTGGGACACCGACGCCGGGGCGATGACCGCGGTGGTCTACCGACCGGCCGACGGGAGCGCGCCGGTCGTCTCCCCCGCCGACCGGGCCACCCCGTTGCAGGCGTACCAACTGCCGGTCCCCGGTCAACCGCTCGTGGTGCTCAGCTGGCGGCCCACCCGGGACAGCTCCCTGTCGGTGCCGCCGGGCACTCCGCTGCTCGTCGAGCGGCCCGGCCTGGCGGTCATCCCCAGCCCGTCCCGTTCCCAGACCTACAGCCTCGCCAACACCGACAAGACCCACTACCGCTCGGTGAAACCAGCCGACTAACCCCACCCCGACCCGTACGACGCGACGGCGGGCGTCCCCGGGAGGGAGCGCCCGCCGTGCGTTGATCGGGTCAGTTCTGCGCGGCCGCGTCGCTCGGGGTCAGGCGGTCCGGCGTGGCGTCCAGGCCGGAGATCCAGCCGGTGACGTCGCGCGCCACGTCCTGAGCGGTCAGGCCCAGGTCAGCGAGGATCTGCGCCCGCGTGCCGTGCGGGTGCCAGTCGGCCGGCACACCCAGGTCCTTCAGCGGCACCCGGACGTCGGCGTCACGCATCGCCTGGGCGAGCGCGTCGCCCACCCCGCCGACCCGTACGCCGTCCTCGACGCTGACCACGAGCCGGTGCCGGGCGGCCAGGTCGACCAGCTCCGCCGGGACCGGACGCACCCAGCGCGGGTCGACCACAGTGACTCCGTAGCCCTGCTCGGCGACCCGGGCGGCCACCTCCATGCCCAACTGGCCGAACGAGCCGACGGCCACCAGCAGCACGTCGGTACGCGCCGACTCGGCCAGCACGTCGACGGTGCCGACCCGACGCAGCGCCGGAAGGTCCGCAGCGACCGAGCCGGTCGGGAAACGCAGCACGGTGGGGCCGTCGTCGACGGCCATCGCCTCGCGCAGCTCCTCCCGCAGCGTGGCGGCGTCGCGGGGGGCGGCGATCCGCAGCCCGGGCACCACCCCGAAGACCGACATGTCCCAGATGCCGTAGTGGCTGGGGCCGTCCGGGCCGGTGATGCCCGCCCGGTCCAGCACGAAGGTCACCGGCAGCTTGTGCATCGCCACGTCCAGCAGGACCTGGTCGAACGCGCGGTTGAGGAAGGTGGCGTAGACCGCGACGACGGGGTGCAGGCCGCCGAGCGCCAGCCCGGCCGCCGAGGTGGCGGCGTGCTGCTCGGCGATGCCCACGTCGTACACCCGCTCGGGGTACTTGCGGGCGAGCTTCGCGATGCCGGTCGGCTCGGCCATGGCGGCGGTGATGCCCACCACGTCCGGGCGCTCGTCGGCGATGGCGAGCAGCTCGTCGGCGAAGACGTGCGTCCACTTCACCGACGGGGCGGCCAGCAGGGCGCCGGTCTCGACGTCGAAGGCGCTGCTCGGGCCGTGCAGGCAGTCCGCGTCGTCCTCCTCGGCCGGACGGTAGCCGTAGCCCTTGCGGGTGACCGCGTGCACGATCACCGGGCCGCCGAAGTTCTTCGCCGCGCGCAGCGCCGCCTCGACCGCCGCCACGTCGTGCCCGTCCACCGGGCCGACGTACTTGATGCCGAGGTCCTCGAACATGGCCTGCGGGGCGACGGCGTCCTTGATGCCCTTCTTGACCGCGTGCAGCACCTCGTACATCGGCTTGCCGACCAGCGGGGTGGAGCCGAGGGCGTCCTTGACCGTGTCGAGGACCTTCTCGTAGCCCGGGTTGAGCCGCAGCGAGGAGAGGTGGTCGGCCAGGCCGCCGATGGTGGGCGAGTAGGACCGACCGTTGTCGTTGACAACGATCACCAGCGAGTTGCCGGCGGTGGCGATGTTGTTCAGCGCCTCCCAGCACATGCCGCCGGTGAGCGCGCCGTCGCCGACCACGGCCACGACGCTGCGCTGCTCACCCCGCAGGGCGTACGCCTTGGCCAGGCCGTCGGCGTAGGAGAGCGCGGTGGAGGCGTGCGAGTTCTCGATGAGGTCGTGCTCACTCTCCGCCTGGCTGGGGTAGCCGGAGAGGCCACCGCGCTGGCGGAGCTTGTCGAAGCCGGCCTGGCGCCCGGTGAGGATCTTGTGCACGTACGCCTGGTGGCCGGTGTCGAACAGGAGCCGGTCGCGGGGCGAGTCGAAGACGCGGTGCATGGCCAGGGTCAGCTCGACCACACCGAGGTTGGGCCCGACGTGCCCACCGGTGCGGGAGACCTTGGCGATCAGGAAGTCCCGGATCTCGGCGGCGAGGACGTCCAGCTCCTCGCCGGACATCCGCTTGACGTCCTGCGGACCGCGCACCGTCCCGAGCAGCCGGCCGTGGTTGGCCGTGTCCTCTTCAACACTCATGACCGGAGAGTCTATCGGCCCGGTGGTACTCCGCAGCCCGGGCCGAGCCCGGCGTACCCACGCCCACGGGATGACTGCCTGATCAGGGCCGGATCCGCAGCCGCCGGGGTGGTTCGGCGGGACGGCCCGCGTACGTCGGCCCGGCGGGTGTCCAGGACCCCAGCACCGCGCCTCGGGCGGCGCCGGTCACCGACGGGATCGACCCGGGCAGCCCGTGCCAGGACAGCCAGCCGAGCAGCGCGAAGGCGTACGCCTCCTTGGCCTGCGCGGGGACGCCCAACTCGTCGGTGCCGCGCAGCCGCCACCGGCCGTCGCCCAGGGCGGCGAGCCGCCGCAGCAGGGTGGGGTTGCGCACCCCACCACCGGCGGCGATCACCTCGGTCACGCCGTGCCTGTCGCACTCGGCGGCCACCACCCGCGCGGTCAGCTCGGTCAGCGTGGCCAGCAGGTCGTCCACCGGCACCGGCGTGTCCAGCGCGGCGAGGTGCCGGTCCAGGTAGCCGGCGTGGAACAGCTCCTTGCCGGTGGACTTGGGCGGGACCGCCGCGTAGTACGGCTCGGCCAGCAGCGCGGCGAGCAGCCCGGGATGCACCCGACCGCCGGCCGCCCGCGCGCCGTCGATGTCGCACGGCTGGTCCAGGAAGCGGCGGGCGGCGGCGTCCAGCAGCGCGTTGGCCGGGCCCACGTCGTACCCGAGGACCGGTGCCCCCGGGGCGACCACGGTGAGGTTGGCGATGCCGCCGAGGTTCAGTGCCGCGCGCGGTCCGGCGGCGGCGTCGAGCAGCAGGGCGTCGAAGGCCGGCACCAGCGGCGCGCCCTGCCCGCCGACGGCGATGTCCGCCGAGCGCAGGTCACCGAGCACCGGTACGCCGACCCGGGCGGCCACCCGCGCCACCGCGCCCAGTTGCAGGGTGCCCAGGGCCCGGCCCTCGTCGACCCAGTGGAAGACCGTCTGGCCGGGCGAGACCACCGCGTCGGCCCGCCCACCGGCCAGTTCCAGGCCGATCGCCGCCGCGTCGGCGAAGACCTCGCCGAGACGGTTGTCGAGCCGGCAGACGGCCTCGACGGTGGTGGTCGCCGGGGGCAGCAGCGCCGCGATCTCGGCGCGCAACTCCTCGTCGTAGTCCAGCCCACGGTGGCCCAACGGCCGCAGCCAGAGGGTGTCCCCCTCGACGTCGAACTCCGCCGCGACGACGTCCACCCCGTCGTACGACGTCCCGGACATCAACCCGACGATCTTCATCGGGTCAGGGTAGTCAGGCCGTCGGCGGGAGCAGCAGCCCCACCTGCTCGACGTGCTGCGTCATCGGGAACAGGTCGAAGCCCCGCACCGCGGCCAGCCGCCACCCGAGATCGGCGAAGGTGCGGACGTCCCGGGCGAAGGCCGCCGGGTCGCAGGCCACGTACGCGACCGCCCGCGGGCCGGCGGCGGCCAGTGCGCGCACCACCGGGGCGCCCGCGCCGGAGCGCGGCGGGTCGAGCACCACCACGTCGACCGGGCCGGTGATCCGTCGACGGGCCAGCGCGGTCTCCACCCGGGCCGACACGACCTCCACGGTGGGCAGGTCGGCGAGGTTCTCCCGGGCCGCTGCGACGCCCTGCCCGGCCGTCTCGACCAGGGTCACCCGGCCGGTCGCACCGACCCGCTCGGCCAGCCCGGCGGCGAACAGCCCCGCGCCGCCGTACAGGTCCCACGCGATCTCGCCCGGCTGCGGGTCCAACAGCTCCAGCACCGCAGCGGAGAGGGTGCTCGCCGCGGCCGGGTGCACCTGCCAGAACGCGGACGCGGGCAGCGTCCAGTCCCGCCCGGCGGCCACCTCGCGGACCTCGGCCGGCCCGCTCACCGGGGCGGGCACTCCCTCGCGGATCTCCGTGACCGTGACGTCCCCGCCGGTGCTGGCGACGGTCTCCACCGCCTCGGCGGCCGACCAGCGCGCGCCGGTCGGGCTGAGCACCGGCAGCTTCTGGATGGCCGGGTGGGCGATCCGGCAGCGGTCGATGGGCACCACCTCGTGCGACCGGTGTTTGAGCAGGCCGGCCCGATCCGCGGCGTCCACCGCGTAGCGGACCCGGGAGCGCCAGCCGAGCAGCCCGCCGGGCGACGCCCGGACCCGGACGTCGAGCCGGTCCAGCTCGGCGTCGGTCAGCCCGCCGAGGCGGACCAACTGCTCGCGCACCACGGCGGTCTTCCAGGCCAGTTGCGCCTCCGGGGCCACGTGTTGCAGGTCGCAGCCACCGCAGGCACCCGGTTTCGCGTACGGGCAGGGCGGCTCGACCCGATCCGGTGAGGCGTCCAGCACCGTCACCGCGTCGGCCCGCACGAACCCGCGGTGCACCTCGGTCACCTCGGCGATCACCCGTTCACCGGGCAGCGCGTGCCGGACGAAGACGACCTGTCCGTCCACCCGGGCCACGCAGTGCCCTCCGGGGGCGACCGCGTCGACGGTCAGCTCGACCCGCTCCGCCTCGGCCAGTCCGCGCTCGTCCGGCTCAGCCACGGCCACCGTCTCCCGTCCCGTCACCGGCCGGGCCCTCCCCGGGCGGGGCGGAGACCGGCGCCGTCGGGACCACCGGCGAGTCGGAGGCCGGCGGGGCGGAGGCCACCGGCGGGGCGGAGACCGGCGGCACCGTGCCGCGTGGCCCGCGCGCCGGTGTCCGGGACAGCGTGGCGTCGAGCCGGTCCAGGTTCTTGCTGGCCGTCGACGCGAGCTGCCACGGCACGCTGACCACCATCACCCCCGGCTCGAAGAGCAGCCGGCCCTTGAGTCGCAGGGCGCTCTGGTTGTGCAACAGGTTCTCCCACCAGCGGCCGACCACGTACTCCGGGATGAAGACGGTGACCACGTCGCGGGGTGACTTACGGCGGGTGGAGGCCACGAAGTCCAGGATCGGCCGGGTGATCTCCCGGTACGGCGAGTCGATCACGGTGAGCGGGATGGCCATCTCCCGCCGCTCCCAGTCGGCCTGCAGGTCCCGGGTGTCGTTCTCGTCCACGTTCACGGTCACCGCGGTCAGCGTGTCCGGGCGGGTGGCCCGGGCGTAGGCGATGGCCCGCAGCGTCGGCTGGTGCAGCTTGCTGACCAGCACGATCGCGTGGTTGCGGGCGGGTAGCACGGCCCGGCCCTCGTCCGGCGGGGTCAGCTCGACGGCGATCCGGTCGTAGTGCCGGCGGATGGCGAGCATCAACACGTAGATCACCGCCATCGCGGCGATCGCGATCCACGCGCCGAGCAGGAACTTCGTGACCAACACGATCACCAGCACGGTGCCGGTCAGGCCCGCGCCGAAGGTGTTGATCGCCCGGGAGCGGTGCATCCGGCGGCGCGCCTCCGGGTCCCGCTCGGTACGCAGACGCCGGTTCCAGTGCCGGATCATGCCGGCCTGGGAGACGGTGAACGAGACGAAGACCCCGACGATGTAGAGCTGGATCAGCTTCGTCACCTCGGCCTGGAAGCCGACGATCAACACGATCGCGAAGAGGGCGAGGAAGCTGATGCCGTTGGAGAAGGCCAGCCGGTCGCCCCGGGTGTGGAACTGGCGGGGCAGGTAGCGGTCCTGGGCGAGGATCGAGCCGAGCACCGGGAAACCGTTGAACGCGGTGTTCGCCGCCAGGAACAGGATCAGCGCGGTCATTCCGGCCACCACGTAGAGCAGGATCGAGCCGGAGCCGAACACCGTCTCGCCGAGCTGGGTGGTGACCGTCTTCTGCACGTACCCGTCGGGGCCGGAGACGATCTGGAGACCCGGATCCTCGACGAACTGCAGGTGGGTCAGTCGGGCCAGCCAGATGATCCCGACCAGCATGCTCACCGAGATGGTGCCGAGCAGCAGCAGGGTGGTGGCGGCGTTGCGACTCTTCGGCGCCTTGAACGCCGGCACCCCGTTGGAGATCGCCTCCACGCCGGTGAGCGCGGCGGCACCCGAGCTGAACGTCCGCAGCAGCAGGAAGACGAGCGCGAAACCGGTCACGCTGTGCTCGGCCTGGATCACCAGGTCGGCGCTCGGCGCGCGGAGGTCGTCGCCCAGCACGAACACCCGGAACAGCCCGGTGAGCAGCATCCCACCCATCACGATCACGAAGCCGTAGGTGGGGATGGCGAACGCGGTGCCCGACTCGCGCAGCCCGCGCAGGTTGACGGCGGTGAGCAGGACCACCGCCAGCACCGCGATCATGACCTTGTGGGTGGCCACGAACGGCACCACCGAGCCGAGGTTGGCCACCCCGGAGGAGACCGACACCGCCACCGTGAGCACGTAGTCGACGAGGAGCGCGCTGGCCACCCCGACGCCGAACTTCGGGCCCAGGTTGACGTTGGCCACCTCGTAGTCGCCGCCGCCGGAGGGGTAGGCGTAGACGTTCTGCCGGTAGCTCGCCACCACGGTGAGCATCACCACGACCACCGCGAGGGCGATCCACGGGGAGAACACGTACGCGGAGGCCCCCGCGATGGAGAGGGTCAGCAGGATCTCGTCGGGCGCGTACGCGACGCTGGACAGCGCGTCGGAGGCGAACACGGGCAGCGCGATGCGCTTCGGCAGGAGGGTGTGCTGCAGCCGGTCGGACCGGAACGGTCGACCGAGGAGAAGTCGCTTCACCAGCGAGGTGGGACTGGCCACGAACGCCAAGAGTACGACCACCACGGCGGGAACGCGGGGGTGGGCGATCACCTCCGCTCACGACGACGGGGTACCGTCGGTCCCCGCTCCGCACCCGGACGTGGCAGGCTCGCACTCGGAAGGCCACCGGCAGCCGGGGGCGGTCGCACCTTGGGAGGGACAGCGTGCACGTCGTGATCATGGGGTGTGGCCGGGTCGGGTCGACCCTCGCCCACAGCCTGGAGTCCCGAGGGCACTCGGTGGCGGTGATCGACCAGGACGCCGACGCCTTCCGCCGGCTCGGCCCCGACTTCGCCGGGATCACGGTGACCGGCGCGGGCTTCGACGGCGAGGTGCTCCGACAGGCCGGCATCGAGCGCGCGGACGCCTTCGCGGCGGTCTCCAGCGGCGACAACTCCAACATCATCTCGGCCCGACTGGCGCGCGAGACGTTCGGCGTGTCCCGGGTCGCCGCCCGCATCTACGACCAGCGCCGCGCGCAGGTCTACGAACGGCTGGGCATCCCCACCGTCGCGACGGTGCGCTGGACGGCCGACCGGATGCTGCGGCACCTGGTGCCGGAGGGCAACGTGGAGATCTTCCGCGACCCCACGAGCACGGTGTCGATCGTCGAGGTTCCCGTGCACAAGGACTGGATCGGCCGGTCGGTGCGCAACCTGGAGGACGCGACCGGCGCCCGGGTGGCCTACCTGATCCGCTTCGGCATCGGCACGCTACCCACCGGCTCGACCGTCATGCAGGAGGGTGACCAGGTGTTCATGCTGGTCAGCGATGACATCGTGGCGACTGTCACGTCGGTGGCGGCGGCGCCGCCGGAAGGGGGGCACTGAGCCATGCGGGTCGCCATCGCGGGCGCGGGCAACGTGGGCCGCTCGATCGCCCAGGAGTTGATCGACAACGGCCACCAGGTGATGCTCATCGAACGCCAACCCAAGATGCTGCGCCCGGACCGGGTGCCGGCCGCCGAGTGGGTGCTCGCCGACGCGTGCGAGGTGGCGAGCCTGGAGGAGGCGAACGTCGCCGGCTGCGACGTGGTGGTCGCGGCGACCGGCGACGACAAAGCCAACCTGGTGCTGTCGCTGTTGGCCAAGACCGAGTTCGCGGTGCCCCGCGTGGTGGCCCGGGTCAACCGGGCCGAGAACGAGTGGCTGTTCACCGAGCAGTGGGGGGTCGACGTCGCGGTGAGCAAGCCGCGGGTGATGGCCGCGCTGGTCGAGGAGGCGGTCACCGTCGGCGACCTGGTCCGGCTGATGACGTTTCGCCAGGGTGAGGCGAACCTTGTCGAGATCACCCTGCCGCCGACCGCGCCCTACGTCGGTCAGCCCCTGCACGCCGTGCCGCTGCCCCGCGACGCCGCGCTGGTGGCGATCCTGCGCGGCAAGCGGGTCCTGGTGCCCAGCCCGGACGACCCGATCGAGGCCGGCGACGAGCTGATCTTCGTCTGCACAGCCGAGGTGGAGGACCAGGTCCGCGTGGTGGTCCTCGGACCGGACAGCGTCGAGCGGACCCGCAGCTCACGCTGACCGACGGCCGACCGGCCCCGCCTCGCTCAGGCGCCGGGCACGGGGGTCGGCGGAGCGTCCCGGGTGACCCGGCGCACCGTCCAGACCGTGATCAGCAGCAGCAGCGCGTACGGCGGGTAGCCCAGCACCAACCGGGCCACGCCCAGCGCGGTGTCCTGGTGGGCCAGGTAGAGCCCGGCCTGCACGCCCACCTTGGCCAGCCAGACCACGCCCCAGAGCACGGTGAGCTGGGTGAAGGTCCGCACCAGCTTCGGATCGGCCCGCCACTCCGAGCGACCCTTCGCGACCAGCACCGACCAGATCCAGCCGACCAGGGGCTGCCGGATCGCCGCCGAGATCAGCAGGGCGACGCCGTACCCGATGCCGTAGAGGATACCGGGAAGGTAGAAGTCGCGCTCGTCGCCGGTGCGCCAGGCGATGGCCGCGCCGACGCCGACGCCGAACAGGCCGTTGACGGCGTGCCGGATCGGCCGACGCTGGGCCAGTCGCACCCCGGCGATCAGCAACGCGACGGCGACCGAGGCGATCACCGCGGGCCGCAACTCGCCGATGATGTTGGCGACCACGAAGACCACGACCGGAATGCTCGACTCGACCAGGCCCCGCCAACCGCCGAGTTGGTCGGCCATCTGCTCGGCGATGGTCGGCAGCGGCTCGTCGCCCTGAGGGTCGATCTCCGGCTGTGCCGCCCGGTCCTGTCCCGTCGTCATCGCCGGCCTTCCGTCCGCGGTGCCGTCACTTCGGCGAGTCCAACTCGTAGTACGGGTTGTAGATGACCTTGCGGTCGTCACGGACGGCCACCCGACCACGCGCGGTCAGGTGCCGGCCCGGCTCGATGCCCGCGATGTGCCGTCGACCCAACCAGACCAGGGTGACCACGTCGCTGCCGTCGTAGAGGTCGGCTTCGAGGGTGGGCAGGTTGGTGCGTGGCGTGTAGACCACGGTGCGCAGCCGACCGGCGATCGAGACCAGCTGACCCCGGGAGCACTGCTGGGCCGGGATCCCGCCGCACTCGGCGCTCTCCCGACGCAGCTCCTGCGCGTCGATCTCGGCCTCGCTGGCGGTGAACCGTTGCAGAAGCCGCCGCAGCGACGCCCTGCCCTCGTCGGTCATCATGACCTCCGCGTCACCCTCTCCACGCTCGCCGGCACCGGCGGCGCCGGAACCGTGCCGCCAGCGTACGCCGACGGAGCCGATTCCGGCGGGCCGGTGGGCTCGGGTCAGACCTGGCGCGGCTCGGCGGCGGCGTCGCCCGACTGGGCGGCGGCCTGGTCGGCGACCTCCCGAGGCAGCCGCAGCGGCAGCGGCTCGCGGACCGGCTTCGCCTCCTGGCCACGGTCGACCACCAGGCCGTCGAGGCACTCCACCAGCGGTCCGGCCAGGGCCGGGTCGGTGGCCACCGGGCCCTGGAACACGCCGCGGACCATCCAGCGCGGCCCGTCGACACCGACGAACCGCAGGTTCGTCGGGCCGTCCGGGGTACGCACCTGAGCGTGCAGCTCCGGCCCGTACTCGCCCTCGACCTCCTGGGCGCTCGCCCCGTCGCGCAGCAGCGACTGGCGGATCTCCTCGCGCACCTCGTCCCAGATCCCCTCGGACCGGGGGGCGGCGAAGACGCCCAGCTGGAGCGCGTTGTCGCCGTGCACCAGCACGACCTGCTGGATCACGCCCTGCGGGTCGGCCTGCACCCGCACCTCGACGTCGGCGATCGCCGGGATGTGCAGGCTGCCCAGGTCGAGCCGCTGCACGTCGGGGTAGCTCTCGGAGATGTCGTACGGCCCGCGCTCCAACGTCGGCGCCGCATCGCCCTGGTCCGGGACCTGGGTGGCCCGCTCGTCACGGGTCTGCCGCTCGGCACCGGCCCGCTTTCGGGAGAAGATCACTGCGCCCACCCTCCGCTGTTCACACTCACCCTGCCATTTCTTCCGTCTGCCCGCGGCCCGGCTCGTCCGTCCGACGCTCGACGCGCTCCTGACCCGCCGGCGACGGCACCAGCCCCGCGTGCCCGCCGGTGGAACCATGCCCGCCGGTCCCGCGCCGGGAGGCCGGCAGCTCGGCGACCGGCTCGAACCGCGCCCGCGCGACCTGCTGGACCACGAGCTGAGCGATCCGGTCACCACGGGAGATCTTCGCCGGCACATCCCGATCATGGTTGATCAGGTTGACCAGGATCTCACCCCGGTAGCCGGCGTCGACCGTACCGGGCGCGTTGAGCACCGTCACGCCGAGCCTGGCCGCCAGACCGGAACGGGGATGGACCAGGCCCACGTACCCCTCCGGCAGCGCGATGGCCACGCCGGTGGGCACCAGGGCGCGGCCACCGGGTGGCAGCTCCACGTCCGCGGCCGCCACCAGGTCGGCCCCGGCGTCGCCGGGATGGGCGTACGTGGGCAGCGGCAGCTCGGAGTCGAGCAGCTGCACGAGCACGGGTACGACGTCGGTCACGGGTCCCCTCTTCCGTCCGTTTCTCGGGGTGACCCTGCCATCCTGCCGGTTCACCCGGCCGCCGTGCGCCGTACCCTCGCAGGAGTGAGCATGTCGCCCTCTCCGTCCGCCGATCAGCCGCCGGTCGACGCCCGCACGGCGTACGCCGAACGGCTGGACCTGCCCTGGTGGCTGTGGCTGGCCGGGCTGGTCGCCGCCGCGCTGTTGGCCGTCGAGATCTGGATGGGTGCCCCCGGCCTCCGCTCCTGGCTGCCGTTCGCCGTGCTGCTGCCACTCACCGCGGCCGGCCTGTGGTGGCTGGGCCGGATCCGGGTCGGTGTCGTCGGCTCCGAGCTGCGGGTCGACGACGCGCGCCTGCCGGTCCGCTTCGTGGCCGACGTGGTGCCGCTGGACGCGGCCGGCCGCCGTGAGGTGCTCGGCGTCGGCGCGGACCCGCTCGCGTTCGTGGTGCAGCGACCGTGGATCGGCGGTGCCGTGCAGGTGGTGCTCGACGACCCGGCCGACCCGACCCCGTTCTGGGTGGTGAGCACCCGGCACCCGGTCGAGCTGGCCGAGGCCGTGCTGGCCGCGCGGGACGCGCTGGCGGTCAGCGGACCGACCACCGAACAGGGCTGACGCCGTCCCGCTCAGGTTCCCGTCGGCGGGCCCGGCAGCGCCGCCGGTGGCGCTGGTCGGGCGATGCCCCGCCGGCGTAGGTCCACCTGAAGCTGCTCGGCCATCTGCTGGGTGGCCCGCCGGTTGAGGAAGCTGGCCACCGCCGCGCCGGTCAGGAACGGCCCGAGGGTGGTGAGGTTGCGACCGAACCGCCGCAGCAGCATCTCCCGCAGTTCCTTGCGGGCGGCGGTGCCGAGCACCGCGCCCACTCCCACGCCGGGCACCATCGGGTTGACGCCCCGCTGGGTGGCCCAGGAGTGCACCAGGGCGACCGCCCGTTGGCTGCCGCCCTCGGGCAGCGCCACGCCGTGGATCTCGTGCAGCTCGCCGACCAGCTTCAGTTCCACCGCCACCACGGCGACGGTCTCGGCGGCGAGCAGCACCGGCGCGGAGAGCAGGGTCGGAGCGACGGTCCACTCGACGGCGGCGACGCCGCCCCCGGCCGCGCCGATCGCGGCGGTGGTCCGGGAGGCGTTGCGAACGAGTCGGTCGGCCAGGGCGGCATCGTCCAGGCCGGGAAAGTGCCGACGCAGGGTGTCCAGGTCCCGGACCGGGACGTGCGGGGCGATCTCGGCGACGGTGTCGACCATCCAGCGCACGGCGGCACGGGGTTTGAACAGGTCGGAGATGCCCCGTGCGCGGGCCTGCCCGACCATCCGGGTCAGCAGTTGACGGCGGCGGGCCGGCGCGATGTCGTCCGCCGTCAGCGCGGCGACGGTGGCGCCGAGGTCGTCCGCGCCACCGGTGGCGCCGGGGTCTGCTGTGCCACCGATGGCACCCAGGTCGCCGGTGCCGCTGGGCGCGCCGGGATCACCCACACCGCCGGTGGCGTCGAGGTCGCCGGTGCCGCCGTCGGTGGTGCCGCGTCGATCGCTCATCGGACCTCCCGGTGTGTGGCTACCCGTTACGAGTCAAGCAGGTACCCACCGGTGGCGCATGCCTACACCGGCGACGGCGGCCCCGTTCCGGAGGCCGCCGCCGGTGTCGTTGATGTCAGACGCACTCGCGGCAGATCAACTCGCCGTTACGCTCGACTGCCAGCTGGCTACGGTGGTGGACCAGGAAGCAGCGGGCGCATCGGAACTCGTCCTGCTGCATCGGAAGCACCTTGACCGTGAGCTCCTCGTCGGCCAGGTCGGCGCCGGGCAGCTCGAAGCTCTCGGCCACCTCGGCCTCGTCGACGTCCACCGCGCCCGACTGTGAGTCGACGCGCCGTGCCTTGAGCTCTTCCAGGCTGTCCTCGCCGAGGTCGACCTCGTCGCGACGCGGGGCGTCGTAGTCGGTGGCCATCGGTTTCACTCTCCCATATCGATGTTGTCGCTTCCGGTTGTAACGCCGGACGACGCTGTTTCGGTTCCGCTGGCCGGCCACCACTTGTGTCGGGCACCCGACCCGAGGACCGAACGGGTCGAGCTCGCCGGGGCGACTCCCCCGCGAGCGCGGAACCTTACCCCCCCTTGGGCGAGGCATGTATACCGCCCTTGCGGCTGAGATGTACGCCCCTGCACGCGAAGTTGTTCCCAATGTGATTCAGGCGACACGAAGATAGGGGTAGTAGTACCCGGTTCGCGGTCGGCGCGCCGGGATGTCGGGCTGTTTCCACGCCACAGCCGGACAACCGTTAACCTCAGCGGCGTATTCGACGGCCGGCGGCCTGTCCGATCGTTTCCGGCCGCCGCCACCCACCTGAGGTCCCGGGAGTGCTCAGATGAGTTTTGCGCGGGTGCGAGCACTCGTCGTCGTCGGCCTGCTGGGGGTGCTGGCCCTGGCATTCGTGGTGACCGCGATCGTCCGGGACACCCAGGGGAAGGCGGGAACGGCCGAGGGCTGCCCGGAGGGTTGGCCGCTGGCCGACGTGACCCTGCACGAGCCCAAGGACGTCAAGATCAACGTGTTCAACGCGACCGACGAGCCCGGCCGGGCCGGCAGCGTCGCGGACGACTTCCGCAACCGCAAGTTCCAGGTCAAGAAGATCGGCAACGAATCCAAGGGGTTCGACGACGTGGCGTTGCTGCGGTACGGCCCGAAGGGTGTCGGCTCCGCGCACCTGCTCCAGGCGTACTTCCTGAACAACGCCGTGCCGGGCTACGACGAAAAGCGTACCGACGACACCGTGGACGTGGTGCTCGGCAACGGCTTCCAGCAGCTCGCCACCACCACCGAGGTCAACCAGTCCCTCGGTGACATCGGCGCGCCCCGCGCGCCCAAGGGCTCCTGCCCCTCGCCGGTCGCCAAGTGACCGCCGGGCCGGTCTGACCGGCCCGTCAGGGGCCACCTGCGGCGTCCAGCTCCGCGAGCCGGTCGTGCAACGGCCCGAACAGCGCCGGCGGGGCCGCGATCACCAGATCCGGCCCCGGCGGCGCACCGGCCAGACCGGCGACCCGGACCCCCGCCTCCGCCGCGACCAGCCCACCCGCCGCCAGATCCCAGGCCGCGAGACCCTTCTCGAAGTACGCGTCGAGTCGGCCCTCCGCGACCAGACACAGGTCCAGCGCGGCCGCGCCCAGCCGGCGGATGTCCCGTACGTGCGCGATCAACCCGGCCACCACCCGGGCCTGGTGCGCGCGACGACCAGCGTCGTATCCGAAGCCGGTGCCGACCAGCGCCTGCCCCGGATCGACCTCGCCGGAGCAGCGCAGGCGGACACCGTCGCGCCAGGCCCCGCCCCCGACCGTGGCCGTCCACTCCTCGCCGGTGTGCACGTTGCGCACCACGCCGGCGACCACCACCCCGTCCACCTCGGCAGCCAGCGACACGGCGCTGTGCGGCAGCCCGTAGAGGTAGTTCACGGTCCCGTCGATCGGGTCGACGATCCACCGTACGCCGCCCGGGGCGACCGGCCCGGTGTCGCGCGTACCGTATTCCTCGCCCAGCACCGCGTCGTCCGGTCGCAACTGTTTGAGCGCGTCCAACACCTGCCGCTCGACCGCCCGGTCGGCGGCGGTGACCACGTCGGTGACCGTGCTCTTGGTCGCCGCCACGGAAACACCCTCGACCCGCATCCGGTACGCGGTGGCCGCCGCATCCCTCGCGACGCCCAGCGCGACAGCCAGAAGTTCCCGAGGTGACGGCGCCGAATGCTCCATCCCGACGTCCCCTTCCCGCACGACCGGGGCGTTCCGGGCCCCGCGCGAGTATCATCCTTACAAAGTCCACATCAGCGCCGAATCGGCGGTCCCGCTGCGGTTACGCAGTGCGGCGCAGGATGATCGCCGCAGACGGCGTTACAATTCACCCCTGCCCACGCGCCACGGACCGCCGACCACCGGCCGGTCCGGGACACGAGGGTCCCTCAACCACATCGCCCGGCCCGGTTGCCCCTCGCTGTGCCGGACAACCCGGCCGTGCCCGCTCTTCGCCTCCGGAAGGTCATTCGTGACAGAACCCCGCCAGACCGGCGCCGACGTTCGCTCGCTCACCGACACCCTGATCGCCCACGCCCAGAGCGCCGGCGGCCAGCTCACGTCGGCCCAGCTCGCGCGCACCGTCGAGTCCGCCGAGGTGACTCCGGCCCAGGCCAAGAAGATTCTCCGGGCGCTCTCCGAGGCGGGAGTGACAGTGGTGGTGGACGGCTCGGCGAGCACCCGCCGTCGCGTCGCCGCGGCCCGCTCGACCACACCGGCGTCCCGGGCCACCACCGCCAAGACCACCAAGAAGGCCGCCGCCCCCGCCCCGAAGCAGGCGCCCGCCTCCGACGACACGCCGTCCGCGCCGGCCCCGCGCAAGGTGGCCGCACGCAAGGCCACCGGCACCCCGGCCGACGGCGCTGCCGCGCCGGCGAAGGCCACCAAGTCGACCCGGGCCACCAAGGCGACGGTCGCCGCCGCCGGCACCAAGGCCGGCACCAAGGCCAAGGGCGAGGGCGCCGAGGGCGAGATCGACCCGGAGGAGCTCGCCGCCGCCATCGAGGACGTGGTGGTCGAGGAGCCCGCCGAGCTGGCCCAGGCCGCCGAGACCGACGCGGCCGCCTCGGCGACCGACAACGACTTCGAGTGGGACGACGAGGAGTCCGAGGCCCTCAAGCAGGCCCGGCGAGACGCCGAGCTGACCGCCTCCGCCGACTCCGTCCGGGCGTACCTGAAGCAGATCGGCAAGGTCCCGCTGCTCAACGCCGAGCAGGAGGTGGAGCTGGCCAAGCGGATCGAGGCCGGGCTCTACGCCGCCGAGCGGCTGCGGGCCGCCGACGAGGGCGAGGAGAAGCTGGTCCGGGAGATGGTCCGTGACCTGGGCTGGATCTCCCGCGACGGCGAGCGGGCCAAGAACCACCTCCTGGAGGCGAACCTCCGCCTCGTCGTCTCCCTCGCGAAGCGGTACACCGGTCGCGGCATGGCCTTCCTCGACCTGATCCAGGAGGGCAACCTCGGCCTGATCCGCGCGGTGGAGAAGTTCGACTACACCAAGGGCTACAAGTTCTCCACGTACGCGACCTGGTGGATCCGGCAGGCGATCACCCGCGCGATGGCCGACCAGGCCCGCACCATCCGCATCCCGGTGCACATGGTCGAGGTCATCAACAAGCTCGGCCGCATCCAGCGCGAGCTGCTCCAGGACCTGGGCCGCGAGCCCACCCCGGAGGAGCTGGCCAAGGAGATGGACATCACACCGGAGAAGGTGCTGGAGATCCAGCAGTACGCCCGGGAGCCCATCTCTCTGGACCAGACCATCGGTGACGAGGGCGACAGCCAGCTCGGTGACTTCATCGAGGACTCCGAGGCCGTGGTCGCGGTGGACGCGGTCTCGTTCTCGCTCCTGCAGGACCAGCTCCAGCAGGTGCTGCAGACGCTCTCCGAGCGTGAGGCGGGTGTGGTACGCCTGCGCTTCGGCCTGACCGACGGCCAGCCGCGGACGCTGGACGAGATCGGCCAGGTCTATGGGGTGACCCGGGAGCGGATCCGGCAGATCGAGTCCAAGACGATGTCCAAGCTGCGCCACCCGTCCCGCTCGCAGGTCCTCCGCGACTACCTGGACTGACCGGGTTTCGTCAACCGAACGTGTCGTTTTGACCACCTGGCGTGCAACACCAGATGGTGATCGTCCGGATGCACGAATGTGATCGTTGACGTGGCACCCTTGGTGCACGGCACACTGTCCCTGCCAGGTGTGACCTCGGTCCCCCGCGGGCACACAGGGAAGGCAGTGCCTAGTAAGGGTGTTGCACCATAGGTGAGCAACGACCGAAGAGATTGTTCATCGGTGACGACCAGAGGAGGAAGGCGATGACCCCGACCCTCACGCCGCCGCCCGAGACGGTGGCGCCCCCAGCCGCCGATGAACGGTGCGACCGCTGCAATGCTGCCGGGAAGCTCCGGATCACTCTGGCGGGTGGGAGCGAGCTGGTGTTCTGCGGGCACCATGCGAACAAGTACGCGGAGGATCTCGTGAAGATCACCGAGCGGTTCGCGACGGAGCCCGATTTCAGCTGGCGTGGCGCCGATCTGATGGCGAACTGAATCCGCAAACCGACATAGCCGACCGGAGGCACCCCGAGGGTGTCTCCGGTCGGCTTTTACCTGCCCGAACCCCCGCCCTCCGGGCGCGGCCCCGTGCGACGGCTTCGTACACCCGTCACGCCGGACTATTCCCCAAGATCCGCGCACTTTCCGGGATGTTGCTGCCTCCCGCACGTCCGAGGCAGCAACATCCCCGAACTTGTGCGGATCTTGGCGCGGACACGGACACGGACACGGGCGCGGGCACGGACACGGGCGCGGGCGCGGCGCGGGCGCGGCGCGGGCGCGGGCGCGGCGCGGACACGGGCGCGGACGCGGACGGCATCCCGGCGGCAGACGCGGGACGCGGACACGACGCCGGGCGGCGAACGCAGGGCCGGGCGGCGGGCGCATGCGGATGGTGTCGGTGGTGTGGGTGGCCCTAGAGGGTCTGGACGGTGGCGATGCGTTCCTCGAGTTGCTCGATGGTGGCCTGGGCGCTCGGGGGACCACCGCAGAGGCGGCGTAACTCGGCATGGATCTTGCCGTGCGGTTGGCCGGTGCGGTGGTGGCGTGCCGCCACCAGAGCGTTCAGTTGGCGCCGGAGCGCCACACGGCGCTGGGCGGCGCTCATGGGTGCCGGCGGCGCCGCGGTGGGCGCAGCGGCCGGCTGAGCGGGCCCGTCGGCGGTACGGCGGCGCTGGGCGGCGAGTTGTGCGGCCTGCCGCTTGGTCAGCAGCAGCGACACCTGATCGGCGGTGAGCAGACCGGGCAGGCCGAGGTATTCCTCCTCCTCGGGGGTGCCGGCCTGCGCCGTGGTGCCGAACGACGCGCCGTCGAAGATCACCTGGTCCAGCTCGGCGGTGGCCGAGAGCGCGGCGAAACGCTTCTCCAACTCCCCACTGGCCTGGTCGTCGCGCTGCGCCCGTTCCAGCAGGTCGTCGTCGAAGCCGTCGGACTCCTTGGGTTTGCCGAGTACGTGGTCGCGCTCGGTCTCCATCTCGCTGGCCAGCCCGAGTAGGTGCGGCACGCTGGGCAGGAAGACCGACGCGGTCTCCCCGGGACGGCGAGCCCGGACGAACCGGCCGATCGCCTGGGCGAAGTAGAGCGGAGTGCTGGCACTGGTGGCGTAGACCCCGACCGCGAGGCGGGGGATGTCGACACCCTCGGACACCATCCGTACCGCGACCAACCACCGCTGGTCGGACGCCGCGAACGTCGCGATCCGGGCGGAGGCACCCTGGTCGTCGGAGAGCACCACAGCGGCCTTCTCGCCGGTCACCTGCTCGATCAGCTTGGCGTACGAACGGGCGGTCTGCTGGTCGGTGGCGATGATCAGCCCGCCGGCGTCGGCCATGCCGGCGTTGCGCAGCACTGTGAGTCGGGCGTCGGCGGCCCGCAGCACCTGCGGCATCCAGTCCCCGGCGGGGTCCAGGGCGGTACGCCAGGCCTGTGCCACCAGATCCTGCGTCATCGGTTCACCGAGGCGGGCGGCGAGCTCCTCCCCCGCGTTGGTCCGCCAGCGGGTCTCCCCGGAGTACGCCAGGAAGAGCACCGGCCGGACGACGCCGTCGCGAAGCGCGTCGGAGTAGCCGTAGACCGAGTCGGCGCGGGAGCGGAGCAGCCCGTCTCCGCCGCGTTCGTAGCTGACGAACGGGATCGGGTTGTCGTCGGAGCGGAACGGGGTGCCGGTGAGCATCAGCCGGCGTACGGCGGGCTCGAAGGCCGCCTTCACCCCGTCGCCCCAGGATCGGGAGTCACCCGCGTGGTGGATCTCGTCGAGGATGACGAGGGTGCGTCGGGTCATGGTGCGCCGCCGGTGCACCTGTGGGGCCATTCCCACCTGGGCGTAGGTGATCACCGCGCCGTGGAAGTCGGCCGCGGAGTGCACGTCGGCGTTGCGGAACGCCGCGTCGAGTTGGATGCCGACCCGGGCAGCGGCTTCGGCCCACTGGTTCTTCAGGTGTTCGGTCGGTGCGACGACGGTGACCGCCTCGACGGTGCCGTCGGCGAGCAGCTCGGCCGCGATCCGCAGGGCGAAGGTGGTCTTACCGGCGCCGGGGGTGGCGACCGCGGTGAAGTCCTCCGTACGCCGTCGCAGGTATTCGACCAGGGCCTTACGCTGCCAGGCGCGTAGTGCCGGGAACGTCTCGAGTACCGGCGTCCGGGCTGCCACGCGAAGCTCCTCTCCGACCGCACGACGGCGGATCCGGGGCGAGGGCCACGGTGACCGCCGCCCATGAAAACGCCTCCGCGCAGAAGCTGCCGCGAAGGCCGACTCAGCATAACCAGCGTCGGCCCCACGTCCCAGGCGACGCCACGCTGGTCACATCTGTCACCCCCGACGGGAGCGGTCTCACCACTCCGGGTCACCGGTGCGCGGCGGGCGCAGCGTCGCCACCGGGGCGGACCACCGGCGTCGTAGGGCGATCAGGCGTAGCCCGAACACCAGGACGGCGGCGGCGGTGAGCGGCACCGGCCCGGTCTGGTCGGTGGCGTACAGGAGCACCACGAGGATCGAGCCGGCCAGCGCGGCCAGCGCGTAGATCTCCCGGCGCAGCACGACGGGGATCTCGGCGGTGAGCAGGTCGCGGCCGAGCCCGCCGCCGATCGCGGTCAGCATGCCGATCAGGCATGCGCCGACCGCCGGCACCTGGGCGTCGAGCGCCTTCAGCGTGCCGGTTACGGTGAACAGTGCCAGACCGGCCGCGTCCAGCACCAGGACCGTGGTGCGCAGTCGGGCCAGTTGCGGGTGCAGCCAGAAGACGGCGAGTGCGGTGATCGCGGCGGTGGCCGCGTACCGCCAGTCGGCGAAGGCCAGTGGTGGGACCTCGTCGATGACCAGGTCCCGGAGGATCCCGCCGCCGAGGGCGGCGACGAAGCCGACGAAGGCGACGCCGAAGAGGTCGAGTCGCTTGGCCACCGCCGCCGAGGCGCCGGACGCGGCGAACACCGCCACCCCGGTCAGGTCGGCGAGGAGCAGGGCGGTGGAGGTGGTCACCGCCGCAGGCTACGTCGCCGGCCGGGAGGCCGGCCCGCGTTCACTCGCGGTACGAGTCGTAGATCTCCTTGCACTTGGGGCAGACCGGCGAACCCGGCTTGGCCGCCTTGGTGACCGGGAACGTCTCGCCGCAGAGCGCGACGACGAATGTGCCCATGACGGCACTCTCGGCGATCTTCTCCTTGCGGACGTAGTGGAACATCTCGGGACCGGTGTCGGCGTCCTTCAGCTCCGGACGCTCGAGAACCTCTGTGCTCACGTCTGCACCTCCAACCGCCAAGTTTGGCAGGTCATCACGGCCGGGTCCACTTGAGGCCGGCGGACACCCGACCCCGTACGGTGCCAACGTGACTGACTTTCGCATCAGCTACGGCACCGAGGTCGCCGAAGCCCTGCGCGACGGCCGGCCCGTCGTCGCCCTGGAGAGCACCATCGTCTCGCACGGCCTCCCCCGGCCGGAGAACCTGCGGGTGGCCCGGGAGATCGAGCAGGCGGTTCGGGACGCCGGGGCCGTTCCGGCGACGATCGGAATGATCCGCGGCGAGTTGGTGGTCGGCCTCGACGATGCCCGACTGACCCGCCTCGCCACCGTCGACGGAGTGACCAAGCTCTCGGTCCGCGACCTCGCTGTGGCGGCGGCGACCGGGGCGGACGGCGCGACGACGGTGGCCGCGACCAGCGCGGTGGCCGCCGCGGCCGGCATCGGGGTGTTCGCCACCGGCGGGCTGGGTGGCGTGCACCGGGAGGCGGCACACACCTTCGACGAGTCGGCGGACCTGACCACCCTCGCCCAGACCCCCATCGCGGTGGTCTGTGCCGGGGTCAAGTCGATTCTCGACGTGGGCGCGACGCTGGAACGCCTGGAGACCCTCGGCGTCGCCGTGGTCGGTTACCGCACGCGCCGGTTCCCCGGTTTCTACCTCACCGACGCCGGTTTCGACCTGGACTGGTCGGTGGACTCACCGGAGCAGGTCGCCGCCGTTCTCGCCGCCCGGGACGAGCACGCCGTGCACACCGGCGGGCTGCTCGTCGCCAACCCGCTGCCGGTCGACGAGCAGCTCGACCCGGAGCTGCACGACCGGACACTCACCGAGGGCCTGGCCCTGCTGGAGCGCGACGGCATCACCGGGAAGGCGGTCACGCCGTACCTGTTGGCGCACTTCCACTCGGCAACCGAGGGCGCGAGCCTGGCGGTGAACGTCCGGATCATCCTGCGCAACGCCGACCTGGCCGCGCGGATCGCGGTCGCCGCGGCGGCCCGCAGCACCACCGTCCCGGCGTGACGCGACCGGCCCGGCTGGTCGTCGTCGGCGACGTGATCACCGACGTGGTGGCCGTGCTGTCCGGGCCCCTCGCGGCCGGCTCGGACACCGGGGCGGAGATCAGCCTCGGCGGCGGCGGCCAGGCGGCCAACACCGCAGCCTGGATCGCCGCCCAACGGGTGGACGTCACGCTCGTCGGCGCTGTCGGTGACGACGACGCGGGGCGGGACCGGGTGGCCGAGCTGACCCGGGCGGGCGTCGACTGCGCGGTCGAGCGGATCGAGGGCGTACCCACCGGCACGGTCATCGTGTTGGCGGCCGACGACGAGCGGAGCATGGTCAGCCAGCGGGGCGCGAACCTGCGGCTGAGCGGCGCGCACGTCGAGCGGGCCATCGCCGCGGCGCCCGACGCCGGGCATCTGCACCTGTCCGCGTACACCCTGCTGGACGCCGGGTCGCGCGGCGCGGGCCTGCGGGCGTTGGCCGCGGCGCGCGAGCGTGGGCTCACCATCAGCGTCGACGCGGCCTCCGCGGCGCCGCTGCGGCGGGTCGGTGCGGCGGTGTTCCTGAGTTGGGTACGCGACATCGACCTGTTGCTGGTCAACGCGGACGAGGCGACGGCGCTCGCCGGTGGGCTGGACCCGGCGGCGCAGGGGCGGGTGTTGTCGGCGACGGCCCGGCGGGTGGTGGTCAAGCGGGGCGCGGCGGGCGCGGTCTGGGTCGACCGCAGCGCGGCGGTCCACGCGGTCGCCGCCCGCCGGACGGCGGTGGTGGACGTCACGGGTGCGGGCGACGCCTTCGCGGCCGGGCTGCTCACCGCGTGGCTGGCGGGAGCCGGCCCGGCGGCGGCGCTGAACCGCGCCACCGACCTGGGGGCGTTGGCCGTCTCCACCGCCGGCGCACGCCCACAGCCCTGACGGTACGAGCCCTGGCCCGTTCGCGGGTCAGGGCTCGGCGTCGATGATCTTGTGGGGGCGCTCCTCGGCCGTCAGGCTCATCGGCGGGGTGTCGTCCCGCCGACGGGGGTGGAACCGGTTGGCCAGCCGGTGCTCCTCCTTCGGCGGCCGGTCGTTGGCCAGCAGCACGGCCAGCCAGGGGATGAGCACCATGCCGAGGCCGCACAGCGGCAGCCAGAGCCAGAGCAGTGGGGCGTTCGCACCGACCAGGATCGCGCCGACGACGATGCACAGCACGCGGATGCCCATCATCAGGACATAGCGGCGCTGGCGACTGTTGAGCTGATCGTCCTGGCTGCGCGAGGCGTCGGTGATCAGAATCGGCTGGTACGCCTGCCGCTTCACCATGGACCTCCTCCAAGGGATTACGCCTCATCCTGTCACCGTCAGGCCGCGAACAGCCACCTTCACGCCGTCCCGGTGCGTGTTACGTGCGTGGTACGCTCCGATCGTGGGCAGCAGGTTCAGCTTCACCGACGAGGCGTTGGCCAACCTGAGGGTCTACGACGTCACGCCCGGGGAAGTCTGGGAGGCGCTGCACAGCGCCCGACGGGTCATCCGCCATCTGGGCGACGACGTGATGGTGGTCTACGCCGCCGCCCGTCGGGGCCGCCGACTGGCGGTGCTGCTCGCCGAGGCCGATGGCACCGACAACGACTGGGACATCCTCTCCGCCCGTGAGCTGAGCGACGCCGAGTCCAAGCGCTACGACGAGGCCGTACGGAGAGACCGCCGATGAGGGGGGCCGTGACGATGCACCGAAACGACGCGACCAAGCAGTTCCACAGCGGCGACGACCGGATCGCCGATCTGATCGACGAGAGCCCGGCGGTGGACCTCCCCACCCCCGACACGGACGTGCCGATGGTCAGCCGGTCGGTCCGGCTGCCGCTGGACACCTACGAGCGGGTGCGCGCCGCCGCCGACGCCCGGGGCATCGGCGTCACCACCCTGATGCGCCAGTGGATCGAGGCTGGCCTGGCCGACCTGGACGACTCGGCCACCGTCTCGCTCGCCGACGTCCGGCGCGCGCTGGCCTCGCTGGCGCACCCCACCGCCGCCTGAGCGTCAGCCCTTCTCCGCCTTCGCCGCCGCCTTCATCTGCTGCTTGTACTCCCGCACCCGGCGCAGCGAGTCGACGTCGGTGACGTCGGCCACCGACCGGTACGCGCCCGGGTCGCCGTACCCGCCGGCGGCCTGCCGCCAGTCCTGCGGGGTCACCCCGAACCGCTTGCCGAGCAGGGCCACGAAGATCTGCGCCTTCTGCTTGCCGAAACCGGGCAGCCCGGCCACCCGGCGCAGCAACTCCGGACCGTCGGCCACCCCGTCCCAGAGCAACGCCGCGTCCCCGTCGTAGCGCTCCACCAGCACCCGGCAGACGTCCTGCACCCGGGCCGCCATCGCCTTCGGGAACCGGTGCAACGCGGGCGGCTGGGCGAAGATCGCGACGAGCGCCTCCGGGTCGTACCCGGCCAACTCCCCCGCGTCCAGGTCATGACCGAGCCGCTGCGTCAGCACGTACGGCGAGGAGAACGCCTTCTCCATCGGCACCTGCTGGTCGAGCACCATGCCGAGGAGCAGGGCCAGTGGGCTGCGCTCCAGCAGCCGGTTGGCCTCGGGGTCGATGGGCAGAACGAGCGTCAT
The DNA here is from genome assembly GCF_029581275.1 of Micromonospora sp. WMMD1155. Lineage (NCBI taxonomy): Bacteria > Bacillati > Actinomycetota > Actinomycetes > Micromonosporales > Micromonosporaceae > Micromonospora > Micromonospora sp. WMMD1155. The sequence goes on from NZ_CP120742.1 coordinate 1,053,583, forward strand.
GCGGACCATCCTGCCTGTTCGCTCGGATGGGGGTGAACAACAGCCCTGACGTCGGCGGGTTTCGTCGGCCGCGTAGCTGGGACTGGAGACATGTTGCCGATACTGTCGGTGAGTCCTTGGAAGGAGGTGGCCGTGCCTAGCTTGGAGAGGCCCCGGGTCGAGTACCGCACGCCGGAGGATCTGGTGCGTGACGTCACCGCCGGACTGGTGCGGATCCCGCCCTTCCAGCGATCCTTCAAGTGGGAAGCGGCGGACATCGTCCGACTGTTCGACAGTCTGCTACGCGGCTTCCCGATCGGAAATCTGCTGCTGTGGCGGCGTCCGGCGCCGGCGCAACGCCTCCAGGTCGGCCCGCTGGAAGTTGTGGCGCCCGAGACGGCCGCAGCTCTTTGGGTTGTCGATGGCCAGCAGCGCATCGTCTCTCTCGTTGGTGCTCTGACCCGGGCGGACCGCTCGGTCGACCCACGGTTCCGGGTCCATCTCGACCTGGATGCGGGCGAGTTTCACACCATCGGCAACCGTCAACGGCCGCCGCGTTCCTGGGTACCGGTCAGCTCCCTGCTGGACACTGCGGTCCTGCTCCGGTGGATGCGGGACAACTCCGAGTGGCTTTCCGAGGATCAACTCGCCCTCGCTGATCAGGCAGCAAAGGCGATACGTGAGTACCAGATTCCGACATACATCGTTCATTCGGCGGATGAGGAGGCCCTGCTCGAAATCTTCACCCGGATGAACACCACGGGGAAGCGGCTCACCAAGTCCGAAGTCTTTCAGGCGTTGCACACTGGTGCCGTCAGTGACGAGCTGAGCAGCTTGCATGGCCTGGGCCAGGTTCCGGCCACGCTCGGATTCGGAACGCTCGACGACCGGCTGGCCTTGCGCTGCATCCTTGCGTATCGGGGCGGCGACATCTTCCGAGAGGACTTCCGGCAGGAGTTCGGCCCTCAGGACGACCCGGCGGAGACGCTGCGGGAGGTGGCCGCCCGACTGCGGGAGGCTGTCGAATTCCTGCGCGGCGAGTGCGGCATCCCGCACATTCGACTCTTGCCCTACTCACACGTACTGCCGATCCTGGTCCGGTTCATTCGATTGCACGGAACACCGGCCGGCCGACCAGCGACCTTGCTGCGACGCTGGGTCTGGCGCAGTGCTGTCGCGGGCACCCGAGCCCGTGGGATCAGCGTTGCCGACGTCCGTAATCAGGTGGACTCGGTTGACGCACCCGACGCGCTAACGGCTGCGTCCAACGTGTTGCGGCAAGTGCAATCCTTCCCCGACTTCTCGGCGGAGTTGGACAAGGTCCACTTCAACCATGCGATGACCAAACTCAACACTCTGGGACTACTCTCGGCCGAGCCACGCGATCTCAACAGCGGCGAGATCATCGACATCTCCCGCCTGTTGGAACAGGGCAGTCCGTTACGGCCGCTGCTGCCCGACGGCAGCGGCTCCGCCCTGGGTACGATCGCCAACCGTTTCGTGCTTCCGCCCGGGGAACGTGTCACCCGCGCAGCCCTCGTGGGCGCTTCCACGGCCGTCGCGGCCAGCCATCTGATCACCGAGGACGCCCGGCGTCTGGCACTGCGCGACGACTGGGCCGGCTTCCTGGATCTGCGGGCTCAGGAGTGCTCCAGGACCATCACCGGCCACGTCAACCGGATGGCCGAGTGGGGTGCACGGGACGGACGATCACTCACGGACATACTGCGGACGGCCGCGTGACATGACCGGAACGACAGCCGAGGTGCGGCTACACGGCCGTCGGGTGGGCGAACTTCAGTTTCACCAGGGCGGATCCGAATTCATCTACGACGATGACCTCTCCTCGCCCGACCACCGGGTTCTCGGCCAGATCTTCGAGGACGATCCCCGGTCGGTCAGACGCACCCGGGTTGGCCTGCCCCCCTGGTTCGCCAACCTGCTGCCCGAGGGCGCTTTGCGTCGCCAGATCGTTCGTGAACTCGGGGGCGGCAGAGTGGGGGACTTCACCCTGCTGCTCAGAGTGGGCAGCAACCTGCCGGGTGCCGTCACCGTGCACGCCGACAGCGAGCCGAAGGACGACTTTCCTCCGGAGACGGGTCAGCTCGACCATCCGCTGCGCCACTCGTTGGCCGGTGTGCAGCTCAAATATTCGATCTCAACCGACCGGCTCGCCGTACCAGTGAGCGGACAGGGCGGTTGGTGGATCGTGAAGCTGCCCGACCAGGGTCTGCGTGACCTGCCCGCCAACGAATACCTGACGATGAGTTGGTTGGCTGCAGCCGGATTCCCGGTGCCGGCGGTGCATCTCCTGCGGGCCGATGAGGTCAAGGGTCTGCCCGACGGCCTGGTCCGCCCGACCGATCTCGTCTACGTCATCCAACGGTTTGACCGCGCCCCTGGCGAACGCATCCACGTGGAGGACTTCGCCCAGGTCGTGGACGTCGAACCCATGTTCAAGTACAGCGAGTCGGGTGCCTCGTACGACAGTCTCGCCGCCGCATCCGGCAACTGACCGGGGACGAGGGCTACCACGACTTCATCGCTCGTCTCGCCGCCCTGCTGATCGTGGGCAATACGGATGGGCATCTGAAGAACTGGGCGATCAGGTACGCGGACGGACGGACCCCGCACCTCGCTCCTGTTTACGACTTCCACTCTTTATCGGTCTACTCCACCTACCGTTGGGCGCCACTGGCGCTCAGCCTGGATGGAGAGGTGGTACCGAGCGCTGTCACCGGCGATCACTTTCGGCGGCTGGCGGAGCGGGCTGGCGCGGACCCGGAGCGGACATTCGACACGGTGGCGCAGACCGTGGCACGGCTGCGTTCGACGTGGGATGCGGTCATGGCAGGCGAGGCCCGGGTGCGATTCAACGCGTTGGCGGACCATTACACCGAGCGACTCGGCACCCTGGCGCTCTGCAACTCAGACGGCTGATCCGCCCTACGACCCGACCGTTCAGGTACGACGATGCACACGCAGCACCTGGCTGCCACGTCGATCATTCTCGGTTGGCACCGCTGGCGGCACGGATCTGCCGGGTGGCGCTGACCCGGGGCGCGACGGGGGGCAGGATGTCGGGGTGGACGAACACGACATGCTGCTCTCCCCCGCCGGTGTCGACGCGCTGCGCACCGCGCTGACCCGGGCCGGTTTCACCGGCCACGGCATCGCCGAGAGGTTGGGCGCGCAGGCGACCGCCGCGGTCGCCCGCAACGACTACCGGGCCGCGCTGCGCGCCACCGAGGACGGCGACCCGCTGGGCACGCTGATCCGGGTGTTCATCTGCGACCAGACCGAGCCCGAGGCGGCGGTGGCCGCCGCGCTGACGCCGTTGAGCATCGAGGAGGCGTTGGCCGGCGGGCTGGTCGAGCGGTACGGCGACGGGCTGCGCGCCGGCGTCGACCTGGAGCCGTACGGGGACGAGTGGTGGGTGCTCGCCGACGTGCCGGCCAGCGCCCGCCCGGGTCGCCCGTTGCACGCCGAGCACGTGCTCGGCGTCGGCGGCGCGACCCACACCCTGATCGGCGCGACCATGCGCCGGCCGGTCGGCACGGCACTGGACCTGGGCACCGGCTCCGGCGTCCAGGCCCTGCACCTGGCCACCCACGCCGACTCGGTGACCGCCACCGACCTCTCCGAGCGGGCGCTGCGCTTCGCCGCGACCACCGCCGCCCTCAACGGCCAGGACTGGGAACTGCTGCGCGGCGACCTGGTCGCCCCGGTGGCCGGCCGGCGCTTCGACCTGGTGGTGAGCAACCCGCCGTTCGTGGTCGGCCCGGGTACGACCACGCACGTCTACCGCGACTCCGGCCGGGTCGGTGACGCGATCGGCGCCGAACTGGCCGCCGCCGCCCCGGGTCTGCTCACCGAGGGCGGCACCATGCAGTACCTCGCGAACTGGGTGCACGTCGCCGGTGAGCAGTGGGACGAGCGGGTGGCCGGCTGGTTCGCCGGCACCGGCCTGGACGCCTGGGTCATCCAGCGTGAGGTGGCCGACCCGATGGCGTACGTCGACCTGTGGCTCACCGACGTCGGCGAGACCGCCGACCCGCAGCGGATGGCCGCCTGGCTGGACTGGTTCGACGCGCACAAGGTGGAGGGGATCGGCTTCGGCATCGTGTCGCTGCGCCGGGGCGGGCACGCCGACCCGGTGGTGCGGGTGGAGGACCTGCGCCAGCGGGTGCAGCCACCGCTGGGCGACCAGATCGCCGCCTGGTTCGACCGCCAGGACTTCCTCCGGGTACGCGACACCGAGGCGCTGCTCGCCGAGCGCTACCGGGCCGCCGAGGGCCTCCAACTGCGGCAGGAGGCCACCATGGGCGACGAGGGCTGGGCGGTTGACCGGCAGGTCCTCGCGATGCCGCACGGCCTGCGCTGGACCGAGGAGATCGACCCGCTGGTGTTGGCGCTCGTCGGTGGCGCCGACGGCCGGTTGCCGCTGCGTGACCAGCTCGCCCTGCTCGCCGCCGCGCACGATGTCGAGCCCGACGAGATGGCCGAGGCCGCCGGCCCGATCGTGGCGCACCTGGTGGAGCGCGGCTTCATCGAGCGGGTGACCGCGTGAGGCGGACGACGGGCTCGACCGCGGCGGGCGTCGGGGCGGGCCCGGCGGTGATCGGCTGATGCGGGCGGTGGTGCAGACCGTCGGACGGGCCGGCGTGACAGTGGACGGCGACGTTGTCGGCGCGATCGAGAACGGCCTGCTGGTGCTGCTGGGGGTGACCCACACCGACACCCTCCAGATCGCCCAGACGATGGCCCGCAAGGTGCACGAGCTGCGCATCCTGGACGGCGAGCGGTCCGCCGCCGACACCGGCGCGCCGATCCTGGTGGTCAGTCAGTTCACCCTCTACGGCGACGCGCGCAAGGGGCGCCGCCCGAGCTGGACGGCGGCGGCCCCCGCCGAGGTGGCCGAACCACTGGTGACCGCCGTGGTCGACGCGCTACGCGAGCGCGGCGCGACTGTCGAGACCGGCCGCTTCCGCGCCCACATGCTCGTGGAAAGCGTCAATATCGGTCCCCAAACCCTCCTCCTAGACCTCTAACCCCCTCCCCCACCCCTCCCCAGCCCGGTTGATCATGAGGTTGGCGGGCCCTTTGAAGATCGAATCGCCGGTCAACCTCATGATCAACCGGGGACAGTCGGCGGGGCGGGTGGCGCGCGCGTGGGTGGGAGTAGGTCGGGTTAGGAGAAGAGGCCTCGGCGGGACAGGGACTGGCGGAGCCAGTTGTCGAGTTCGACGGTCCAGTCGGTACGGTCGGCGGTGGCGTAATCCACGGTGAACCGGCCGAACGCGTCCCGGCCCTCGGTGAAGACACCGCCGCGCTTGTCGACCTCCAGGATCACCTGCATCTGCTGCGCATCCGCGACGAAGGTGACCTCCAACTGGTTGATCGAGCGGGCGTACTGCGGCGCCGGGTTGAACTCGATCTCCTGGTAGAACGGCAACGTCTGCCGTACCCCGTAGATGTGCCCCCGTTCCACGTCGGCGCGGGCGAACCGGAAGCCCAGTCGCAGCAACGCGTCGAGCAGTCGCTCCTGCGCCGGCAGAGGGCGCACCGACACGGCGTCCAGGTCACCCTTGTCGACCGCGCGGGCGACCTCCAACTCGGTACGCAGACCCATCGTCATGCCGTGCAGGTGCTGCCCGTACAGCTCGGTGACCGGTGTCTCCCACGGCACGGCGAAGCGGAACGGAATGTCGTGGCGTTGCCCCGGCTCCAGCCGGAACGCGCCGGTGATCTGCTGGCGGTGGAACTCCTGGGTGGTGTCGTAGTCGCTGTCGCCACTCTCCACCTCGACCCGGGTGACCAGGCCGAGGCTCACCTGGTCGATGTCGACCTGGTGGTCGCCGCCGACCACCTGGATCCGGCCCTCCAGTCGGCCGCCCGGGCGGCAGTTCGGGTCGGCCAGCACCGTCTCCACCGACGGGCCGCCGACGCCCATCGCCTTCATGAGCCGTTTGAAGACCACGCCGTCCTCCATCTGTCGTCCTCGCCGACCCGAGTCGGCCGACCGTCCGCAACGTAACCGTGGCGGGCAACCGCACACCCGGGCGACACACCGCACCAGCGACCCGACCCGATTCCTGTCGGGTGCCCGATCGCCTCACTCCCGTTTTACGCCCCGCCCGCCAAGCTGTGTCTCACACCGGCACCGCTGGGCCGGAGACACGGCACAGACGTGGAAACGGGGAGAGACAGAGATGGTCCTGCAGATGACGGAACACCGGACGCGCCCAGCCACCACGACCGACACCGACGGGACCTCGGAGGTCCTCGTCGACCTGGACGCCACCGACGAGCGTGGCATCTCCACCGACCTGGTCCGGGCGTACCTCAACGGGATCGGCCGGACGAAGCTGCTGACCGCCGCGCAGGAGGTCGACCTGGCCCGGCGGATCGAGGCGGGGTTGTTCGCCGACGAGAAGCTCGCCACCTGCACCCCGGTCTCCGCCGAGCTGCGGGCCGACCTGGAGCTGATCGTCGCGGAGGGCCGCGCCGCTAAGGACCACCTGTTGGAGGCGAACCTGCGGCTGGTGGTCAGCATCGCCAAGCGCTACACCGGTCGCGGCATGGCGTTCCTGGATCTGATCCAGGAGGGCAACCTGGGTCTGATCCGCGCGGTGGAGAAGTTCGACTACGCCAAGGGCTACAAGTTCTCCACGTACGCGACGTGGTGGATCCGGCAGGCGATCACCCGCGCGATGGCTGACCAGGCCCGCACGATCCGCATCCCGGTGCACATGGTGGAGCAGGTCAACCGGATGGTCCGTGCCCGCCGCGAGCTGTCGGTGACGCTGGGACGCGAGCCCACTGTCAGCGAGGTCGCCCGCGCCCTGGAGATCCCCGAGATCCAGGTCATCGAGTTGATCTCCTACGACCGGGAGCCGGTCAGCCTGGACCAGGCCGTCGGCGACGACGGCGAGAGCGCGCTCGGTGACTTCGTGGCCTCGGTGGATCCGCGTACCGAGCCGGGTGACGCCGCCGCCCAGGGTGAGCTGCGCAACGAGGTCAGCGTCGTGCTGGCCACCCTGTCCCAGCGGGAGCAGGCGGTCATCCGACTCCGGTTCGGTCTCGACGACGGCCGGCAGCGCACGCTGGACGAGGTCGGACGGGAGTTCGGGCTGTCCCGGGAGCGGATCCGGCAGATCGAGAAGGTGACGCTGCTGAAGCTGCGCGCACCGGAGCGGGCCCAGCGCCTGGAGGCGTACGCCTGCTGACGCGCCCGGTTCCCTCGGAAGACCCTGGCGGTTCGCCGGGGTCTTCCGAGCCGTCGGGGTGTTTGACTGGGGAGCTGTTGAGCGACGCGAGGAGGGCGACGATGAACTGGACGTTGGAAGTGGTGATCGTGCCGGTCTCCGATGTGGACCGGGCGAAGACGTTCTACGCCGACCAGCTCGGCTTCACCGTCGATCACGACACCGTGATCAGCGACGAGGCGCGCATCGTCCAGCTCACGCCGCCCGGCTCCGGCTGCTCGATCGTGATCGGCGAGGGCGTCGTCCCGGAGATGCCACCGGGCTCGCTCAAGGGCCTGCAACTGGTGGTGCCCGACATCGAGCGGGCCCACGCGGAGTTGGTCGACCGTGGCGTGCAGGTCAGCGACGTCCAGGTGGTGGGCCGTAATCCTCGGCCGGTGCCGGAGCCACTGGACAACGTGGGGTTCGTCTTCTTCAGCGACCCGGACGGCAACTCCTGGGCCGTCCAACAGATCTCCAGCCGCGCCTGACCGGCCGCGTTCAGAGTCTTCGGGGGCCGGTGTCCGGGCGGGCGGCGACGCCGCCCACCCGCACCTGGGCGTGCAGGACCGAGATGCCTCCCGGCCGCGCCAGCACCGGGTTGAGGGTCAACGAGCGCACCCGGGGCTGCTCGTCGGCGAGTCGACCCACCCGCAGCAGCAGGTCGGCCAGGGCCGCCCGGTCGACCGGTGCGGCACCCCGGTGCCCGCGCAGCAACGGCGCCGCCCGGGGCTCGTCGACCAGTTCGGTCGCGTCCGTGTCGGTCAGCGGAACCGCCCGCCAGGCCCGATCGCCCAGCAGTTCGGTGGCGACCCCACCGAGGCCGAAGCCGACCACCGGCCCGAACGCCGGATCCCCCACCACCTCCACCACGCAGGCCACCCCCGGCGGCACCATCGGCTGGACCAGCGCCTCCGCGCCGAAGGCCGCCGCCAGCTCGGCGTACGCGCGACGCACCGTCGGCTCGTCGGGCAGGTCGAGCCGGACCGCACCGAGGTCGAGCCGGTGCCGCAACCCGGGGGCGGCCGCCTTGAGGGCCACCGGGAAGCCCAGCCGGACCGCCGCGTCGACCGCCGCGTCGACCGAGTCGACTGTCACCGAGGCCACCACATCGATGCCGTACGCGGCCAGCAGCGCACCCGGATCGGTGCCGTCGGCGCGGAGCGCGGCCTGCGCGGCGGCCCGGTCGACGCCGGGCAACTCGGGGGCGATCCCGGGCGGACGGCGTAACCACTCCGCGTAGCGGTGCACCCGGGCGAGGGCGCGTACCGCCTCCTCCACGCCCCCGTACGCGGGCACGCCCGGCGGCAGCCGCCCGACCAGGAACGTCGCCACTGTCGGCTTGCCCAGTGCCAGGGCGGCGGGCAGCGCGGCGGTCACGTCGGCGTCCACATCGGTCAGCTGCCCGGGCAGCGGCGGGGCGAAGACCACCACCAGGGCGTCCACCCGGTCGTCGTCGGCCGTCTCGGCGAGAGCGGCGGCGAACTCGGCGGCACCGGCGCTCGGCCCCACGTCGCGGGGGTAACCGTCGGCCACGGTGAGGCCCTGCCCGACGCAGGCGGTGGCGGCCAGGCCGGTCAGAGCCGAGGAGTTGCCGACCACGCCGACCCGCCCGCCCGCCGGCAACGGCTGGTTCGCCAGCAGCACGCCCACGTCGAGCAGCTCCGGCACGGTGTCCACCCGGATCACGCCGGACTGGGCGAAGAGCGCGGCCACCGCCACCTCGTCCGGCCCGGCGGCATCACCGACCCCGACCGGGCGGGCCGGTGAGGCGAGCGCGACGACAGGTTTGGCGCGGCCGATCCGCCGGGCCAACCGGGCGAACTTACGCGGGTTACCGAAGGTCTCCAGGTACAACATGATCACGTCGGTGCCGGGGTCGTCCTGCCAGTACTGGAGGAGGTCGTTACCGGAGACGTCGGCCCGGTTTCCGGCCGAGACGAAACTGGACAGCCCGAGGCCACGCCGGTCCGCCTCGGCGAGCAACGCCACCCCGAACGCGCCGGACTGGCTGAAGATGCCCACCCGTCCAGCCGGCGGCAGTGCCGGGGAGAGGGTGGCGTTGAGGCGTACCGTCGGGTCGGTGTTGGCCACGCCCAGGCAGTTCGGGCCGATCACCCGCATGCCCGCCGCGTGTGCCGCGCGGACCAGCGCCCGTTGCGTGGCCGCGCCCTCGGCGCCGGCCTCCGCGAAGCCGGCGGAGATGACCACCAGGCCGTGCACCCCCGCCGCGGCGGCGTCGGCGACCACCGCGGTCGCCGCCTCCGGCGGGACCGCCACCACCGCCAGGTCCACCGGGGTCCCGGCCTCGACCGCCGAGGGGTACGCGGGCAGGCCGGCCACCGTCGACGCGCTCGGGTGCACCGGCACGACCGCCCCGGTGAACCCGCCGTCGCGCAGGTGCCCGAGGACCGCCGCGCCGACGCCCTGACCGGTGGCGCTGGCACCGTAGACGGCGATGCCCCGAGGGGCGAGCAGCCGGGCGATCGAGCGGGCCTCGGTGCGGTGCTCCCGGCCGCGCTGCACCTCCAGGGTCGCCTCGGTGGGCGCGATCGGGAAGCTCAGGTGCACCACGCCGTCGGCGTACTCGCGCTGGACCTGGTAGCCGAAGTCGGCGAAGACGCGCAGCATCGTCCCGTTGGCCGGTAACACCTCCGCGACGAAGCTCATGATGTCGTTGCGGCGGGCGGCGTCGGCCAGGTGCTCCATCAGCACCGAGCCGATGCCCCGCCCCTGGTAGGCGTCCTCCACCACGAAGGCCACCTCCGCCTCCGGGGCCTGCGGGCCCAGCCGCTCGTACCGGCCGACGGCCACGATCCGGCCGGCGGCCACCACCACGAACGCCTCCCGGTCGCGGTGGTCGACGGTGACGAAACGGATCAGATCCCGTTCCGGAATGCGCGGGTACGGCGAGAAGTAGCGCAGGTAGCGGGTGCGCTCGGAGAACCGGCTGTGCATCGCCACGATGCCCGGTGCGTCGGTCGGGTCGATCGGTCGCAACTGGACCGTGCTGCCGTCGCTGAGCAGCACGTCCACCGGTTGGTCCACGGTCGTCACCGGAACGGCCCGGCTCAGTCCCGTGGGTCGTGCGGGTCGAGCCCGAGCAGCGGGAAGACCGTCTTGCGGGTGGCCGCGATCGCCCGGTCCACCGCGTTGGGCTCACCGGTCGGCTGCCACGGCTCGTACGACGGGTCCGCGTCGTCGGTCATCCGCAGCGGCACCTCGCGGCCCAGACGACGGGAGGCGACCAGGCTCCGCCACCCGGGTGGGGTGAGCGTGGCCGGGTCGATCGGCGCGCCGGTGGCCACCGCCAGCAGGTGACTCCAGGCCCGGGGCACCACCTCGACCAGCGCGTACCCGCCGCCGCCGGTGGCGACCCAGCGACCGTCGCAGAGCTCGTCGGCGAGTGCGCGCATCGCCAGGTAGGTGGCCCGCTGCCCGTCCACGGTCAGGTTCAGGTCGGCGAGTGGATCCAACCGGTGCCCGTCCGCGCCGCACTGGGTGACCAGCACCTGCGGCCGGAACGCGCGCAGCACCGACGGCACGATCGCGTGGAAGGCACGCTGCCAGGCGCTGTCGTCGACACCCGGGGGCAACGGCATGTTGACGGCGGTGCCCTGCGCGCCCGGCCCACCCGTCTCGTCCGCGAAACCGGTGCCCGGGAAGAGCGCCAGCGGGGTCTCGTGCAGGCTGACCGTCAGCACCCTGGGGTCGTCCCAGAAGACCTGCTGCACCCCGTCGCCGTGGTGCACGTCGACGTCCACGTACGCGATCCGCTCGGCACCGAGGGCGAGCAGGTGGGCGATGGCCACCGCGGGGTCGTTGTAGACACAGAAGCCGGAGGCCCGCGCGGGCATCGCGTGGTGCAGCCCACCTGCCACGTTGACCGCCCGCCGCGCCTCCCCGCGCCAAACCGCCTCGGCGGCGGCCACCGTCGCTCCGGCGATCAACGCGCTCGACTCGTGCATCCCCTCGAACACCGGGTTGTCCGAGCTGCCCAGCCCGTATCCGGCGAACAGCGGGTCGCGCGGCGCGGCGCGCACCGCGGCCAGGTAGGCGGGGTCGTGCACGCGGGTGAGCACCGCGTCGTCGGCCATCTCCGGTTTGACCACGCGCACCCCGGGACGATCCAGGACGCCCAGCTCACGGGCGAGCGCGACGGTCAACTCCACCCGGACCGGATCGAGTGGATGGTCGCCCATGTCGTAGGCGAGCAGCGACTCGTCCCACACCACCACCGTGTCGTCGGACATGAGCCCATCGTCGCACGGGGACCGCGGCCGGCCCACCGCACGCGCTGGTCAACGGCCAGGTGTCTGCCCGACGGCGACCGGGCGAGCCGGATCGGCCACCCAGTTGCTCCACGATCCGACGTAGAGCGCCGCATCAGTGCGGCCCCCCAGGTGCAGCGCGAGCACCGCCTGCGCGGCGGTCACCCCGGAGCCGCAGTACGCCCCGACGGTCCGCGCCCCGGTCACCCCGGCGGCGGCGAACCGCTCGCTCAACACGTCGGCGGCCGGGAAGCGCCCGTCCGGGCCGACGTACTCACCGGCGGGCAGGTTGACCGCGCCCGGCACGTGCCCGGCGACCGGATCGATCGGCTCCACCTCACCCCGGTAGCGGGGAGCCGCCCGTACGTCGAGCAGCACGGCGTCGTCCGTGTCGGCCAACGCGGCGGCCTGCTCCGCGTCGAGGACCGGAAGCCCACCGGGACGCACCACGACGTCGCCGGGAGTCGGACTCGGCGTCTCGGTGGAGACGGGCAGACCGGCGGCGACCCAGGCCGGGTAGCCACCGTGCAGCACGCTCACCGGACGGTGTCCCGCCCAGCGCAACGTCCACCAGGCCCGCGCGGCGGCCATGCCGTCGCCGCCGTCGTACACCACGACGGGGTGACCGGCCCGGACGCCGGCAGCCCGGAGCCCGGCCTGCAAGGCCGCCGGGTCGGGAAGAGGGTGTCGACCGCCGACGCCCGGCGCACCGCAGAGCACGGTGTCCAGGTCGACGAAGACCGCGCCGGGCAGGTGGCCGGCGAGGTGGTCGTCGCGGCCGGGCGGGCCGACGAGCCGCCAGCGGACGTCGAGCACGGTGGGCGGGTCGACGTCGTCGAGAGCGGCGGCGAGCCGGTCGACCTCGACCAACGGCTCCTGGGGACCGGACATGGCGACCATCAAACACCATCCGTGTCGACGGCACGCGGTTCGGCGGCGGTCGTCAGTCGTTCACCGAGGTAATATCGTGCACCGGAGGGCCGCTGACGTTATGAAGTCTCACGACCTGGTCGACACGACCGAAATGTACCTGCGCACCATCCTCGAACTGGAAGAGGAGGGGGTGCCGCCGCTGCGTGCCCGCATCGCCGAGCGGCTACGACAGAGCGGCCCCACCGTGAGCCAGACCGTCGCCCGGATGGAGCGCGACGGCCTGCTCACCGTCGAGGGTGACCGACACCTCACCCTCACCGCGCTGGGTCGCGGCACGGCCGTGTCCGTGATGCGCAAGCACCGCCTCGCCGAGCTGCTGCTGGTCAACGTCATCGGGATGCCCTACGAGGAGGCCCACGAGGAGGCCTGCCGCTGGGAGCACGTGATGAGCGACGCCGTGGAGAAGCGGGTCTACGACCTGCTCAACCGGCCGACCCGCTCCCCGTACGGCAACCCGATCCCGGGTCTGGAAGAGCTGGGCTCACCGGAGGCGGAGACCACCGCGGCCGTCGAGGGTGAGCGCAACCTGGCCTTCCCGGGCCTCTCCGGGCCGGTCGTGGTCCGCCGGATCTGCGAGAGCGTGCAGACCGACGGTGACGTGCTGCGTCAACTGCACGCCGCCGGTGTCGACCCGGGCGCGACGGTGACCGTGGCGCAGGAGCGCGACGGGGTCTCCATCGACCGATCCGGCGACCGGGTGCGACTGCCCCGCGAGGTCGCCTCCCGGGTCTTCGTCGCCGCCAACTGACCAACCAGCCACCCGGGCGTCACAGCGCCCGGGTGTTCACCTTCTTCGCCAGCGCGGTCAGGTCACCGGTCAGCTTCTCCACCGTCGAGCGTTCGCTGCCCCGGGCCGACGTCCAGCTCACCGTGGCCAACCGCCCGTCGGTGGCCAGCCAACCCACCTCGGCGACCGGCCCACGCCCGCTCGCGGCGGCGAGGGTACGCCGGTACGCCTGCTGGCCCAGCCCGGTGACCTTCGCCGCCTTGTCGGGCACCACGTCCGCGCCGAAGGTCGTCTTGTCGACCGTGGTCTCCGACACAGTCAACGTCAGCTCCGGCAGCGTCGCTCCCGTGGCCCGGACCACGCAGGTGTGCGTGTCGCCCTGTTCGCTGGCCGCCGCCACGTCGAAGCGCACCTTGACCGTCTCTTCGATCACCGTGAAGTCCAGCAGTCGGCAGGCCCCGCCCGAGGAGGCAGCCGCCACGTCCACCGCGATCGGCACCGGCGGCGGCACCGCCACCGGCTCGGCCTCGGCGGCGCACCCGCTCACCAGCAGCCCCGTCACCCCGGCGACCACGATCCGCCCGCGCACGTCCCACCCTCTCGCCGACCGACGGCGGAAACGCGCCCGCCGGATGTCCGTCGGAAACCGTACGGGGTGTCCGGGTCGGGCGGAAGCCCTCGTTTACGCCTATCCGGACGGTGGATCGTCCACGTACGGGCAGTGTCGGCAGCCTCGCCCGCAGCAGGTGCCGCGACGGGCCAGGAAACCGGCGCTGAGGACGAACAGCCCACTCGCCGGGTCGAGGTAACCGGCCTCGTCGGCGGCGAGCGCCGCGTCGTGCGCGGCGAGGATCCGGGCCCGGTCGGGGTGCTCCGGCGACAGGCGGGACGGGTGCGGCTCGGTGAGCGGCCGGCCGGCCAGGGGTTTCCGCTCTCCGGTCACCGCCGCAGTCTAGGGACAGGCCCTCCTCGGTGACGGGACAGGACCGAGATGTGGTTGGTCGAACGCAGGGCGGTCCGGATCGGTTCTCACGGACCGCGGTGTTCTGGAATGGTGCGCTCATGACCACGTTCGTCGCGCCTGACGGCACCACGCTCGCCTACCGGACCGTCGGAGTCGGAGACCCGCTGGTCTGCCTGCCCGGCGGACCGATGCGCGACTCGGCGTACCTCGATGACCTTGGCGGTCTGGGAGCGCACCGGACGCTGGTCATCCTCGATCCGCGAGGCACCGGCCGTTCGGCCGTCCCGGCGGACGTGTCCACGTACCGCTGCGACCGCATGGTCGACGATGTGGAGGCGCTGCGCGTACACCTGGGTCTGGACCGGCTCGATGTGCTCGGGCACTCCGCGGGCGCCAACCTGGCAATGCAGTACGTGACCCGACACCCCGAGCGGGTGGATCGGCTCGCGTTGGTCAATCCCAGCACCCGGGCGGTGGGGCTGACGGCGACGGCCGCGCTACGCGAGGAGGTCACCCGGGCGCGGGCGGCCGAGCCGTGGTTCCCGGTGGCCGCAGCGGCACTGGACTCGATGGTGGCCGGCCGATCCAGCCCGGACGCCTGGCAGGCGATAGGTCCGTTCTTCTACGGCCGCTGGGGCCCGTCGGCGCAAGCGCACCAGGCCGCCGAGGCTGGCCAGCGCAACGACGAGGCGGCGCAGATCTTCGCCGCCGACGGCGCCTTCGACCCGCCGGCCACCCGTGCTGCGCTCGCCGCGCATCGAGGCCCCGTGCTGCTACTGACCGGTGAGGTCGACCTGGGCGCGCCGCCGGGTCTGATCGCCCAGCTGGCAGAGCTGATCCCACACGCCGAGTTGGTCGTGCAGGCGGGCGCGGGGCACTACCCATGGGTGGACGACGCCGAGGCGTTCACCGTGCCGGTGGCGGCGTTCTTGAGTCTCCACCGGGGGGAGACGCGAAGGTGATGACATGAGCGGGGAGACGCGGCACACGATCGGCGACCTGGCCCGGCGGACCGGCTTGAGCGTCAAGACCATCAGGTACTACGCCGACAGCGGGATCGTCCCGCCGACCGGCCGGAGCCCGGCGGGCTACCGGCTGTTCGACGCCGAGGCGGTTGCCCGGCTGGAACTGGTCCGCACACTGCGTGACCTGGGGGTGGATCTGGCCGCCATCCGCCGCGTGGTGAACCACGAGGTGCCGCTGCACGACGTGACCGCCGCGCACGCCGAAGCGCTGGCGGTACAGATCCGGGTGCTACGGCTGCGCCAGGCGGTGCTCACCGTCGCGGCAAGGCGCGGATCGGGCCCGGCCGAGGTGGATGAGCTGGTCTGGACGGCGTGCCCGCGTACCCGGGTGTGATCGTCTCGATGACGCCGGAGCTGCCCGACGAGCCCACCATCGAGCAGGTCGAGGCGTGGCTGGAGTTGGCCGAACTGTGCCAGGACGACACGTTCCGGGCGAGCATGCGGCGAACGGCTCAGCAGTACGCCGCCGACCACGACGTCCCGGGGCTGCCCCGCCCGGACGCCGTCGCGGTGGTCCGGGACGCGGTGGCACCCGCCCTCGCTGCGGGTCTCGACCCGACCAGCCCGGATGCCGATCCGGTGGTCGCGGCCGTCTCCAACCGGTACATGAGCCTGCACGGTCACTGCGATGAGGCCGACCTGCGTCGGCGGTTGCTCGACCGGCTGATTCCGGCCAACGACCCCCGCCGGGACCGCTACCTCGACCTGTTGGCGGTGCTCAACGGCTGGTCGACCGGCGATGCGACGGCACCGGCGGTGGACTGGTTCATCCGGGCCCTGCGCCACCGGATGCCCGAGCCGGTCGGGTGAGCCGCTCAGCCGAACCAGGTCATCGCCTGGCCGTGGCCTCTGGTCCAGGCCAACGGCCGCCCGTCCAGGGCGAGGACGTTGTGCAGCGCGTCGGTCGGCGGGTCGGGCAACCCGTCGTGCCCCAGCACCTCCGGCGCCTCGTTCGCGATCCAGTGGCCGGGCAGCTCACCGACCAGCCGGACGAACGCGTCCCGCCGCGGTGGGGGCACCTGGTACAGCACCGACGTGTGGAAGACCACGAGCGTCGCGTCGGCCGGCGCGCGGGCCGCCAGCGCCGGCAGGTCGTCCACCAGATCACCACGGACCAGCAGCGGCGGATCGGCCGCGGCGACCGCCGCCGCGGCGCGCAGCCGGGCCCGCCGGTGCGCGTGCTCCGGCCAGATCAACGCGTCAAGCCAGGACACGTCGCCAGGGTCGGTCACGTCGAGCGGGTTCAGGTCGAGACCGGCCCGCCACACCACCCGGGGTACGCCTGCCGGCGGCACCAACCCTTCGGCCGCGCACTCCAGGACCGGCTCACCGGTGCCGACCTGGTGCTCCCCGTAGCGGTATGCGTACCGGTCGGGGTAGAGGCAGAGCCCGGCTGACGCGCCGACCTCCAGCAGGGCGAGGGGCTGTGGCAGCGCGGCGAGCACCGGCAGCAGCACCGCGCACCGGCCGGCCTCGTTCGTCTGAGTCGCCCGGGTGAGCAGCTCCGCCTTGACGGCGGGCCAGTGCGTCAGCACGTAGTCGTGGAACGCGGCCGGGTCGCCGACCGGCCCGCCCAGCCAGCGGACGACGCTGAACAACAGGTTCGGCTGCCGCTTGGCCGGCGGGACCTCGTCCAGCAGATCGAGCAGGGACTCATCGTGGGCGACGGCAGCCGACAGGCGCTCGTAGGTGGGCGACACCCCGCGCGCCTCACGGCTGCCGAACTCGACGTACGCCTCGGCGGTCGTCATGCGGTCATCGTCGCAGCCCACTCCTCGGTATTTCAGCCCCCGTACCCGTGGGTTGGCTCACCCGCCTTCTAGAGTGCTGCGGCGGTCGGACCCTTGAGCAGCAGCTCAGCCGGCCTGGGCAACGGGGAGGGACGTGTCGTGCGGGGTAACAATGTCCGCGTACTCATCGCCGGCGGGGGCATCGCCGGGCTGGCGACTGTCGCCGCGTTGCGCGAGTGGAGCGCCACTGTCGACGTGGTCGAACGGTCGCCTGGGCCGACCGACTCCGGCACCGGCATCTACCTCACCGGCAACGCCACTCGCGCGCTCGACGTCCTCGGGCTGCGGGAACCGGTCGCCGACGTCGCCGTGGAGATCACCCGGCAGCGCAGCGCGAACCAGCGCGGGCGTCGCCTCTTCGACATCGACGTGGCCGCGCTGTGGCAGGGCGTCGGGCCGTGCATGTCGCTGCCCAGGGCACAGCTGAACCGGGCCCTGTTGGCCGGCGTCGGAGGCGCCCCGATCCGCTGGGGGCACCACCCGACCGCACTCTCCCAGGAGGGCGACCGGGTCGCCGTGGAGTTCGACGACGGCAGCACCGAGCGGTACGACCTGGTGATCGGCGCGGACGGGGTGAACTCGACCGTGCGCCGGCTCGCCTTCGACGGCCAGGCGGCCCGCGATCTCGGCCAGTACGCGTACCGCTGGGTTGCTCCCCGGATCGACGACGAGCCGTTCTGGTCGGTGCAGTTCGGGCGCGGGAGGCAGTTCCTGACGATCCCGATCAGCACCGAGCAGACGTACTGCTACTACAACGACGGCCCGGTGGCCGATCGGCCGGGCTGGCGCGACGACGTGGCCAAGTCGTTCACCGAGCCGGCGGCCATCATGCTCAAGGCCCTGGACCACGACGACAGCACCCTGCACGCCGGGCCGAACCAGGAGATCGCGCTCGACTCCTGGTCCCGGGGGCCGGTGCTGCTGATCGGCGACGCCGCCCACGCCACCTCACCGAACATGGCCCAGGGCGCGGCCATGGCCCTGGAGGACGCGGTCGTGCTCGCGTCGTCGTTGACCGCCGCCGACTCCGT
Organism: Micromonospora sp. WMMD1155; assembly: GCF_029581275.1. Lineage (NCBI taxonomy): Bacteria > Bacillati > Actinomycetota > Actinomycetes > Micromonosporales > Micromonosporaceae > Micromonospora > Micromonospora sp. WMMD1155. The sequence goes on from NZ_CP120742.1 coordinate 1,071,550, forward strand.
CGCCGAGGCATTGCGGGGTTACGAGGCGCGGCGACGCCCGCGCACGAACTGGGTGCTCAGCCAGACGCACCGCCGGGACAAGGCCACCGGGCTTCCGCCCGCGCTGCGCGACCTGGTGATGCGCCGCCTCGGCGAGCAGCTGTTCCGGTCGAACTACGGGCCGCTGTTCACCCAGCCCTGACCGGGTTGCTTTCCGCCAGGAGCCCGGCACCGGTCGTAGGGTGGGGTCATGATCACGTGCGTCGTGCACTACACGATCGATCCCGCGCAGATCGCGGCGTTCGAGGACTTCGCCCGCGCATGGATGGGGCTCGTGGCCAGCCACGGCGGGGTGCACCACGGCTACTTCCTGCCCGCCGAGGGTGCCAGCGACAAGGCCGAGGCGCTGTTCAGCTTCGAGAGCCTGGCAGCGTACGAGCGTTACCGCGCTCGGTTCGGCCACGACCCGGAGTTCGTCGCGGCCGACCGCATCCGCGACGACTCGGGTTGTGTCGTGCGATACGAGCGGACGTTCATGCGCCCGCTCCTGCCGACTGACTGAGCCCTCGTGGTGTCGGCCGGCATGGCGCGCCTACCCGCCCGCCCTGTCGAGGGCACCAATCCCGAAAAGCGATACACCTCAGAGTCATAACTATGACCCTGAGGTATACGGACTAACAGCAGCATGCCCCCAGCCCGGGTCTGCCCGGCACTGACGGCGCAACTGGGCAGCCGCGCCGACATCCTCGTCGCCGCCGCCGGACGTGGACGAAACGTGCGCCGAGGCCGCCGGTGCCACCACGCCCCGGGTGGGCGGTGTCGGCCCGACCACCGTCGCGATGCTGTTCCGCAATGCCGTACGCGCCGCCGAGCGCGCGAGCAAGCAGCCCGATCGCCGAGATCACGTGATGCTGAGCAGTCAGAGCGGAGGGCGCCACTCCTTGAGCCGGCGCACGGGCATGTAGCCGGCATACGGCCAGAGCTGCACCCGCCACCTGTCGCCAGGGGTGATCGAGCCGGGCCAGCCGCGGTTGACGAACCCTCGACCCGATATCCGTGCGCCATATCGACCGCTCGGCACCTCGAAGTCGGCAACGGCGTCAGTGGGGCTCAAGTAGCGAAGCACATCATCGACCACCCGGAGGCCGGCCTCGAACGCCTCTTCCCAATCCTCGGAATCATCGAGCGGCCGGGCTTCCCAGAGCTCCAGACGGAACGGCATCTCGACGTTGTTCTGGTGAGGGGAGATAACGATGACCCCGTGGTCGTCTGCCGCGATGCCTGAACCGTTGATCGCTTGTTCGAGGAGGGTCATGTAGTCGGCATCAGGCGATGGATTACCGCAGAGGCAGAACTGCCCATAGTCGAGCCGAACGGCTCTCTCCTCGGCCCGACGTGGTGCTGGCCGACTCACGTAGGGCATTGTGCCCGTCGTGTTCGCGTCGTCGCCAGCCCTGACCCCGCTCGTTGCCGCACGGCCTCTCACGCCATCCGAGGTCGTCGGTCCGGTATACCGCCACCCGATTCGACCCGGAACCGCAGAGACGGCACAGCCGTGCCACTGCAATCGGCCCAGAGAACCACCGACCGCGATCAGATCGCCGTCGGGAGATTCAGCAGTGACGCAGGGCTGGCCGATCTCGCGGAACGGCCCGGCACCCAGCACGCTCGCCTCCGGATGCTTCACCGGATGGTGGCGGGTTCGATTCTCCCGGTCATGTCGACATCCTGCATGGCCTGCGGCTCAAGGACAACGCAGTTCATTGGCGCGGCTTCTTGCGCAGGGAGATCTCCTCCAGGTGCTGGAGCTGGTGCTGCCGGACCATTTCGTCCCAGACCTCCTGGTCGTAGTCCGGATCCGGCGGGATCCACTTGTGCGAGTTGTCGCTGTAGTGGAACCGCTCGTCGCCCGGCCGGATCAGGCTCACCGGACCCAGCCCAGGAAGCGTCGGTGCAGCAGCCCGGCGGGCACCCAGGTCAGGTCCTCGGCAGCCCAGACCAGGTAGGACCCCATGTAGAGGGCCAACGACACAGGTGTGCCCTCGAACTCGGCGCGCAGTTCGGTGCGCCGGGTCGGGCAGGGCCAGGGCGCGTCGCAGCCGCCGCAGGTCCACACCGGTAGGACCGGGCCGTGGGTGGTCACGGCAGACCATCCAGGAAACGCCGGGTGGTGGCCCGGGCATGCCAGCGGGTGGCCCATTCGGCCTGATAGCAGGGGTACGGGGACAGTCGCGCCCACCACCAGCGACAGCCAGCGCAGAGCCCGTCGACGCCGGGCAGGTGCACGGACAAGATTCGTCCGATCTGATCCTCGGTCACTCCTGCTCCTCCCCCGGCCAGTGGCCTCGCCGGATCGGGATGCGGTGCCTGGCCTGGCACGGCAGGTCGGCCCCACATCGGCAGACCCACCGCCACCGCTGCCACGACCAGACCGGCCGATGGCGCCGAGCCAGAGTCAGCGCCACCGCCAGCAGGTAGTCGTCGTACGGCACATGCGATCCCATGAGACCCCAAACTTGGACTCCTATTTTGGAAGTACAACCACATTTAAGTTGGACTCCTATTTTGGGAACCTCTACGCGGCGTGTCGTGGGATCCAGCTAGAGCCACGCCATAATCAGCCGGTGGTGAACCCGACGATCCAGCGACGACGCCTCGGCCTTGCCCTCAAACGCGCCCGTGAAGGTGCAGGCAAGACGCAGGACGAGGCGGCCGCCGTCATCGACGCGGCAGCAAGCAAGATCAGCAGAGTCGAGCTTGGACAGTCGGGCATCAAGCTCACCGACCTGAACCTGCTACTCGACCTCTATGGGGTCCGGGGCGATGACGCCGAGCCGCTACGCGACCTTGCACGAGCAGGGCGACAACGCGGGCGCTGGAGCACATACCGAAACGCCGTGCCGGACTGGTTCCGCCAGTACCTGGACCTCGAAGGTGACGCGTCAGAGATCCGCTGGTACCAGCCAGAGGTCATCCCAGGAGTCCTTCAGGTCGAGCCCTACATCCGCGCCATGAACGCGATCGCCCACCCACGCCCGCCCACCGATGAGGTCGACCGGCAGGTTGCCGTGCGCTTGGAACGGCAGTCGATTCTGCGGCAGGACGACGGGCCTGACCTGAGCTTCATCCTCAGCGAGTCGGCGCTGCGCCGAAGCATCGGTGACGCGACGACGATGCGCAATCAGCTCCTGCACCTGGCAGAGGTGAGCGAGCAGCCCAACGTCACCCTTCAAGTGTTTCCGTTCAACGCACAGACCTATGAGACGGCATCGTTCAGCTTCATCATCCTGCGCTTCGGGGACGACGCGGCATCGGACGTGATCTACGTCGAGACGTTCACCGACGCCGACTACCTTGACCGGCCAGACGCCGTACGGGCCTACACTCGACTGTGGGACCGACTCCGGGCAGCCGCTCTCGGGCCGGTAGAGTCGCGCAAGCTCATCCTGAGGATGGCGGACGACGTGGAGCGGCAACAGACCTGAGAGAGTGATCATGGAGACTTCGGATCGCCTGGTCTGGCGCAAGTCGAGCTACAGCGACAACAACGGCGGCGCTTGTGTCGAGGTTGCCGAGCTGGACACGAGCATCGTGGTGCGCGACAGCAAGGACCCCAATGGGTCGACCCTTCGCTTCACGAAAGGCGCATGGACGGGGTTCGTCCGGAACATCCGGTAGCTCCCGGTCGCAATACCCACGGCAGCAGGCGTGCCATGCCCTTGGGTGGCGCTAGAGCTTCCGGCGGCGGCAAGCGGCACCCACGTCGAGGTAAGGTGCGTCCTGGTAGACCGGCCCCGGGCACAACCCAACGCTCACCTACGGTAAGGCTGTGAAGCGACCGCGCTTGTACGGGCCTGGCGAGTTGGCCGCCCTGTTCAACGTGTCGCGGCAGAGGGTACTCCAGATCACCCGCCGGCCCGGCTTTCCCGAGCCGATGGCCCGCCTGATCGGGACGACTATCTGGGACGCCGACGAGGTAGACGAGTGGGCCAGGCACAACCGCCCACCACGCCCAACTGAAGGCGACAAAGACCACTGATTCGGCTGCAACTAGCAGAAGGTCGTTTCGGACCGGTCCGTCAGTACCTGGACCTCGAAGGTGACGCGTCGAAGATCCGCTGGTATCAGCCAGAGGCCGTAAGTCGAGCTACAGCGACAACAGCTGTGGCGCATGCGTCGAGGCAGCCAAAACTGGTACGAGCATTGCGGTGCACGGCGGTATGCGCGCTGTTGTCGATGTTAGGTTCGCCGGCATGACAGTGCAGATCCCCGCTGAACGCTTCCACGCGGCTGACGGTGTCGAGGACTGGCGTTGTCTCTACCACCTGGTCTCGGCCTACTTCCCGACCGGCTCGCTGTCCGTGGGCATCGCGCTCGTCGATGAGATGGGTCGGCTCGCTGTCGGCGACGAACGCGAGCATCTCAACGTGGACCTGCGCCATGCCGGCGTGACCGTGTCGCTGTCCCGACGCGACATATCACTGGCCCGACGGATCTCGGCCGCTGCCCGGGCGCTGGGCATCCCCGCCGACCCCACGGCCGTACAGCTCATCAACATCACCCTGGACGCCCTGAGCACCGACGTGCTGCCTTTCTGGCAGGCGCTGCTTGGCTATCGACCGATCGGTGACGACTATCTGGCCGACCCGGCGCGACGCGGCCCCGGGTTCGGGTTGCAACCTATGGAGGCGGTGCGACCACATCGCAATCGTATGCACCTGGACATCGCCGTTGCGCACGATCAGGCCGAGGGCCGCATTGCAGCCGCCCTGGCCGCTGGGGGACGTGTCGTTTCCGACGCGCACGCGCCGATGTGGTGGGTTCTGGCCGATCCCGAGGGCAACGAGGCATGCATCGCCACCTGGCTCGGCCGCGAGTAGCGGCCCTGCGCACACGACGCTTTCCTCATAAGTTCGGGAGAACCGGGTAACGGGGCTGCCCCGACCTCCCACGAGGGAAGTCGGGGCAGCGCCGCGTTTCGCGTACGTCAGCTGCAGCCGCTGGTGGAGCCGCAGCCCTCGCAGACGTAGCAGCTACCGGCCGGGCGCATCTTCGTACCGCAGGTGAAGCAGAGTGGTGCGTCGGCGGCCTTGCCGATCACGGCCTCCAGCAACTCGGTGCTGGAACCCACGCTCGGTGCCGGTTTGGCGGCGGCCACGTCGGCCATCTCCTGCGCCGGCTGGGCGACCGCCTCGGTCTTGGCGGGAGCCTCGACCGGCGCGGAGGACGCCATGGCGGTGAGGTCCGCACCGGTCGCGGCGGCCTCCGCGTCGGCCTCGGCCCGCAGCTGGGCGGCCCGCTCCGAAGCGGTGAAGATGCCCAGCTCGGCGCGGCGCTCGTAGGGCAGGAAGTCCAGTGCCAGGCGACGGAAGATGTAGTCCATCACCGAGGCGGCCATCCGCACGTCCGGGTCGTCGGTCATGCCGGCCGGCTCGAAGCGCATGTTGGTGAACTTGCTGACGAACGTCTCCAGCGGAACGCCGTACTGCAGGCCGATGCTGATGGCCACCGAGAAGGCGTCCATCACACCGGCGAGCGTCGAGCCCTGCTTGGACATCTTGAGGAAGACCTCGCCGAGGCCGTCGTCCGGGTAGGACGACGCGGTGAGGTAGCCCTCGGCACCGCCGACGGAGAAGCTGACCGTCTCGGACGGGCGCTTCTTCGGCAGGCGCTTACGCACCGGCCGGTACTCGATGACCTTCTCGACCGCGGCCGGCGCTGCGGCTGCGGTCTCGACGGCGGCCGGCTCGGTGGCCTTGTTGGACTTCGCCACCGAGAGCGGCTGGCCGACCTTGCAGTTGTCCCGGTAGATCGCCAGTGCCTTGAGGCCGAGCTTCCAGCCCTCGAAGTAGATCTTCTCGACGTCCTCGACGGTGGCCGCCTCGGGCATGTTGACCGTCTTGGAGATCGCGCCGGAGACGAACGGCTGGATGGCCGCCATCATCCGAACGTGACCCATCGGGGCGATCGTCCGCTCCCCCATCGCGCAGTCGAAGACCGCGTAGTGCTCCGGCTTGAGGCCCGGCGCGTCCACCACGTGACCGTGGTCGGCGATGTGCTCCACGATCGCCTCGACCTGCTCCTCGGGGTAACCGAGGCTGCGCAGGGCGCGCGGCACCGTCTGGTTGACGATCTGCATCGAGCCGCCGCCGACCAGCTTCTTGAACTTGACCAGCGCCAGGTCCGGCTCCACACCGGTCGTGTCGCAGTCCATCATGAAGCCGATGGTGCCGGTCGGGGCGAGGACGCTCGCCTGCGCGTTGCGCCACCCGAACTTGTCACCGATCTTGTTGCCCTGGGTCCACTGCTTGGTCGCCTCGCGGACGATCGCGGTGGCCACCGGGCTGGTCGGCTTGATCTCGTCGTTGGCGGCGGCGTGCTTGCGCATGACCCGCTTGTGCGGCTCGGCGTTGCGGGCGTAGCCGTCGTACGGGCCCACGACGCCGGCCAGCTCGGCGGAGCGGCGGTACGCGGTGCCGGTCATCAGGGACGTGATCGCCGCGGCGACCGAGCGACCCTGCTCCGAGTCGTACGGCAGGCCGGAGGCCATCAGCAGGGCGCCCAGGTTGGCGTAGCCGATGCCGAGCTGCCGGTACGCGCGGGAGGTCTCGCCGATCTTCTCGGTCGGGAAGTCCGCGAAGCAGATCGAGATGTCCATCGCAGTGATGACGAACTCGACGGACTTGACGAACTTCTCCACCTCGAAGCCGCCGTCGGCGCGGAGGAACTTCATCAGGTTGAGCGACGCCAGGTTGCACGAGGAGTTGTCCAGGTGCAGGTACTCCGAGCACGGGTTCGACGCGGTGATCCGGCCGGTCTCCGGGCAGGTGTGCCAGTCGTTGATCGTGTCGTCGTACTGCAGGCCCGGGTCGGCGCACTCCCAGGCGGCCTGCGAGATGGAGCGGAACAGGTTCTTGGCGTCGACGGTCTCGATCACCGAGCCGTCCAGCCGGCCGCGCAGGTCGAAGCCCTTGCCGTTCTCGACCGCCGACATGAACTCGTCGGAGACCCGGACCGAGTTGTTGGCGTTCTGGTACTGCACGCTGACGATGTCGGAGCCGCCGAGGTCCATGTCGAACCCGGCGTCACGCAGCGCGCGGATCTTGTCCTCCTCGCGCGCCTTCGTGACCACGAACTCCTGGATGTCCGGGTGGTCCACGTCGAGGATGACCATCTTGGCCGCGCGCCGCGTGGCACCGCCGGACTTGATGGTGCCGGCCGAGGCGTCCGCGCCGCGCATGAAGCTGACCGGGCCGGAGGCGTTGCCGCCGGAGGAGAGCAGCTCCCGCGACGAACGGATCCGCGACAGGTTGACCCCGGAGCCGGAGCCGCCCTTGAAGATCAGCCCCTCCTCCTTGTACCAGTCGAGGATGGAGTCCATCGAGTCGTCGACGGCCAGGATGAAGCAGGCGCTGACCTGCTGCGGCGACGGCGTACCGACGTTGAACCAGACCGGCGAGTTGAAGCTGAACACCTGGTGCAGCAGCATCCAGGTCAGCTCGTGGTCGAAGATCTCGGCGTCCGCCGGGCTGGCGAAGTAGCCGTACTCCTCACCCGCGGTGCGGTAGGTGGAGACCACCCGGTCGATCAGCTGCTTGAGCGACCACTCGCGCTCCGGGGTCCCCACCGCGCCCCGGAAGTACTTGGTCGTGACGATGTTGGCCGCGTTGACGCTCCACGCCTGGGGGAACTCGACCCCCCGCTGCTCGAAGTTGATCGAGCCGTCCCGCCAGTTCGTCATCACGACGTCGCGGCGCTCCCAGCTGACCTCGTCGTACGGGTGGACCCCCTCGGTCGTCCACACCCGCTCGATCTTCAGCCCCGCGCCTGCCTTGTTCCGTGAACGGCTAGTTGTCACGCCGTCGCCCCCCTCGTCTGCGCGGTCACCCACCGCGCGTCCCAATCGCTTGAAAACAGTGAAGATTCAGCTGGTACGGCCGGCGGCCTCGACCGCGTCGGCCCGGGCCCGCGCCGCGGCCCGCAACGTCTCGATCTCGCGCTCGAAGTCGGCAAGCGAGTCGAAGGAGCGGTAGACGCTGGCGAACCGCAGGTAGGCGATCTCGTCCAGGTCGCGCAACGGGCCCAGGATCGCCAGGCCCACCTCGTGGCTGGGGATCTCGGCGGCCCCCTTGGCCCGGACGGTCTCCTCTACCCGCTGCGCCAGCAGCGCGAGCGAGTCGTCGTCGACCGGCCGACCCTGGCACGCCTTGCGCACCCCGCCGATGATCTTCGTACGGCTGAACGGCTCGGTCACCCCGCTGCGCTTGACGACCGCGAGGACCGCCTCCTCGACGGTGGTGAACCGCTTGCCGCACTCCGGGCAGGACCGCCGCCGTCGGATGAGTTGGCCGTCGTCGGCCTCCCGCGAGTCGACCACTCGGGAGTCAGCGTGTCGGCAGTACGGACACCGCATCGCCCACCTCCTAAAAATGATCAACTGCGCCCACACCGGGCACCCCCGGACACGGCTCACCGCGACGGTGCCATCCTCGGACGACGCCCGCCGTGCTCGACCTTACGGGAGTGCGGTCGGTAGTCGGACCCAACCTGTGGGCAACTTACGCCCGTGTCACTACTACATCTAGGGGTCGACCGTATGCCGCCGGGAAGGCCGGGTCAAGTTGAACCGCGTGTCCGGCGCGTCACGGACCATCCGGTCATCAGCGACCGTCAGCGCCCGAAGACCCAACCGCCGAGCCCCCGCCCGGGTTACCGGCCAGCAGGCCGGACCGACCCAGAAAACGGCCGAGGATCGAACACCAGTGCTACCTGACGTACCATTTATCAGAACATCCGTACGACCGGAGCGCTTTTTCACCCCGACACGCCGGTGAGAGGTCGTACAGATGTTTGAAAATGACTGATCTCACCTATACGGTCATGAACAACGTGGCACCCCGCACGCACCACGAGCCGACGAGGCACCCAGCGCCGACCAGGGAGGACGGACGTGACCGAGGACCGGGCCAGCCGGCCGAAGAGCCCGCAGCAGATCACCGAGGCGGGCCCGCCGGCCACCCGACGCCGAGGCGCCGCGCGCAGCCGGACGGGTCAGCCCGCCGTGCGCCCGGTCACACCGGTGGTCAGCGCCTTCCCCGACCCGGCGACGATCGACCTGACCGCCCGTCAGCGTCGCATCCTGGAGTTCATCCGCACCTGGGTGGAGCGCCACGGCTACCCGCCGAGCGTCCGCGAGATCGGCGAGGCCGTCGGCCTGGTGTCGCCGTCCAGCGTCGCCTACCAGCTCAAGGAGCTGGAGAAGAAGGGCTTCCTGCGCCGCGACCCCAACCGGCCGCGCGCCGTCGACGTCCGCGCTCCGAGCGACGCGATCGACGACGAGCTGTCCCGGGCACAGCGGCCCACCCCGGCGTACGTGCCGATGCTCGGCCGGATCGCCGCCGGTGGTCCCATCCTCGCCGAGCAGGCCGTGGAGGACATCTTCCCGCTCCCACGCGAGTTGGTGGGCGAGGGCGAGGTCTTCATGCTCCAGGTCAAGGGTGACTCGATGCTCGACGCGGCGATCTGCGACGGCGACTGGGTCGTCGTCCGGCAACAGCCGACCGCCGACTCCGGCGAGATCGTGGCCGCCATGCTCGACGGCGAGGCGACGGTGAAGACCTACCGTCGCCGTGACGGGCATGTCTGGCTGATGCCGCAGAACCCGGCCTTCGACCCCATCCCCGGTGACGACGCCACCATCATGGGCCGGGTCGTGGCGGTGCTGCGCCGGATCTGACCGACCGGCGGGTGGGCGCACGTGGTGCCCACCCGCGCCCGTCCATCAGGGGCGGGTGGCCGGCAGAGCCTTCAGTAGCGGTCGCCCCGATAGCCGCGACCGCCGCCGGGATACTGCCCGTACGGATCGACGGGCGCGTCGTCGTCCCGTCGGCGGCCGGGCCGCTGACCCCGCTGGTCGGGCTCCTGGCCGCCGCGCCGGGGTGGTTCGGCACGGCCGGTGCCGGGCTGGCCGCCACCGCCGCCGTAGACCCCGCCACCGGGCCGACCGCCACCGCCCTGCTGGCGACCACCGGCACCCTGGGGACGACCACCACCCTGCGGGCGACCGCCACCGCCACCGCCCTGCGGGCGGCCCCCGGTGCCCTGCGGGCGACCACCGCCACCGGCCGGAGGCCGTCCGCCGCCGTAGACGCCGTTGCCGCCATCCGATCGGCCCCCGCCGTAGCCACCGTCGGACGTCGCCGGGCGAGCACCTCCGTAAACGGCACCACCTGCCGGGGCCGCGCCTCCGCGACCCTGGGGACCCCCACGACCAGGCGCACCGCCGTAGACCGCGCCGCCCGCCGCCGCGCCGCCACCGTAGACACCGCCCGGACGGTCGGCAGACCCTCGGGGAGCATCGGCGGAACGGCCCGCGCGGGGGTCGAGCGGATCACCGTCCGGGCCCGCCGAGTCGGAATCATCATCAGCCATCGGCCGGCGACGGGCCCGGATGATGCCGAAGATGCCCGCGCCGACCAGCAGCAGACCGATCAACCCGACCGCGCCGACCAGGTACGTGATGTCGTCGAAGCTCAACCCGTCCGTCCACGACCGCGAGGAGGCCGGCTTGGCGACCGCTCCACCTCCCGGTGCCGGTGGCACGGCGGTCGAGGTGGACGGGGTGTAGCTGAGGATGTCGAGGACCTCGTCCTCGGCGAACCGGGTGGCGTCGGAGACGGTGAGGAACGACTTGCCGTCCGGGGTGTAGCTGATGGCCTCGCCGAACGGATCCGTCAACGGTGTCACCCGAGGCTTGCCGGTGGTGAGCGCGCCGACGATGTCACCGCCGCTCACGTCGAACTCGAAAGCGTCCGCGTAGGTGCGCAGCACCACCCGGGAGCCGTCCGGTGACCGGGCCGCGCCGGTGATGGCGATCCGGCCGAACGTGTTGAGCGGATTTTCCGTCTGCGTCTTCGGCAGGGTGATCTCGCCGGCCTTACGCATCGGCACCGGCTCGGTGTCGCCGCTCTTCAGAGCCGCCGTCGGTGTGTAGATCTCGGCCTTGCCGCTGGTCACCTTCGTGATGATCAGCGGCTTGCCGTCGTCGCCGATGAGCAACGCCTCGGCGTCGTGCGGTTTCGCCTCGGGATAGGCCAGACGGTGCAGCGTCGGCTGCTTGGTGCCGCTGACCGGCATCGACCAGAGCGCGACCCGCGTACGGCGGGTCTTCGAGTCGGCGTTGTCACCGATGTCGGCGATCCAGAGAGTGTTGCCGTCCTTGGAGAGCGCCAGGTCCTCGGTGTCGGCCGGGCCCTGCCCCGAGTAGCGGACCGGCTCCTTCGAGATCTTGCACTTGGTGTCGAGGAAGAAGATCCGCTTACGTGCCGCGTTCTCGGTGCCGTCGTTGATGACGATGTAGCCGCTCTTGGTCGCGACCAGCCCGGACAACTCCCGCAGCCGCTCGTCGACGATCGTGCACCGCTTCTGGCCGGGAGTGACGGCGGACAACCCGGGAGCGGGAGCCGCCACAGCGACTCCGGTGAGCGCCACGGTTGCCCCGAGCAGGCCGAGGGCAACCGTGACCGAGGAAACAACGCGGCGCATCCGTGCAGTGTCGCATGCCGCGCGTTTCCGGTGGATGACGCCGTGGCCGCTCAGGACCGGACGCCGGCCACCTGACTCTCCCGCTGGACCTCGTAGGGCGCCAACTCCGCAGCCAGCTCCGGGCCGACCCGGACGTGCAGCAGCGTGCCCTCCGGCAGGTGCGACGTGCTGAGCACGTCACCCGTGCGGTGCACCCGTGCCACCAGGTCACCCCGGTCGTACGGAAGCACGGCCCGAACCTCCACGGCGGGGCGCGGCAGCCGCTCCTCGATCGCCGCGCGCAACCCGTCGATGCCTCGACCGGAGTGCGCGGACACGAAGATCGCATCCGGCCAGAGCCTCTTGAGTCGCAGCAGCGTGTCCTCGTCGGCGGCGTCGGTCTTGTTGACCACCAACAGCTCGGGGAGCCGGTCGGCGCTGACCTCGGCGAGCACCGCGTGGACCGCCCGGACCTGCTCCTCCGGATCCGGGTGGGTGCCGTCGACGACGTGCACCACCAGATCCGCCTCCGCCACCTCCTCCAGCGTCGAGCGGAACGCCTCGACGATCTGGTGCGGGAGGTGCCGGACGAAGCCGACCGTGTCGGAGAGGGTGTAGAGCCGCCCGTCCGAGGCGGTGGCCTTACGGGTGGTCGGATCCAACGTCGCGAACAACGCGTTCTCCACCAGCACACCCGCGCCGGTCAGCCGGTTGAGCAGGCTGGACTTGCCGGCGTTCGTGTAACCGGCGATGGCCACGGCCGGGACGGAGTTGCGGGTGCGTCGGGCGCGCTTGGTGACGCGTACCGTCCGCATGCTCTTGATCTCGCGACGCAGGCGGGAGATGCGGTGCCGGATGCGCCGCCGGTCGGTCTCCAGCTTGGTCTCACCGGGACCACGCACACCCACACCGCCGCCGGCGCCACCACCCCGGCCGGAACCACCGGTCTGCCGGGAGAGGGTCTCACCCCAACCGCGCAGCCGGGGCAGCAGGTATTCGAGCTGAGCCAGCTCGACCTGCGCCTTACCTTCCTTGCTCTTGGCGTGCTGGGCGAAGATGTCGAGGATCAGCGCCGTCCGGTCGACGACCTTGACCTTGGTGCGCTGCTCCAGGTTGCGCAGCTGGGACGGGGACAACTCACCGTCGCAGATGACCGTGTCGGCGCCGGTCGAGAGGACCACCGCGCCGAGGTCGTCGACCTTGCCCCGACCGATGTAGGTGGCCGGGTCGGGCCGGGTGCGGCGCTGGATGAGCCCTTCGAGCACCTGCGAGCCGGCGGTCTCGGCCAGCGCGGCGAGCTCGGTCAGGGAGTTTTCGGCGTCGGTCACCGTGCCCTCGGTCCAGACACCCACCAGGACCACCCGCTCCAGCCGCAGCTGGCGGTATTCCACCTCGGTGACGTCGCTGAGCTCGGTAGAAAGGCCCGGGACGCGCCGGAGAGACTGCCGCTCCGACAGGTCCAGCTCGCCGGTGGTGACGTCGTCGAACTCGTCCTCGACGGGGACGAAGTTCTCCTGGTCTCGCAAGCGGTTCTCCTGTCCGTTTTGATAAGTAGAACGTAATCCTGACATGACACAACGCCGAACGCACCTGCTATATGCCCATGGTGAAGGTCGCCAAAAGTGGGGCCGAATGCTGGTCGGGCTCGACAACCGAGTAGAAATGCGGGCGGCGGCCGACCGGCCGCACAGCCGTGACGGAGGGATCCCGTGGCCATCACCCGACTGCCCAGCGCCGGATTTTCGATCACCATCCGGATCGCCGTGACCGCGGACGCCTCCTCGATCGGCCGGCTCACCACCTCCGTCGGCGAGGCCGGGGCGATCGTCACGGCGCTGGACGTGGTGGACTCCGACCCGACCCACGTGATCGTCGACCTGACCTGCGACACCGCCGACGCCGGGCACGCCGACCAGGTGGTCGAGGCGCTGACCGCGCTGGACGGCGTGGACGTGCGCAAGGTGTCGGACCGCACGTTCCTCCTGCACCTCGGCGGCAAGATCGAGGTGACCTCGAAGGTCGCGCTGCGCAACCGCGACGAGCTGTCCCGCGCGTACACCCCGGGGGTGGCCCGGGTCTGCATGGCGATCGCGGAGAACCCGGCGGACGCCCGGAGACTGACCATCAAGCGCAACACCGTCGCGGTCGTCAGTGACGGTTCCGCGGTGCTGGGCCTGGGCAACCTGGGCCCGGCCGCGTCGCTGCCGGTGATGGAGGGCAAGGCGGCGCTGTTCAAGCGCTTCGGTGGGGTGGACGCCTGGCCGGTGGTGCTGGACACCCAGGACACCGACGAGATCGTGCAGATCGTCAAGGCGATCGCGCCCGCGTACGGCGGGATCAACCTGGAGGACATCGCCGCGCCGCGCTGCTTCGAGATCGAGGCCCGGCTGCGTGAGGCGCTGGACATCCCGGTCTTCCACGACGACCAGCACGGCACCGCGATCTGCGTGCTGGCGGCGCTGACCAACGCGCTGCGCGTGGTGGGCAAGCAGCTCTCGGACGTCCGGGTCGTCGTCTCCGGCGCCGGCGCGGCCGGGACCGCGATCATGAAGCTGCTGCTGCGGCAGGGCGTCGGGGACATCATCGCGTACGACCGGCAGGGTGCCCTGCACCGTGGGCTGACCGGGCTCAACTCGGCGTGGCAGTGGTTGGCGGACAACACCAACCAGGAGAACTACTCGGGTGACCTTCCGGGTGCGATCCGGGGTGCCGACGTGTTCATCGGTGTGAGCGCGCCGAACCTGCTCACCGGCGACGACATCGCCCAGATGGCGAAGGACGCAATCGTCTTCGCCCTCGCCAACCCGGACCCGGAGGTCGACCCCCGGGAGGCCCGCAAGCACGCCGCCGTGGTCGCCACCGGCCGGTCGGACCAGCCGAACCAGATCAACAACGTGCTCGCCTTCCCCGGGGTGTTCCGCGGCATGCTCGACGCGCACGCCGAGGAGTTCACCGAGGAGATGGCGATCGCTGCCGCCCAGGCCATCGCCGACGTGGTGGGCGAAGACAAGATCAACCCGACGGTGATCGTGCCGAGCGTCTTCGACTCCCGGGTCGCCCCGGCCGTCGCCGCCGCCGTCCGCGCCGCCGCGAACAACCCCAGCCGTCGGCCGGCCGCCGACCCGGGCCCGGCGGACCTCCCCGAGATCGCGGCGACCGCCAGCGCAACCCCGTAAGGGACCGGCTTGTCGATCAAGAGGTTTGCGTCAGGAAGACCGTGGAATCTGACGCAAACCTCTTGATCAACACGGATGGGGCGGCGGGCCCCGCGTCAGGGACGGAGTGGGGCGGCGGGCCCCGCGTCAGGGACGGAGTAGGGCGGCCGGGTCGATCTCGCCGGTCGCCACCAGGACGGCGGGGCCGGACAGCCAGCAGGAATCCGCTGTCACGGTGACCGTCAGGCGGCCACCGGGGACGTCCACCGCGACCACACCCGTGTCCCGGCCCGCGTCGCGCAGGGCCACCGCGCCCACCGCGCAGGCACCGGTGCCGCAGGACAGCGTCTCCGCGCTGCCACGCTCGTACACCCGCATGAGGGTGTGCCCGTCCGTGCCGTCGACCGGGACGCCCGCCACGATGAACTCCACGTTCACCCCGCTCGGGAAGACCATCGGGTCGTACCCGGGAGCCCTGGTCAGATCCAACGCGGACAGCTCCACACCGGCGGGCAGGACGCAGACCAGGTGCGGGTTGCCGACGTCCACGGCGGCGCCGGTCAGGGTCAGCTCGCCGAGGGTGGCGGTCGACTCGTCGTACACCCGGGGTCGGCGCATCTCAACGGACACGGCGTCGCCCTCGACCAGCGCGCGCACGACGCCGGCCCGGGTCGCCACCGGCAACGCCGCACCCGCGGGCGTCGCCAACCCCGTGTCGAGCAGGTAGCGCACGAAGACCCGGGCGCCGTTGCCGCACATCTCGGCGAACGAACCGTCGGCGTTCCAGTAGTCCATGAACCACTCGGCCTCGCCGGCCAACCCGGCGCCGTCCGGGTGCTTGGCCGCGCGGACCACCCGCAGCACGCCGTCCGCGCCGACGCCCCGCCGCCGGTCGCAGAGCGCCGCGACCAGCTCCGGGGTCAGGTCGAGCTGACCGTCCGGGTCGGGAAGGAGGACGAAGTCGTTGCCGGTGCCGTGGCCCTTGGTGAACTCCACGCCCCCATCATCGCGCAGCTGCCGGCACCAGGCGCAGGGCGGCCCCGATCAGGTCCGGTTCCGCCGAGTCCAACCAGTGGATCCGCGGATCCCGCCGGAACCAGGATCGCTGCCGGCGGACGAAACGGCGGGTCGCCCGGACCGTCTCATCGTGCGCCTGCGCCTCGGTCAGCTCGCCGGCGAGCATCCGCAACACCTGCTGGTAGCCGAGCGCCCGACTCGCCGTCCGCCCCTCGGGCAGCCCCCGCCCGACCAACTCGCGGGTCTCGGCGACCAGGCCGTCGGCCCACATCCGGTCGACCCGCACCGCGATCCGCTCGTCCAGCAGACCGGTGTCCAGGTCGACGCCGAGCTGCACCGACGGGTAATACGGTGTGGGCTGCGGCAGCGACGCGGTGAACGGCGCCCCGGTCAGCTCGATCACCTCCAGGGCCCGGACGATCCGCCGGCCGTTGGCCGGCAGGATGCTCTCGGCGGCGACCGGGTCGGCGGCACGCAGCCGCGCGTACAGCGGCGCCGGGCCGACCTCCGCCAACTCGCGTTCCAGCCGCTCCCGCAGCACCGCGTCGGTGCCCGGGAACTCGAACCGTTCCAGCACCGCCCGCACGTACAGCCCTGAACCGCCGACCAGCAGCGGCACCCGCCCCCGGGCCAGGATGTCGTCGACCGCCGCGCGGGCCAGCCGCTGGTACTCCGCGACGCTCGCCGGCTCGGTGACCTCCCAGATGTCCAGGAGATGGTGCGGCACCCCGTCCCGCTCGGCGACTGTCAGTTTGGCGGTGCCGATGTCCATGCCCCGGTAGAGCTGCATCGAGTCGGCGTTCACCACCTCCCCGCCCAGGGCGTGCGCCAACGCGATGCTCAACGCCGACTTACCTGCCGCGGTCGGGCCGACCACCGCGACGACCGTACCGCTGGTCACAGCCGCTCCCAGGACGCCACGAAGTAGGCGACACCATAGGGAGCCGCATGGTGCAACAACTCCCCGCGCCACCCGCCGCCAGCCGCCCGGGCCGCGCCGGCCAGCACCTGCCAGGGCGCACGACCGGCGGCCTTCAGCTCCGCCGACACCACCGGGTCCAGGTCGAGCAGGACGCCCAGGTCCGCGTCGGCCAGCGCCGCCGCAACCCTCTGGTCGTACGCGAGGGCGCGTGGGTCGTAGTACCCGGGTGACTTCTCCCCCCGGCAGGCCGACCCGTCCCCGAGCGCCAGCAACGCCACCCGGTCACCCGCCGCGGCGATCTCGTCGGCGAGAGCCGCCAGCTCGGCCGGGCCCGCGTCAGCGGCCACCTGCACCGCGGTGATCGTCAGCGCGCTGGGCGGCGCCGCCTCGGACGGTGCCGCGTCGGACGGCGCTGCCGCGTCGGACGGCGCTGCGTCGGACGGCGCTGCCTCGGACGGCGCCGCGTCGGACGGCGCCGCGTCGGACGGCGCTGCCGCGTCGGACGGCGCTGCGTCGGACGGCGCTGCCGCGTCGGACGGCGCTGCGTCGGACGGCGCTGCCTCGGACGGCGGTGGTGCCTCGTAGTGGCGGGCCAGCAGCCACGCGCCGATGGTCAGGCTCAGCGGCAGCACCGCACCCCGGTCGGGCTGACCGGGACCCAGCGGCACGTCCAGGTCGACACCCCAGGGCTGGAGGGAGCCAGTCGCCGGAGTGCGGATCGGGCCGGTCACCGGGCCGGTCCCGAGCAGCACCACGGTGTCCGGGCCCACGGCCAGCAACCGGCGTACGGCGGTGTCGCAGGCCGCCCGGAGATCGTCCAACTCCGGGGCCGCGGAGCCGGCCACCTCGGGAACGAGCAGGGGTGGATGCGGGCAGACGGCGGCGGCGACCAGTGGCACCCGTTCACCGTAGCGGGAATCCCCGGTGCGTCTCCGCGCCGATCCGGTCATTCGGCCCCTAGGACACCGTATGGTCACGGTCGGCGATAGGCGCTCGACGCGGACCGGGTGAGACCTGTGACAATGCCGGAAGCAACTTGGCTGCGCCGTGGCGGCGACGGGGGTTCGTTCCCTCGACGCCGGGAGAACGAGGATGGGCACATGAGCGACTGGACTGCCTTCGGACGGGTGGACGCGGACGGCACCGTGTACGTCAAGACCACCGAGGGCGAGCGGGTGGTCGGATCCTGGCAGGCGGGTGCGCCGGAGGAAGGTCTGGCACACTTCGCGCGCCGCTTCGCCGATCTGGTCACCGAGGTGGACCTGACGGAAGCACGGCTCAAGTCGGGTGCGGCGGATGCCGGGCACTCGTTGAGCACGATCCGGCGGATCCGCACCACGCTGCCCGAGGCCAACGTGGTCGGCGACATCGACGCCCTGACCGCGCGTCTGGACAAGCTGGCGACCTTCGCCGAGGAGAAGGCCGGCGAGGCGCGCGCCGCCCGGGACGCCGCACGCGGCGAGGCCCTGGCCCGCAAGACGGCATTGGTCGAGGAGGCCGAGAAGCTGGCCGCCGAGTCCACCGGTTGGAAGACCGCCGGGGACCGGCTCAAGGAGATCCTCGACGAGTGGAAGACCATCCGTGGGGTCGACAAGAAGGCCGACGGTGAGCTGTGGAAGCGGTTCGCCGCCGCCCGGGACGGCTTCACCCGACGCCGCGGCGCCCACTTCGCCTCCCTGGACTCGCAGCGCAAGCAGGCGCAGACCGCCAAGGAGGAGCTGGTCGCCCAGGCGGAGAAGCTTCAGGACTCCACCGACTGGGCCGCCACCGCCAACCAGCTCAAGGACCTGATGACCCAGTGGAAGGCCGCGCCGCGCGCCTCCAAGGAGGCCGAGCAGAAGCTCTGGGAACGGTTCCGGGGTGCGCAGGACGCCTTCTTCAGCCGCCGCAGTGAGGTCTTCTCCGCCCGGGACAACGAGCAGCGCGGCAACCTGGAGCGCAAGCAGGCCCTCCTCGCCGAGGCCGAGGCGTTGGACGTCGACGCCGACCCGAAGGGCGCCCAGGCCAAGCTGCGGGAGATCCAGGCACAGTGGCACGAGGCCGGCCGGGTCCCGCGCGAGGCGGCAGCCGGGCTGGAGCGCCGACTGCGCGCCATCGACGACAAGGTCCGTGACGTGATGGACTCGGCGTGGCGTCGCACCACCAAGGAAGACAACCCGCTGCTCGCCCAGATGCGGGCACAGGTGGCGGAAGCCGAGGACCGGCTGGCCCGGGCGCAGAGCGCCGGGGACGCCCGCCGGATCAAGGAAGCCGAGCAGGCGCTCGCCTCCAAGCGGCAGTTCCTCCAGCTCGCCGAGCAGGCCGGGTGAGCTGACCTCCTCCGGAGCCCCCGGCCCCCCGTTCCGGGGACCGGGGGCTCCCGCGTACCCAGGCGCCTGCGCCCCGTTTCACATCGCCCAACGCCGCCCCGAGCAATCCCGTGCCACGCCGCGCCGCCGCCACGCCGCGCCGCCGCCCCGCCGCTCCAACGCCACGCCGCGCCGCGCCGCACCGCTCCAAGATCCGCGCAACTTCCCGGATGTTGCTGCATCCGACGCGCGGGAAGCAGCAACATCCCTGATGTTGCGCGGATCTCGGCGGCGACGAGCGCGCTGGAACGGTCGGGAAGGGGTTCAGGCGTCGGCGTCAGTCAAGGTCGCGCTCGATCCTTGATGTAGTGGTCTCCGTCGCACGCCAGGCCACTACATCCAGGATCGAGCGCGATCATGGGGTGGGGCGCTGAGTGACGAGCCGGTGCGCCCGGGCACGGTGAAACTCAGCAGCGCGAGCTACTGAGTGGCGAGGCGGTGCGCGAGGCATCGGCCGCCCTGACCATTTACATGCATGCTCTTCTATGCTTTCATCAGGAAAGCGCTTGCCTCACTGTCGGCGGGCGTAAGCGCGGGAGCCGCTTTCCTTCACGAACCTGCACCGGCGGGCCCGAGGACCACTGGTCCCGGCCGACCTCGCCGCCCACGGGCATGGGCGACGCGACGGTCCGTCCGCCTCATCGAAAGGGAGCAGCATGCGCACAGGACGGCGTCGAACGACGCTGATCGCCACCACCGCGGCAGCCACCGCAACCCTGGTCACCGCAGGTCTGCTGACCTCGGTCTCCGCCCAGGCGGCCGCCGGCTGCCAGGTGGCCTACTCGGTCGCCAGCCAGTGGCCGGGCGGCTTCACCGGCAACGTCACGGTCACCAACCTGGGCGACCCGGTCTCCGGGTGGACGCTGCGGTGGTCGTACGGGGCCGGCCAGCAGACCAGCCAGGCGTGGGGCGCGACAATCTCGCAGAGCGGCAGCCAGGTCTCCGCGACGAACGTCGACTACAACGGCAACCTGGCCACCAACGGCACCGCCTCGTTCGGCTTCAACGCGAGCTGGAACAACTCCAGCAACCCCGCCCCGACCAGCTTCACCCTGAACAACGTCGCCTGCACCGGCGGCACCACCCCGACGACGCCGCCCAGCACCCCACCGCCGACCACCCCGCCGCCGTCGAGCACCCCACCGCCGACCACCCCGCAGCCGTCGAACCTGGTCGGCTGGGCCACCCAGAACGGCGGTACCACCGGCGGTGGCAACGCCGGCACCACCACCGTCAGCAACGCCTCCGGCCTGACCAGCGCACTGAACGCGACAGGGGCGGCGGTGATCCGGGTGACCGGGACCATCACCTGCTCGGGCATGCTGCGGGTCCGATCCAACAAGACCATCATCGGCAACTACGGTGCGACGATCGTCGGCTGCGGTCTCAACATCAACGGTGACCGCAACGTGATCATCCGCAACCTGACCTTCCGCAACTGGAACGACGACGCGATCAACGTCCAGGAGTCGGCCACCAACATCTGGATCGACCACAACACCTTCAGCAACGGGTACGACGGCGCGGTCGACATCAAGCGCGGCTCGGACTTCGTCACCGTCTCGTGGAACCGGGTCTTCAGCCACGACAAGACCATGCTGCTCGGCCACAGCGACGACAACGCCGGCCAGGACGTCGGTCACCTGCGGGTGAGCTACCACCACAACTACTTCGACGGCAGCAACCAACGCAACCCCCGGGTGCGCTTCGGCAACCCGGTACACGTCTACAACAACTACTACCGGGCCAACGGTGGCTACGGCGTCGCGTCCACCGAGAACGCCGGTGTGCTCGTCGAGGGCAACTACTTCGAGAACGTCGACGACCCGTACCACCGTGGTGAGGGTGACTCCGGGCCCGGCGGCCTGGTCGCCCGCAACAACCACTTCGTCGACTCGCCCACCGGCCAGGCCGGTGGCAGCGTGGCGAGCATCCCCTACTCCTACCAGCTGGACACCGCGAGCAACGTCAAGTCCATCGTGACGGCGGGCGCGGGCGCCGGCAAGATCACCATCTGACCGCGGAAGGGCCTCTCGACGAGGGGCCCTTCCGTCCCGTCAGTGCGCGGCGCAGCCCGCCGTGGGCGCGGGCACGACCGGCGGTGCGCCGATCGTCGGCATCCCCAACAACACCCCGGGGGTACGCGGAGAGCGCCCCGCCTCGGCCGCGTCGCCGGCCCGGGTACGCCGGTGTGCCACCAGCGCCCCGTCGGCGTTGAGGTGGTGCGGTGCCGCGTACGTGATGGTGGTGTGCACGATGTCGCCCGGGCGGATCCGCTCGGCGAGTGACTCCCCGCCGGGGCCCTCGGTCGCGAAGTGCACCAGCCGACCGTCGCGGGCCCGGCCGGACATCCGGCCGGTGCGCTCGTCCTTGCGGCCCTCTCCGACGGCGACCAGCACCTCGACGGTCTCGCCCACCAGGCGCTTGTTCTCCGCCCAGGTGATCTCCTCGACGGTCGCGACCAGCCGCTCGTAGCGCTCCTGCACGACCTGCTTGGGCAGTTGGTCGTCCATCGTCGCGGCCGGGGTGCCGGGCCGCTTCGAGTACTGGAAGGTGAAGGCCGAGGAGAACCGCGCCTCGCGGACCACGTCCAGGGTGCGCTGGAAGTCGGCCTCGGTCTCGCCGGGGAAGCCGACGATGATGTCGGTGGTGATCGCCGCGTCCGGCATCGCCGCCCGGACCTTCTCGATGATCCCGAGGTAACGCTCGGAGCGGTAGGACCGGCGCATCGCCTTCAGCACGTCGTCGGAGCCGGACTGCAACGGCATGTGCAGCGAGTGGCAGACGTTGGGCGTCTCGGCCATCGCGGCGATCACGTCGTCGGTGAAGTCCTTCGGGTGCGGGCTGGTGAACCGGACCCGCTCCAACCCGTCGATGTCGCCACAGGCGCGCAGCAACTTGCCGAACGCGTACCGGTCGCCGAACTCGACGCCGTAGGAGTTGACGTTCTGCCCGAGCAGCGTCACCTCCAGCACACCCTCGTCGACCAGGGCGCGTACCTCGGAGAGGATGTCGCCGGGCCGTCGGTCCTTCTCCTTGCCGCGCAGCGCCGGCACGATGCAGAAGGTGCAGGTGTTGTTGCACCCCACCGAGATCGACACCCAACCGGCGTACGTGGACTCGCGGCGGGTGGGCAGCGTGGAGGGGAAGACGTCGAGGGACTCCAGGATCTCCACCTCGGCGGCGGCGTTGTGCCGGGCCCGCTCCAGCAGCACCGGCAGCGCGCCGATGTTGTGGGTGCCGAACACCACGTCGACCCAGGGCGCCTTGCGGACGATGTCGCCCCGGTCCTTCTGGGCCAGGCAGCCGCCGACCGCGATCTGCATCCCGGGGTGCTTGTCCTTCACCGGGCGCAGGCGACCGAGGTTGCCGTAGAGCCGGTTGTCCGCGTTCTCCCGCACCGCGCAGGTGTTGAAGACGACGATGTCCGGGGTGTCGTCGGCGGGCAGCGCGCGCACGTAGCCGGCCTGTTCGAGCAGCCCGGAGATGCGCTCGGAATCGTGCACGTTCATCTGGCAGCCGTACGTCACGACGTTGTAGGTCCTAGCCACCCTCTTGGTGCCCCTTCCCCTCGGGCTACCAGGGTAGCGGCCCGTTCGGTGGGCCCCACCCACCGGCATTGACCCGGTGGCCCATGGCGGGCATCCACGACGGGCAGTACGCTGCACAACAAGAATGTGTTCTGGGCGATTTCGGGGGCTTTGCACTCGGCGCCGACGATGCGCGGCTCCGTTCACGGGGGAGCACATGACGACCCGCGGGAGGCCAACCGTGACGCGACAAGATGCGGCACAGCGCACCGTCACCACCCCGGACGGGCGGCACCTCGCGGTGGAGACCTCCGGCTCACCGGACGGGCCCGCGGTCTTCCTGCTGCACGGCACCCCGGGCAGTCGCAGCGGCCCCCGGCCACGGGGCATCGTCGTCTACCGCCTCGGCGTGCACCTCGTCTGCTACGACCGGCCCGGTTACGGCGACTCCGACCGGCACGAGGGTCGGCGGGTGGCCGACGCGGCGGCCGACGTGGCGGCGATCGCCGACCAGCTCGGCATCGAACGGTTCGCGGTGGTGGGTCGGTCCGGTGGCGGCCCGCACGCCCTGGCCTGCGCGGCGCTGCTGCCCGACCGGGTCACCCGGGCCGCCGTGCTGGTGGGGCTCGCCCCGGCCGGCGCACCCGACCTGGACTGGTACGCGGGCATGGCGGAATCGAACATCGAGGACTACGGGCAGGCCGACGAGGACCTGGCCGAGCTGACCCTCAACCTGAAGGTGCGCGCCGACGAGGCCCGGCGGGACCCGATGACGCTGCTGGAGTTCCTCCGCCCCCAGTTGCCGGAGGAGGACATCCGGGTGGTCGACGACATCGCGATCCGCCGGCTCCTCACCGACATGT
Source organism: Micromonospora sp. WMMD1155 (assembly GCF_029581275.1). NCBI lineage: Bacteria > Bacillati > Actinomycetota > Actinomycetes > Micromonosporales > Micromonosporaceae > Micromonospora > Micromonospora sp. WMMD1155. The sequence continues at coordinate 1,094,887 of NZ_CP120742.1, forward strand.
ACTCCGAGGCGCTGCGGCACGGCCCCGAGGGCTGGATCGACGACGTGTTGGCGATCCGACGCGGCTGGGGGTTCGACCTGGGCGCCATCCAGGCGGAGGTCCGGCTCTGGCACGGCGAGCAGGACCGTTTCTCCCCGGTGGAGCACTCCCACTGGCTCGCCTCGCGGATCTCCCGCGCCGAGGTCCAGGTGCAGCCCGGGGCCGCGCACTTCGGTGCGGTGGAGATCCTGCCGCAGACCCTGAGCTGGCTGGCCCGGCCGGACCTGGCGACCAGCCCGCGCCTCTGACCGGCACGGGCCCGGACCGGCACGGGCCCAGACCGGCACGGGCCCAGACCGGCACGGGCCCAGACCGGCACGGGCCCAGACCGGCACGGGCCCAGACCGGCACGGGCCCAGACCGGCACGGGCCCAGACCGGCACGGGCCCAGACCGGCAGGCGGGACGGCGGGCCGGGCCCGCCCCGCCCGTCGGACCAGCCCGGTCAGCCGGACCAGCCCGGTCAGATCGTGTGCGGGTCGATCACCCGGACCACGAACCGCCGCTCGCGCAGGGTCTGCACGGTCGGATGCTCCGGGCCGATCACCTCGGCCAGCCGGTCCGCCACGTCGCCGACGTCCTCGCCCGCCGCCTCGCCGCCGACCCGCCTCGACACCAGGGCGAGATCACCGAGACACCGCAGCGTGTCCGGGTGCTCCGCGCCGATCACCGCGGCCAGACGACCGGCGGTCTCCCGCAGGCGGTCCCGGGCCGACTCCCACTCCCCCTCCTCGGCGAGGCAGACCGCGTGGTTCACCTCCGCCGCCAGGGTGTGCGGGTGGTCGGGGCCGAGCACCTTGCGCAGCTCACCGGACGCCTGGGCGGCCGACGCGCGCGCGTCCGACCTGCGCCCGACCGAGCGCTCGGCGGCGGAGATGTTGCTCAGCGTGGCAAGGGTGTGCGGGTGTTCGGCACCGAGGTGCAGTTGCTCCTCGTACGACTGCCGGACCGCGGTCATCTCGGTGAGCGCCCGGGCGCCGTCGCCGACGGCCAGCAGGTTCGCCGCGCGACTCGACCGGCACGCCACCGTGTCCGGGTTGTCCGGGCCGAACCGTTCGTCGAGTTCCCGGTAGGCCGTCTCGAACATCGGCGCGGCCTCCGCTCCCCGGCCCGCGCTGCGCAGTGACACCGCCAGGTTGACCTGCGCGGCGAGACTCTGGCCGTCGTCCGGCCCGAGCACCTCGCAGTACGTCTCGTAGACGGTGCGCAGCAGGGTCGCCGACCTCTCGTACTCGCCGGCCTCCCGCAGGTCGCTCCCCAGCCGCACGGCGGAGACGAGAGTGTACGGGTGGGTGGGGCCGAGCACCAGTCGCCGCCGTTGGTGCACCTCGTCGTCCCACCGCCGGGCGGCCCGGTAGTCGCCGACCAGCCGGTACGAGACGGCGAGGTTGTTGGCGGCGCTCAACGTCCGGGGGTGGTCCTCGCCGAACACCTGGAGCCAGGAGGCGTAGGTGGACCGGTCCCGTTCCAGCGCCTCGGCGTAGCGGCCGAGCGCGCGCAGGTCACCGCCGAGGCTGCCGGCGGTCATCAGACTGTGCGGGTGCATCGGGCCCAGCAGTCGGCGTTGCTCGGCCAGCACCGCCTCGTCCAGGTCCCGGGCCTCTTCGAACCGGCCCAGGCTGCGCAGGATGTTCGCCCGGTTGAACCTCAGGTGCAGCAACTGCCGGCCCAACGCCGACGCCTCGGTCTCGTCCGGCGTGTCGGCGAGCCGCGCCGTCCAGGTGTCGTCGACCTCCTGGCTGAACACGTCGGCCTGGTCCAGACCACCGCGCTGCCACAGATACCGAACCCGGTCGATCAGCAGTTGGCACACCGACTCGTCCGGGCAGGTCAGCGCCTCGGAGACCTCCAGGTGGGGCCAGAGCATGCGCAACCGGGCCCAGGTGCTCGGGTCGTCCACGTCGCCACGGGGCCGGGACGCGGCCAGCACCAGGTGCACCTGGTGTCGGGCGGCGGCGATCTCGTCCTCGGTCATCCGGTCGCGGACCACCGCCTGCAACAACCGGTGCACCTGGACCCGGCCGCCCTGCACGTCGAGTTTGAGCAGCGCCAACCGGTTGATCTGCTGGACCAGCGCACCGCGCACCAGCCGCTCCGACACCGACGGGTCGAACGGCACGAGGGCCGCCGCCATCTCGTCGCTGTAGATGAGTTCCAGCGAGATCTCCGGGGCCAGCACCGAGCAGAGCTGCAACAGCCGGTACGCGGCCGGTGCCTGTTCGAGCAGCCGGTTCAGCGACAGGTCCCAGGTGGCCTCGACGGAGAGGGCGCTCGGGCCGTGCCGCTCGATCTGCCGCAGGTAGTCGCCGACCGACGTGCCGGTGTCGGCGAGCCAGGCGCCCGCGGCGGCCACCGCGATCGGCAGGTCGCCGAGCGCCTCGGCCACCCGGTCGGCCTCCTCGGCGCTGATCGTGGGCACCCGCTGGGCGAGGTGCGCGACGCTCTCGGTGCGGTCGAAGACGTCCACCTGGATCGGGTTCGCCCGGTCCCCCCAGGCGCGGTTGCGGGAGGTCAGCAGGACGTGCCCGGGGCCCTGGGGCAGGAATGGCTCGATCTGGTCGAGCTCCTCGGCGTTGTCGAGCACGACGAGCCACCGCTCGTACGGCTCGCCCCGGCCGAGCACCTGCAGCACGGACCGGACCGTGTCCGGCAGAGTCGGCCCGGCGAGGATGCCGAGGCGACCGGCGAGGTCGGCCAGGGCGGTGTCGACGAACTGCGGCGGGTCCGCCACGATCCACCACACCACGTCGTACGCGGCCTTGAACCGGTGCACGTACTCCAGGGCCACCTGTGTCTTACCGACGCCGCCCATGCCCTGCAGGGCGACCGGCAGCACCACCGCGCTGCCCCCGCTCTGCAGTTGCGCGCGCAACCGGGCCAGGTCGTCCTCCCGGCCGGTGAACCGGGCGTTCCGGTTGGGCGCGTTGAAGATCAACGGTTCGGCGCCGGGGAACCGGGTGCTGCCGCCCGCCGGGCCGTCCGCCGACGACGGCACCGGCCGACCGACCAGCCGCAACACCCGCTCCACGGCGGTCGCCGCGCTCACGTTGACCAGGTTGGTGGAACTCTGCGAGGGGAACTCCGCCAGCGGACGCAGGTCGGCGACGTACACGGCGAGAGCCGTGGATCCGGTGCTCGTGTCGCGAGCGGGCAGACCGCCGGACGGCGTCGCCACATAGGCCGGTGAGACCACGGTCAGCGTGCGCGGTGCCGGCGTACCGGCGGAGCCGACGGCGGCCGCCGGATCGACCACCCGCAGCCCGGCCGAGCTGAGCACCCGTTCCAGCCACTCGGCCCAGATGGCGTCCTCCGGCGCGCAGCGGAGCACGATCTGGTCGTCGATCGCCTCGGTGCGTCGGCGGAAGCGGGCCTTGCCGCGCTCCCGCACCGACTCGTCCATCACCGGCAGCGCGGTCACCGCGCCGTCGGTGAGGATCCCGGTCAACGTCTCGAACGCGGCCAGCAGCGACGTCGGCGAGCCGGGCGGGTCGCCGAACGTGGCGAGGGTCTCCTCGTACGCGTAGAACGGCCGGTACGGGACCTCGACGGCGGCCCAGTAGCGCCGCCGTTCGGCCTCGGTCATGCCGGCCGGCAACCCGGCGAACCGGCGCATGGCCAGCAGACGCCCCGCCTCGGCCCGCTCCTTCTCGGCCTGGTCGACCCGCATCGGGACGGGCAGGACCCGGATGTCGCGCCGCCGGTACCGGTCCCGTACCGAGTGCGCCACCCGGGCCGCGCCCTCGATGCCCTGGTCGCTGAGCGTGAAGCAGTCGACAAGGGTGTCCGGCAGGTGCAGGGTGCAGATGTCGGCGACGTCGCTCAGCCCCGTCCGGCTGTCGATCAGGGTGAAGTCGTAATGGCGCTTCATGTCCGCGCGCAGCGCCTCGAAGAACTGCGCGCCGCCCAACCGGTTGTAGAAGTTATCCCAGTCCAGCCCGCTGACCGAGACGGCGTAGTCGCTGTTCTGCCGGCCCGCGGAGAGGAAGTCGAGGCCACCGCCGTTCGGGAAGTTCCAGCGCAGCGAGAACGCGTGTCGGCCGACCCGGGCGTACTGCTCCATCCAGCGGTCCGGTCGGTCGTCGACCCGGGTGGTCTCCCACTCGTAGTCGCGGATCATGTCGATCACACCGCTGGTGCCCTGGATCGCCTCGGCGTCGAGGAACGGGTGGAAGAAGCGGTGCAGGCCGGGCGATTCGAGGTCCCAGTCGGCGACCAGCACCCGCCGACCGCTGGCCGCGAGGATCCAGGCCACGTTGGCCAGCGCCATCGTCCGGCCCGTCCCACCCTTGAACGAGTAGAAGGTGACGACCTGCCCGTCGCGATCGTTGCTCATCGGTCTTCTCCGTGGGGACGCAGTGGGGCCGCACCATCGGGCCCGGACGCGGGGTCGGTGGGGGCGGCCGGGCCGGTGGCGGACAGGCCGTCACGCAGGCTCGGCACCGGCTCGGGCGGCGGTTCGAAGGGGACCACCGGGCCGTACTTGAGGAACTGACGGCGGGCCTCGGTGACCAGCGCCGGCATCAGGTCGACGAACTCCGGCACGGTGCAGGCGCGCTTGACCTGGGGCAGACCGGCGTCGTGCAGCAGTCGGGTCACCTCGGTCGCCCACCGGTCGGCGTCCTGGGTGTCGTCGTCGTCGGTGACCACCAGTGGGACGACCCACTCCCGCAGGCCGCGCAGCATGCCGGCCAGAGTTCGGGCTCCGTCCGGCGCCGCCGCGATCCACGGGTCGACCAGCAGCACGGCGGGCCGCCGACCGAGCAGCCCGGCGGCCTGCGCGAAGTCGGCCGTGCGGGCCGACAGCCCGAGTCGTTCGGCGGTGCTGGCCGCGTACTCGGCGGCGGGCAACTCCTGGCGACGCCCGTACGGCCGCCAGAGCCGGCCGCTGGCCGCGTAACCGGCGGGGTCGCGGTCGGCCGGGAGGTGGTCCCGGGTCGGGGCCAGCACGGCGACGACGAAGTCCGGGTCGGTCGTCCCCGGGCGGACGACCTCGTCGAGGCTCGGCGCGCGGGACGGACCCAGCGGCCGCCGCTCGGCGGTGTGCACTATCCGGCCGGCCAGGCGACTCAGCAGAAGCTCGTACTGCTCCCGGTAGGGGGCCAGCATGCAGAAGGCGCGCAGACCGTCCTCGGCGTACGCCGGGACGTCGCGACCCAGGTCCAGCGCGCCGTCCAACTCCGGATGGGACTCCCACGGGGGGAACGGGATCCACAGCACCGGCAGGAGGTGACCGGCGGTGAGCCGGGCCGACCCGGCGGCGGCCAGCCGGGCCCGGAAGGACTCCTGCTCCCCCAACGCCCAGGGACGACTGAAGTAGCCGGGTGAGTAGAGCGGGACGAAGACCTCGGCGTCGCCGAGCGCCTCGGCGAGAGCCGCCTTCCAGTCGGCCCCCAGCGGGATGTTCTGGTCGAAGAAGCCGATCCGCATCCCCGCCACCGGTCGCGCCTGCCGACGCACCTCGTCCGTCAGGTCGGCGAAGAACTGGCCGACCCACACGTCGGCGTCGGCGCGGGCGCCCGGCGGCGGGGCCGAATGCGCGTAGCTGAGGAAGAAGTACGTTCCTCGCGACGCCGGTCGACGGCGGTCCGCCGGCGGGCTCATCCCGGCTCCTCGGCGAACCTGTTGCACAGCTCGTCCACGCTCTCCGGCACCCAGGGCTCCACCAGGTACGACCGGTGGATGGCCACGATCCGCTGGGCGAGTCGCCAGACCACCGCCCGGTACGCGTTCTCCCACTGCATGGTCAGCAAGCCGTAGACCCCATCCCGTTGGTAGTGCGCCGCGATGTCGGGATCCGGCATCGCGGTCGGGGTGAACCGTTGGATGTCGCGGAGCACCCGGGGCAGCGCCGTGCCGTTCGTCGGCGACCAGGTGACCGGCACGATCGCCGTCTCGTGGGGCGAGGCGGAGCTGTGCCGCGGGACGATCCGTCGGCGGGAGAACGCGTCCCACTCGCGACCACACCACGCGCTGCCGATCAGCGCGCTGGACACCAGCGGGACGAAGACCTGGCAGGTGCCGGCGGCCTGGAGAAGCTCCGGGCTCCACCGTTCACCACCGGCGATGGAGGTGTCCAGGAAGCCGGCGTCCACACCGGTCACCGGGCCGACCAGCTCACTGACGTGGACGGAGACGTCCTCGAAGAACCGCGAGACGTACTCGGCGGGTTTGCCGGTGGCCCGGCCGATCGGCGCGCGCGAGTAGCTGATGAAGAAGAGCGGGGCGCGCGACCCGGAGGGTGCGTCCACTGTGCTCACCGCTGCCCCTCCGCCCTCCCCACGCGGCCGGACCATCAGCGTAGTCCCCGCGTCAACGTCGCACCGCCAACCGGTTCGCCGCGAACCAGCCGACCGCGAAGTCCACTGCGGCACGCGCCGGCAGCAGCCGGGCCTCGGCCCGACCGACCCGACCGCGCTGGACGAAGGGCATGTCGTCGAGGGCGGCACCGACCTGGGGGAAGTCGGTGTCGTCCAGGTCGAGCGCGCGGAAGTCGAGTCGGACCCGACGCCCGTCGACCAGCCGGAAGCAGTGGTAGTCACGCTCGGGCGGCGGCACCGGCAGCCGGTACTCGGCCAGGTGCAGAGCGCTGCACGAGTCGTAGCCCGCGCCGAGCAGCAGGATCTGCCCGTCGGCCGCGTACAGGTTGCCGACCGGTGAGCGTTCCCCCAGGTGGCAGGTGAGCTCGTGGCCGTCGGTGAGCTGCCGGGCCCGAGGGCCGAGCGCCGCGAACGAGGTCTGCGGATGGTCGCTGCGCACCGCACCGGGAGCGCAGCGGACGTACTCGGCGAGCGCGCCCATCCGCTGCGAGGGGGTGGTTCGCCGGTCCCAGCCCGGCAGCGCCGCCTCGTAGCGCTCGCGTTGCGCCCGATCCATGCCGGCGACGGCGGCCAGGTGCACTCGGGAGGTGGTCGAGTTGCCGTCCGTCTGGGTGGGCACCAGCAGCGTCCCGGCCGGGCCGAGGACGTCCCGCAGGGCCCCGGCGAGGGTCGCCGGGCCGTGCTCCAACGGGCCCACCCGACGCAGACCGCAGTGCACCACGAGGCACGCACCCGGGCGGACTCCCAGCGCCCGCAGGTCGTCGGCCAGGCGAAGCCGGCCCAGCACGGGCCACGGCCGCTCATCGGGACCCGACACAGGTCTCCTCCAGGGCATGACGCAACCGCTCGACGAACCGCTCACCGGCGGCGGTGAGCGAACGGCTGGCCAGCAGCGCGTCGGCACCGTCACGGGTCCACGCGAGGTAGCGGTCGGCGTGCTCCGCCGCGCTCCCGCCGTCGGCCGCCGCCCGGGCCCGCCACACCTGGGTGACGGCCAGGTGGGCGTACACCCCCTGGAGGACGCCCTCGGGCGGCCGCGGGTCGGGACGCCAGGGCACCCGGATCACCGTGCCCTGACCCGGCACGACCAGGTCGTACCGGTCGAGCACCGCGCCCAGCTTCGCGTGCTGCCATTCGTGCACCAGCAGCACCGCCACCGTCTCCGCGTCCGGGTGGACGGTGACGGCGACCGCACCGAACGCGTGCCGGGCGGTCGCGCTCCGCAGGGGCCGGCTCGGATCGGGCGACAGCGGCACGACGGCCCGCAGGGCGCCGTCGAGCGCCGCCAGGTGCGCCGGCACGTCGCGGTGCATGATCTGCCAGGCCTCGGCGAGGGTACGGCCCAACGCCCGCGCGGCCGAGGGCGTGAGGCCGGGCGCGACCGGCTGGCCGTAGCAGTCCCGGTAGGGGTCGTCGTCCTCGATGAGCAACCGTCCGGCGGGCACCGGCACGTCGCGGGTCGGCCGCCAACCCGTCGACGGCTCGCTCCGGTCGAGGTGCACCGTCCGGTCCGCCGACCCACAGCGGACCCGGAAACCCCCGGGCCGGACGGTCACCTCGGCACTCCCCCGCAGGCCGGACAGCACCAGGCTGCCGAGCGTGGGCAGCGTGATCACGTCAGGTCGCACCGGAACATCCACTGTGACGGGCACGCCCGCCCGGACGGCGGCGGCGACGGCGAGGGCCGGTAGCGGGTCGACAGCCGCGCGGACACCGGACCCGACCGACGGGTCGAGGCGATGCACCAACCACGGGCGGATGAAGGGATGCTCCAGGACCGCTCGGACCGCCGTCGGCGCCGTCACCTCGAGGTCGGCGAGCACCTCCCAGGCGGCGGTGGGGCCGGACACCTCCCGGCAGGCGGCCACCAACATCCGGGTGATGGCGACCTGGTCGTCGGCGAGCCGTCGGACGGTCCGCGGCGACCCGTGCCCGGTCGCCAGGTCGTCCAGCAGCTCGTCGACGGACGAGGGGGCGGACCACTCGTGGGCGGGCTTCGCGTACGCGTCCACGCCCTCGATGAGGCGCAACAGGTCGGCGCAGTAGACCGAGGGGTTGTCGAAGCCGGTGCCGGTGCGCCACCGATGGGCGTACAGCCCGCCACCGCACCTGTCGACCACCGGGCAGGCCCGGCAGGTCCCGCAGAGCCCCTCCACGCCCTCCTGACGGACGGCGACCCCGGGGTGCCGGGCGGCCTCGTCCACCGACTGGTCGAACACGTCGAACCCGGTGCCGGCCGCGCCGTGGTACGCCGTCTTCAACGAGTCGACCTGCTCCCAACTGCCGTCCGCCTCGACCACCAGCACGTCGGCCGGCGCGAGACCGAACGCCTCGGTGCCCCCGCCACCCGGGCGCAGCGCCTCGAACAGCCGGATCGACCCGGGGCGACCGTCGTCCACCCACCTCCGGTGGATCCGGAGAAGCCAGTCCGCGTACGGCGTGGCGCCGGGGCCGGGCCGCTGCGGTGGGTTGTCCCAGGTGGCGTGCGGCAGCAGCAGGTCCACCCGGGGTGGGCTCTCGGCCAGCAGCGCCTCGTACACCCGGTCCGGGTCGTTGTGGACGTCGACGGTGCAGAGGATGCCGGCGTAGCTGCCACGGAACTCCGGTTGCCGGAGCAGGGCCAGCGCACGTCGGACGTGGTCGTGGCTGCTGCCGCCGTGGGCGAAGACCCGGTGCCGGTCGTTGGCGGCGCGATCGCCGTCGAACGACACGCCGACCCGGACGCCGTACTCCACGAGCAGCCGGCACAGCTCCTCGTCGAGCAGCACGCCGTTGGTCTGCATGCGCAGGTCGAGCCGCGTCCACGGGCTGATCGCCGACCGCAGCTCGGTCAGCACCTCACGCAGCCCGGCGGCGCCCAGCAACAGCGGCTCACCCCCGTGCAGCACCACGTGCACGACCGGTAACCCGTGTTCGCGGGCGTGCTCGGCGATGCGCCGCGCGGCGGCCCGGACGGTGGCCGGCGACATCCGCACCGGTCGGTCCCGCCACGTCTGGTCGGCGTGCTGGTAGACGTAGCAGTGGTCGCAGCTGAGGTCGCACCGACTGTGCACCTTCAGCACGAACTGGCTGACCCGCCGGCAGGATCCATCCGTTCCGGACGCACCGCACCGACAGGTCATCGCTCAGATGGACGAGTTGAAGGCGGCGACGGGCACACTGCCGGACGGCATGGACTGGCCGACGACCCGACGGCGCACCGCCTCGACCAGCTCGGCGTGCTCGACGGCGATCCGTTCCAGTGGGGTGTGCAGGCTACGGGTGAGGTCGTCCAGGTCGGGACGGGATGAGCGGGTGGGGGCGTGGTCCACAATGAGTCTCCGGGGGCCCGGGGCGCTGGGAGCGCGAGCGACGACAATGGCTCGAAAGGCTCTGGTCCGTGACCAGGATAGACAAATATCGACCAAGTGTCACCGTCGGTACAGTCGTCGGCACCACGGGTGGCAGACCGCCGGGCCGACAGAGGAGGAGCGCACATGTGCCGGAGCATCAAGACGTTGCGTGAACCGTTCACCCCGCAGGTGACGGACGCGGATGTCGAGGCGGCGGCGTTGCAGTACGTCCGGAAGATCTCTGGCTTCCGGGCGCCCGCCGCGCACAACGCCGCCGCGTTCGACGCCGCGGTGGCCGCCGTGGCCGAGGCGACGCGCACCCTGCTCGACCAACTGGTGGTGCGGGGCGCCGGTTCGGGCACCTCGGACCGGCCGGCCACCGCCTCCCACTGACCGCCGCCCCGGCCCGACCTCGGAGAGGTCAGGCCGCGGCGAGCGCGGGAAGGATGGTGTCCGGCGCCCAGCGCGAGCGGTGGCACTGCGACCAGCCCCGGCAACCCGGGTCGCCCAGCGTGCAGAGCCGCTTGCGGGTGAGCACCTCACCGTCGTCGGTGTCCCGCACGTCGAAGTGCACCGGACGGACCGTGCCGTCCGGGGCCACGAGCAGGTGCCGGCCCGCGTCGAGCGTGTCGTCGCGCAACAGGCAGTTGCGGCCCAGCAGTCGCGCGAGCGCGGCGATGCTGGCGTGCTCGGGGAGCCGCTCGGGCACCCCGTAGATGTCGATCACTGTCGCGAACTCGCCTGGCGCCTCCCAGACGTCGCACACCACCGCGTACGCCGGCAGCCGGGCCGGATCGGCCACCGCCAACGGCATCACCACCCGACCAATGGCCTCGGCCAGCGCCGGGTAGACCTGGACGGGCTGAGCCCCGTCGATTCTCCAGTTCCACAGCTCGGTCATTTCGCCTCCTCGCTGCGTTCGTCCCCACCGGCCTCCGGATCGGGCCTTACTGACGATGGTGGAGGGCATTTGACCCCAGCCGGGCGCAAGTTACCGGTCTGTGACCATTCCGGGCAAAATTTCCCTGAGCGGCATTGCTCGGAGTAGCGGGAAGGTGACAGTTTATCGGGTACGGTGCGCCGGCCGCACCACCGGGCGCCGCGTGTCCTCACGTTCCTCGCCGCCGCGGCCACGTGCTACGGATCGGTCAGCGCAGGACGACCAGGTGCTCCCCGCGCGGCAGCAACTCGCCCACCACCGGGGCGCCCGGCACCTCCCCGGCCACCAGCAGGCCGCCGGAGGTCTGCGCGTCGGCCAGCAGCAGCCGGTCGTCCGCCCCGGCGGAGCCGAAGTCGGTCCACGGCGTCACCCACGCCAGGTTGCGCTGGCTGCCACCGCTGACGTAGCCGTCGCGCAACGCCTCCCGGGCGCCCTCCAGGTACGGCACCCGGGCCGTGTCGATGGCCACCGTGAGCTGACTGGCCCGCGCCAGCTTCGAGGCGTGCCCGAGCAGACCGAACCCGGTCACGTCGGTGCCGCACCGGATGCCGGCAGCGACCGCCGCGCGGGCGGCGTCCCGGTTGAGCGCACTCATCGACGCCACCGCCTGCGGGAAGCTCTCACCGGTGTTCTTGTGCCGGGTGTTCAACACACCCACCCCGAGCGGCTTCGTCAGCGACAACGGCAGGCCGGCCCGCCCGGCGTCCAGGGTGATCAGCTCTTCGGGCCGGACCGTGCCGGTGACCGCCAGCCCGTACTTCGGGCCGTCGTCGTCCACGCTGTGCCCACCCGCCAGGTGACAGCCGGCCTCCCGCGCCACGTCCTGCCCCCCGCGCAGCACCTCGCCCGCCAACTCCATCGGCAGCACGTCCCGTGGCCAGCAGAGCAGGTTGAGCGCCACCAACGGGGTGCCGCCCATCGCGTACACGTCGGAGAGCGCGTTCGCCGCGGCGATCCGACCCCAGTCGTACGCGTCGTCGACCACCGGAGTGAAGAAGTCGGCGGTGCTGACCAGACCGGTCCGCTCGTCGAGGCGTACCACCGCCGCGTCGTCGCCGTGATCCAGCCCGACCAGCAACTCGGCGGTGCCGGTCGCCGGGCCGAGACCGGCCACCATGATCTCCAACTCCCCCGGAGGGATCTTGCAGGCGCAGCCACCGCCGCGGGCGTAACGAGTCAGCCGTACCGGTTCGGTCATTCCCTCATGATCTCGACAACGCGCCACGATCGCTACCGCCGCCGCCCAGACGGTGACCGAAATCGGACCCGCGGCGACGATCGGGACCGGTGTTACCGCTCCGTGACCCGCTGAGTTGCATTCCGCCACATCAGGCCGCCTACAGTGGCCGCACCGGGGGTCAACCGACCCCGATCCGGGAGACGACAGGGGACGGTGGACGACGTGACGACGGGCGAACCGCTCATCGTGCTGGACGCGGTCAACAAGTGGTTCGGGCCGCTGCACGTGCTGGACGACGTCTCGCTGTCGGTGGGTCGGGGCGAGGTGGTCGTGGTGATCGGCCCGTCCGGCTCCGGCAAGTCGACGCTGTGCCGCACCATCAACCGACTCGAGCCGATCAACTCCGGCACCATCACCTTCGACGGCCAGCTGCTGCCGGCCGAGGGCAAGCCCCTCGCGAAGCTGCGCAGCGAGGTGGGGATGGTCTTCCAGTCCTTCAACCTCTTCGCGCACAAGACCATCCTGGAGAACGTCACCCTCGGCCCGATCAAGGTCCGCAAGGAGAAGCCGGCCGCAGCCCGTGAGCGCGGCCTGGCTCTGCTCGACCGGGTCGGCATCGCCAACCAGGCGGACAAGTTCCCGGCCCAGCTCTCCGGCGGGCAGCAGCAGCGGGCGGCCATCGCCCGGGCGCTGGCCATGCAGCCCAAGGCGATGCTCTTCGACGAGCCCACCAGCGCCCTGGACCCGGAGATGGTCGGCGAGGTGCTGGACGTGATGACCTCGCTGGCCAGCGACGGCATGACGATGGTCGTGGTCACGCACGAGATGGGCTTCGCGCGGCACGCCGCCAACCGGGTCATCTTCATGGCTGACGGCAAGCTCGTCGAGGACGCCTCCCCGGCGGAGTTCTTCGAGAACCCGCGCAGCGACCGGGCGAAGGACTTCCTCTCCAAAATCCTCACGCACTAGGCGTCCGTAGTGGAGCGCGCCGCACCTCGGTGGGCTCCGTTGAAGAAGGAGAAGAGTATGCGTATGAAGCGCGTGGCGGCGGTCGCCATGATGGCCTCCCTCGCCCTGTCGGCCGCCGCGTGTGGCAAGGAGGGTGAGCCGACCCCGAGCGCGGGCGGCAGCGCCTCCGGTGCCGCCCAGTCGGACACCTGCAAGAGCTCCGGCGCGACCTTCACCCCGAAGACCGACGCGGCCATCACCGGCAGCCCGACCTTCGAGAAGATCAAGACCGCCGGCAAGGTCTCCGTCGGGGTCAAGTTCGACCAGCCGAACCTCGGCTACAAGGACGCCCAGGGCAAGCGGTGCGGCTTCGACATCGAGATCGCCCAGTACGTGGCGAGCACGCTGGGCATCGACCCGGCGAAGATCGAGTACAAGGAGATCGCGTCGGCCAACCGGGAGACCGCGATCAAGGGTGGTGAGGTCGACTACTACGTCGGCACCTACTCGATCACCGACAAGCGCAAGAACGACATCTCCTTCGCCGGCCCGTACTTCGTTGCCGGCCAGGACCTGCTGGTCCGCAAGGACGAGTCGTCGATCACCGGCAAGGACACCCTCAAGGGCAAGAAGGTCTGCTCGGCCACCGGCTCGACCCCGATCCAGAAGGTCCGCGACGAGGGTCTGACCGAACCGAACAACATCGTCGAGTTCAAGACCTACTCGGAGTGCGTCTCGCAGCTGCTCGACAAGAAGGTCGACGCCGTCACCACCGACGACGCCATCCTCAAGGGCTACGCGGCGCAGAGCCCGGGCGAGCTGAAGGTCGTCGGCCAGCCGTTCAGCACCGAGAAGTACGGCATCGGCCTGCCGAAGGACGACAAGGCGCTGCGCGACTACGTCAACAACCAGATCGAGGCGTCGTTCGGCAACGGCACCTGGCAGAAGATCTACGACGGCACGCTCGGCCTGTCCGGCTCGGCCGGCACCCCGCCCACCCTCGAGCGGTACTGATCAACCGGTTCGACACGAGTGGTGACGCCGGACGGGGCTCGTCCCCGTCCGGCGTCCGTCCGAGGACTGAGAGCGAGGCATGGGCGAGTTCTTCCGCGTACTGACGGACAACGGGCAACTGTTCGTTGACGGGTTCACCAACACCGTCAAACTTTTCCTGATCGCCGCGGTCGGCAGCCTCGTCCTCGGCACGCTGCTCGGCGCGATGCGGGTCTCCCCCGTGCCGGCGCTGCGCGCGTTCGGCGCCACGTACGTCAACCTGGTGCGCAACACCCCTCTGACGCTGGTCTTCGCGTTCCTCGTGTTCGCGGTGCCGAAGCTGGACGTCAACATCGACTACTTCGCCAGCGCCACCATCGCGCTGACCGTCTACACCTCCGCCTTCGTGTGCGAGGTGATCCGCTCCGGTGTGAACACGGTCGCCGCCGGTCAGGCCGAGGCAGCCCGCGCGCTCGGCATGACCTTCGGTCAGGTGCTCACGCTCATCGTGCTGCCGCAGGCGTTGCGGGCGATGGTCCCGCCGATGGTGAGCGTGTTCATCGCGATGCTGAAGAACACCACCATCGCCGCCGGTTTCTCGGTGCTGGAAGCCGGCGCGATCCCCGCGTACATGGCTGAGCGAGGCGAGCCGCAGTTCGCCGTCCTGCTCTGGATCACCATCGGCTTCCTGATCCTGATTCTGCCGCTGGTGGCGTTGCAGCGGTTCCTGGAGCGCAAGTGGAGGGTGGCCCGATGAGTGAGTTGACGAGCCGGGTCGTCGCGAGCGGAAGGTGGCAGAGTTGAGCCAGGCGTCGATCCTCTACGACCTGCCCGGGCCTCGCGCCAAGCGGCGTAACGCGATCCTGGGCGTCGCCTCCACGGTCGGCATCATCGCTCTCATCGCCTTCATCGGCTACAAGTTCGCCGACACGGGTCAGTTCGAGGCTCGCAAGTGGGAGCAGTTCCAGTACGCCTCTGTGCAACGCGAACTGCTCGGGGGCCTGGGGGCAACGCTCAAGGCGGCCGGCATCGCCGCGGTCCTGGCGCTGATCTTCGGCGCGTTCTTCGCCAGTGCCCGACTGAGCGACAAGTGGTATCTGCGTAGCCCGGCGACCTTCGTCGTGGAGCTGTTCCGGGCGATCCCCCTGCTCATCCTGATCTTCTTCGGCTATTACGTGCCGCTGCAGTACGGCTGGTCGATCGACAAGCTGTGGGCGCTGGTCATCGGGCTGGTGCTCTACAACGGCTCGGTGCTCGCGGAGATCTTCCGGGCCGGCATCAACGCCGTCCCGTACGGGCAGACCGAGGGCGCCTACGCGGTCGGCATGCGCAAGAACCAGGTGCTGCGGCTGATCCTGCTGCCGCAGGCGGTGCGGTCGATGCTCCCGGCGATCGTCAGTCAGCTCGTCGTGCTGCTCAAGGACACCGCGCTGGGCTTCATCATCACGTACCCCGAACTGCTCTTCGTGGGTAAGCAGATCGGCGGCCGGTTACCGTTCGGGCTGCCGTACGTGCCGACGTATCTGATCGTGGCGGCGATCTACATCGCCATCTGCGGTGCGCTGTCGGTCCTGGCCTGGTGGTTGCAGAAGCGGATGGGCCGGAGCCGGCGTACCGCGGCGAAGGTGCTGCCCTCGCAGGACGTGGGCGATGCCGCCGGCCGGATGGTGTGACCGTTCGGTCGTGTTGCCGGACCACGAAGCGAGGTCCTCGACATCCGCCGAAGCGGCGCAGGGATGATGACCATCGGTCATCCCCTGCGCCGCTTCGGTACGAGCTATGAAATCTCAGTCGTCCTGGCCCTGCTCCACGCCGTAGCTGGAGACGCTCTTGGTTGCGCCCGAGCCGCACTGAACCTTGGATACGGAGGTCCCTCCGGCGTAATTGCCGTAGTAGGTCTTGGTCGTGTTGTTCGGTCCCTCAACACACTTGATCCAGACCCGGTGCCACCAGCGATACGTCCCCGCAGCGCACTGGGACTTGGCGCCGTGGGTGTAGGTCCAGTCCCGTGATGCGGTGCAGGGAGCCGCCTGCGCAGGAGCACTTTCCACGACGACGATGCCCGAACTGATCGCCGCCAGAACGAATCCGGTGCTGACCAAGCTACGAATCGACCTCTTACGCATAGTGCCTCCCCGTCCCTTTTGCGCCGCTTTCGACGCAATGAGACACAGGAATATAGAAATATGCTGACGGTGTCGATCCCGTTACGGCTGAGACTTCACCGCAGGTTTCGTCCCGCCGACACTTCTCAAGACATCAGCGGGCGATCTCGGTGACCCGGGACTCGCGGACCACGGTGACCCGGATCTGACCCGGATAGGTCAGCTCCTCCTCGATCTGCTTGGCCACGTCGCGGGCCAGCACGGCCGCCCCGATGTCGTCCACGTCGTCCGGCTTGACCATCACCCGGATCTCCCGGCCGGCCTGCATGGCGAAGACCTTGTCCACGCCGAGCTTGCCGGCCGCGATCTCCTCGATCCGCTCCAGCCGCTTGACGTACGCCTCCAGGCTCTCCCGACGCGCGCCCGGCCGACCGCCTGAGCAGGCGTCGGACGCCTGGGTGAGGACGGCCTCGATGGTCTGCGGGGGCACCTCGTTGTGGTGCGCCTCGATGGCGTGCACCACGTCCTCGTGCTCGCCGTACTTGCGGGCCAGGTCCGCGCCGATGATGGCGTGGCTGCCCTCCACCTCGTGGGTGAGCGCCTTGCCGATGTCGTGCAGGAACGCCGACCGCTTGATGATCGGCACGTCCAACCGCAGCTCGGCCGCCATGATGCCGGCGATGTGCGCGGTCTCGACCAGGTGCTTGAGCACGTTCTGCCCGTACGAGGTGCGGTAGCGCAGGCGGCCGAGCAGGGTCACCAGCTCCGGATGGATCTCGGTGATGCCGACCTCGACCAGGGCGTCCTCGGCGGCGCGGAGGCAGAGCTGCTCCACCTCCTGCCGGGCCAGGTCGTAGACCTCCTCGATCCGGTGCGGGTGGATCCGCCCGTCCAGTACCAGCTTTTCCAGCGTCAGCCGGCCCACCTCCCGGCGGACCGGGTCGAAGCAGGACAGCAACACCGCCTCGGGGGTGTCGTCGATGATCAGGTTGACGCCGGTCACCGATTCGAAGGCGCGGATGTTGCGCCCCTCCCGGCCGATGATCCGCCCCTTCATCTCGTCACCGGGGAGGTGCAGGACGCTGACCACGCTCTCCGCGGTCTGCTCGCTGGCGACCCGCTGGATCGCGTCCACCACGATGTGTCGGGCCCGCTGCTCGGCGGTGTTGCGCGCGTCGGACTCGATGTCCCGGACGAGCAGTGCCGCCTCCCGCTTGGCGGACGTCTCGATCGCCTCGACCAGCTCCAGTCGGGCCGACTCGGCGGTCAGCCCGGCGACCCGCTCCAACTCCCGACGCCGGAGTTCCTCCGACTCGGCCAGCTCGACCTCCCGCTGGGCGAGCGCTGACTCCCGGGCGGCAAGGTCGGCCTTCGCGGCGGTGAGCTGCCGCTCCCGCTCGGCGAACCGCTCCACCTCCTCGGTGTGCATCCGCTCCCGCTCGTCCATCCGGGCGGCCCGGCGTTCCACCTCGGCGGCCTGCTCCCGGGTGGTGGCGGCCAGCACCGCGACCTCCCGCTCGCCGCTGCGCCGCGCTGCCGTCCGCAGCTGCTCGGCGTCCGCCTCGGCCTGCTTGTGGGCGCGCTCCAAAACGGTGTCCGCCTCGGCGCGGGCGTCGTCGAGCACCCGACGCGCCTCGGCACGGGCCGCCTTCGCCTCCGCCTTCGCCGCCGCGGCCTCGGTACGGGCTGCCGCGGCGGCGGACTTCGCCACGTCGATCGTGCTGTTCGCCTCGTCGGCCGCCGTTCGCAGGGCAGCGAGCGACTGCTCCTGACGATCCTTCTCGGCGATGAAGGCGGGATCCTCCGGAGCCGGCCCGGCACCCATCCGGCGCATCGTCCGGATGCCCACCAGCACGGCCCCGATCACGACCACCGCGAGGACGAGGACGGCCGCGAGGAGCACGACATCGAAGGCGTTCATGCCGGGACCCCGTCGGGTCTACCGGTGAACCTGTGCCGCCGCCCCGCCATGGCCGCCTCCCCTAACGTCGAGACCGCAGCGACCGTGCCGGGGCACACTCCTGCGGCTGTGGACGCCCGACCGGAGCGGCTGGCCGTGGGTAGCTCTCTCCGCCGGCGGTGCCCGCGGGCAACGTCGGCGACCGGGTGCAGTTGTCGCGGCGTCCCGGACCGGCCAGTCCGGAGTTGCCGCCAAAGGCCGCGGAGTCGGCCAAAGTGATGCTGTCTTGTTACGCGATCTATGTTGTGCGCTTAGCCTGCAATGGTCGGGCAATGTGAGCCTGTATGGCGAGGCTAGGTCTCCGGGGGTGCTCTGGTCAAGGACTCATGATCAAACCCCCCGAACGGAGAGAAGTTGAATCGTCACCCAAAGCTGATGTCGTTGCGGACACAGGATGACAAAAACGGCGACCTGGCAGGCGCGATTGACATGTCGTACCTGTTCAGGGACGACGACCCGGTGAGCAGAGCCGACTTTGTGACAACCATGACGTCGGCACCGAGCCGCCGCCCGCCGTCACCGTCGAGCCCGACAGCCCCTCGGGCCGTTCACCCCACCGTGCGGGTGTCGCGGTCCGGGTCGCCCTCGGCGTCGGCGAGCGCGTCGGCGTCGATCTGCTCGGCGAACTCGGCCGCCTCGGCGCTCTGCGCCGCGAGGGCGTCCTTCACCGCCCGGATCGCGACCCCCGGCGGGTAGCCCTTGCGGGCCAGCATGCCCACCAGCCGGCGGAAGACCGCGTCAGGCTCGCCTCGGGCCGTGCGTA
The DNA here is from genome assembly GCF_029581275.1 of Micromonospora sp. WMMD1155. Taxonomy (NCBI): domain Bacteria; kingdom Bacillati; phylum Actinomycetota; class Actinomycetes; order Micromonosporales; family Micromonosporaceae; genus Micromonospora; species Micromonospora sp. WMMD1155. The sequence goes on from NZ_CP120742.1 coordinate 1,113,463, forward strand.
GCTTGCGCTCCACGAGACTGCGGGCGGTGTCGGCCTCGGTCTCCTCGTCCAGCTCATCCAGCGCCTCGGTGGCCACGTCGCCGTCGACGCCCTTGCGGCGCAACTCGTTGGCGAGCGCACGGCGAGCCAGCCCGCGACCGGAGTGCCGACTGGACACCCACGCTCGGGCGAACGCGGCGTCGTCGATGATGCCGACCTCGTCGTACCGGTCGAGCACCTCGGCCGACACCTGCTCGGAGATGCCCCGCTTGGCCAACGCCCCGGCCAACTCGGCCCGGGTACGCGGCCGGACGGCGAGTTGGCGCAGGCAGATCTCGCGAGCCACCTCGGACTCGTCGCGCGGTGGCTGCGCCGGTTCGTCCGTCGGCGACTCGGCCCGGCGACCCCGACGGGGACGCGGCGGGTCAGCGGCGTCGCCCGCACGGGGCGGACTGGCATCCCAGCCCCGCCCCGTGCGCGCGCGTCGTCCTGCCATGGGTCAGCGGCCGGTCAGAAGTCGACCGGCGGCAACTCCGGGCCACCGGCGGCGTCACCCGCGCCGACCCCGACGCCGAGCTTCTCCAGGATCTTCTTCTCGATCTCGGCGGCCACGTCCGGGTTCTCCTTCAGGAACTCCCGGGCCTTCTCCTTGCCCTGGCCGAGCTGGTCGCCGTCGTACGTGTACCACGCTCCGGACTTGCGGATGATCGCCTGCTCCACGCCGACGTCGATCAGCGAGCCCTCACGCGAGATGCCCTTGCCGTACATGATGTCGAACTCGGCCTGCTTGAACGGCGCGGCCACCTTGTTCTTCACGACCTTGACCCGGGTGCGGTTGCCGACCACGTCGGTGCCGTCCTTGAGGCTCTCGATGCGGCGCACATCGAGCCGGACCGAGGCGTAGAACTTCAGCGCCCGCCCACCGGTGGTGGTCTCGGGGCTGTTGTGCACCATGACGCCATCGACGAAGTAGTTGTGATTGCCCTCCACCTCGATGTCGAACCGGTTCATCGAGCGCGTCTTGGGCTTGACGCGCACGTCGATGATCCGAGCCGGCACCGGCATGAGCTCCGCCGAAACGAACTGGGGCTCAACGACACACCGGCCACGGAATCGTGGCAGCAGCTTGGACTCCATCGTCGCCGGCACGTATGGCGCGATCAGTGCCTGGAACTTCGCCGTCGCGGCAGTGGTGAACATGATCGACACCGTCTGCCGGGAGCCACGAGCCACGAGCTTCACGTCCATGCCATACGCGTCGCGCAGGTGCTCGACCAGCCGATCCCGACTCCCCTCGGCCATCGCCTCGACGCAGATCTCGATCCGGCCGGAGCCACCCTCGGTGCGCTCCTGCAGCCCCTTGGACCGCAGCGTGAAGCAGCCGTCGTCCATGAACCACACCGCGAGCGCCAGCGGCGTCAGGGCCTTGAGATAATCCCAGCTCAGGTGCTTCTTACCGTCGCCGAGATAGACCGCCCGACGGAGCTCGTCCAGCTCGGGCAGGGGCGTGAAATCGGCGAAGGAGGCACCTCGGGAATCGACTCGACGCGACACGGCGATGTTGCCGAGCAGCGACACCTTCCAGTCGAGGTAGTCGACCTGCTGCGCGCCGTGGCCCAGGCGGAACCGAACGCCGGAACGGTCCCGAAGATTCGGTGACAGGTTGCCGTCGCCCATCAGCGAGCCGAGGACCACCTGCCACTGCTGGTCACTGAGGCGCCGCGGCTCGGTCAGCATCACTCGGTCACCGGCGATCAGCTCACCCGCCTCCCGCCAGCCGCCGGGCGTACGCACGAGGTGGTTGGGAGTCGCGGCGAACTGCGCGCGACCGTTACCACCTGACTTGGCGACGGTGAACTGGAGGAACTGCTCAGCCCGACCGTTGTTGAACCAGTTGGTGATCCGCTTCGGCTCGACCCGGTCAGAGTCCGGGTTGTAGGAGAGGACCTCGACATCCATCCGCTGGTTGACGATCTTGCCGATCTTCTCCTGCGTGCCGTCGGCCAGGGTGACCCGGGTCGAGTACGACATGCAGCCGAACATGACACCGATCTTCTCCCGCAGCTGGTTGATGAAGATCGCCGTGGTGCCGGTGTTGCTGAGCACACCGGTGATCTTCCGGAGGGCCTGGCTCATCAGCCGCGCCTGGAGACCCACGTGGCTGTCGCCCATCTCGCCCTCGATCTCGGCGCGCGGCACCAGGGCCGCCACCGAGTCGATCACGATGATGTCGAGCGCGCCGGAGCGGATCAGCATGTCCGCGATCTCCAGCGCCTGCTCGCCGGTGTCGGGCTGGGAGACCAGCATCGCGTCGGTGTCGACACCGAGGGCCTTCGCGTACTCCGGGTCGAGCGCGTGCTCGGCGTCGATGAAGGCGGCGATGCCGCCGTTGCGCTGGGCGTTGGCCACCGCGTGCAGGGCCACCGTGGTCTTACCGCTGGACTCGGGGCCGTAGACCTCGATCACCCGACCCCGCGGCAGACCACCCACACCGAGCGCCACGTCGAGCGCGATGGAGCCGGTCGGGATCACGGCGGTCTGGACGACGGGCCGCTCCCCCAGCCGCATCACCGAGCCCTTGCCGAATTGCTTGTCGATCTGAGCGAGAGCAAGGTCGAGTGCCTTCTCCCGGTCAGGCCCTGCTGCCATGGTTGCCACCCCTGCCTTCGCCGGCGTCTTTGCTGAGCTTCGCGTCACGCGGACACGCTAGGCGCTAGGTCCGACAGAAAACCAGCCGACGGGCCGCGAGCTGTGGACGAGCACCCCGCTGTGGACAATAGCCGAACAGGTGTACGACTCGACAAGCGACACGCGGAAGCAACGAAAAGGCTGCTCAGCGTAGTCGGGCAGGCACTCGGTCGGGGTACGCGGCACAGACCGCCCGCCACACCACGTTCGTCCGCTCACCCGCCGCCAACGCCTGCTCGATGGTCCGTCCGTCGAGCTGGGACAGCACCTGGTCGCGGGCGATGCTCGCCGCGTAGCCGGGCCCGAACGCCTCCTCCAGGCGCGCCCAGAAGTCGGTCAGCCGCACGTGATCAGCCCTCCTCGTCCGGTGCCCCGGTCGGCACCGGGCGCAACGCTAGCGCCACCAGGGGCGCCGCCGCGACCGCCGCGAGCAGGGTGAGCACCGGATAACCGGCGAACTGCATGACAAACCCGCTGACCACGGCCGCGACGGCCCCGGCCAACCCCATGACCAGGTCGCAGAACCCCTGGACGCTCGGCCGCACCCCGGCCGGCACCGACTCGGACAGCAGCGTCGAGCCGGCCACCATGGTCCCCGACCAGCCCAGCCCGAGCAGGACCAGGCCCACCGAGAGCCGGGGTGTGTGGTGCCCGGCGGTGCCGGCGACCGCGCAGGCGGCCAGCAGCAACCCGACCCCACCGAGGATCACGGCCCGCCGACCCAGCCGGTCGGTGAGCCAACCCACCACCGGGGAGAACGCGTACATGCCCGCGATGTGCAGGCTCAGCACGATGCCGACCAGACGCAGCACGTCGGCGTCGGCGTGCGATTCGCCGAGCCGGACCGGGGTCATCGCCATCACCGCCACCATGACCAGGTGGCCGACCGCCACGGCGGCGATGCCGAGTCGGGCGGCGGGCCGCTCGCGTACCACCGACCAGGCCGCCCGCATCCCGGCGCCGCGCGGCGCGCGCACCTTGACCGGCGCGGCGTCGGTCGGTGCCACCACGGGCGTGTCGGCCGCCGCGAGCCGCCGCGCGGTGAGCAGCGGGTCGGGCCGGAGCAACCCGAGGAGTACGACGGCAGCCAGCACGAACGCGGCCGAGCTGAACGCGAACGGGCCGGCCAGCGGTGGCAGCCCCCAACCGGTGGTGACCCGGTCGGCCAGCGCGGCGAAGTTCGGCGCGGTCACCGCACCGATGGTGGTCGCCCAGACGATCAGGGAGAGCTGCCGCCCTCGTCGGGCCGGCTCGGCGAGGTCCACGGCTGTGTAGCGGGCCTGGAGGTTCGCGGCGGTGCCCCCACCGAAGAGCAACATGCCGAGGAAGAGCAGCGGCACCCAGCGGGTCACCGCGGACAGCACCACGAGCACGCCGCCGACGGCACCGACCGCGTACGCCACCACCAGCCCCGGTCGCCGCCCGTGCCGCGCCATGATCCGGGTGACCGGGACGGCGAGCAACGCCGCGCCGACCACCCCGGCGCTCTGCGCCACACCGGCCACGGCGGTGCCGGCGATCCGCGCGGCGAGCAGCGCGCCCACCGCGATGCCGATGGTGACGCCGACACCGCCGACGATCTGGGTGGTGAAGAGCAACCGCAGAGTACGACGTTGGATCGACGTGATGTCGGGGCGAGTCGCGGCGCCCGGCGCGGTCAGGTCGGTGGCCATCGACGCTCCTTACGAACGAGGTGACCCCATCCTCGCGCACCCACCCCGCCCCCGCCGCCCCGCCCCGCGGGCGCCCCGCACCCCGCCGCCCCGCGCCCCGCCGCCCCGCACCCCGCCGCCCCGCACCCCGCCGCCCCGCACCCCGCCGCCCCGCACCCCGCCGCCCCGCACCCCGCCGCCCCGCACCCCGCCGCCCCGCGCCCCGCGCCCCGCGCCCGCATGATCCGCGCAGTTTCAGGGATGTTGCTGTCTCAGCGTGCCCGGAGGCAGCACTTTCCCCGAAACTGCGCGGATCTTGGTCGGGCCTTGACCCGGGTGCGGGTCCTGCGTTCCGGGGCGGATACGCCCGGTCGGCGTGGTCGGTCAGCCGGCCATCACGCGCTGGTGCAGCGACGACACCGCCGAGCGGGCCGCCACGAACGCGCCGTGTTGCCAGGCCACCTCGTGGCTCAGCCAGTCCCCGGCGAAGTAGACCCGCCCGGCCGGCTGGAGCAACAGGTTGTAGCCGGCCGTGCCGTAGCGAGGTGAGGTCCAGGCGCCCTCGATGTAGCGGGTCCGGTCCCAGGCGTGGGAGTACGAGGTGACCAGCTCGCTGCGGTACTTGTCACCATGGATCTTCACACCCTGGGCGACCGCACGCTCCCTGCGCTGCTCGGGGGTGAGCCCGCTGTACGCCCTGGCGTTCGCACCGGTGTTGTAGTAGCCGACGACCAGGCCGCGCTTGCCGTGGAAGCCGTGCGACGGGTACCAGATGTGTGACAGGTCCAGGTCGGTCTCGGTGATACCGCCGTAGATCCGCTGGTCGGTCTCCCACCAGCGGCTGCGGTACTCCAGACCGATCTTGCCGGCGGCGGTCACCGGGAAGTCGGCCAGGGCGGCGGTCACGGCCGTGCCGAGATTGTGCGGTACGCGGGCCATCAGGTGCGGTGGCAACGTGGCCACGCAGTAGTCGGCGGTGATCTGTGCCTGCCGGGCACCCTGCCGGTAGGTCACCTCGACGGCGCCGCCCCGATCGGTCACCCCGGTCACCTCGGCGTCGAGTCGGATCCGGTGCATGCCCACCGCCTTGGCCAGGGCCCGGGGGATCTGGTCCATGCCGCCGACCGGCTGGAACATCAGCATGGCCTGGTCGTAGCCGAACTCGAAGGAGAAGTACCGGCCGACGTTGCTGGCGAAGACGTCGGAGAGCGCCGGGGGCGCACCGAGAGGGCTGCCCACGTCGTTGCCCGCGCCCGGATAGGCGGCGAAGCCCCGACGGCTGGTCCCGGTGTACGCCCATCCGTTGGTGCGTCCGCCGATCGCGCCGAAGCTCTGCAGGAACGCCAGGAGCCGGGTCCGGTCCTCGGTGGTGAGCTGGGCGTCCAACGCGCCCTGGTCGGTCGCCTTCGCCAGCAGTTCCGAGACGTAGCCGTACACGTCGGCCTTGGCGGTGCGGTACCGGACCGGCTCGGTCATGCCGGCGGACTCGTTGTAGATCCAGGCGTCGGCGTTCTGGTTGGTGAAGACCTCGACGGGCACGCCGAGTTCCCGGCAGTAGTCCATGGTCACCATCCACTGCGCGATCCGGCCCGGCCCGGCGTTGAAGTAGACCCCGTCGGAGAAGCCCGCACGCTGCGTCCGTCCATCGAGGTCGGTCTCGACGTCGCCGCCGCGGATGGTCAGGTTCCGCCCGCCGACGCGGTGCCGCGCCTCCAGGATCGTGCAGCGGTAACCCGCCTTGCCCAGCTCGTAGGCGGCGGTGAGACCGGCGATGCCGCCCCCGAGGATGACCACGCTGGCACCCGGCCGCCCGGTCAGCGTGAAGTCGGACCGCTCCGGCGGCCGGAATGCCGGGGTGACCGACGCCTCCGCGCTGGGAGCGAGGCCCATCGCGCCCATCGTGGCGAGCATCGCACCGGCACCACCGCTGACTCCCACCGCCCGCAGGAACCCACGCCGGCTGACCGTCGACTGTGTCTGACCGCTCATCACGCCTCCCCTATACAAGATCGACTCGCATGAGTCTGCAGAGAGGCTGTTTCGTGAATCGCGCAGTGCCGTTTCCGGCAGGTATCGCCGATGAGGCCCCGAAAGGCCTCTGGTCGGGACATCTGCTCAGGACCAGACAATGACCAGATGGACTGCCTCGACCACGAACAGGCTCCCAAGGCAGGACGGTTCACCCTCCCGCCCCTCACCTAGGCACCCCTGCGCCACCCGTACGGGCGACCGCTCGGTCAGTCTGGTGAATCCGGCGCTTGCCGCGCGGCTCGAACCGGAAGTGCTTCATGACGTTGGTCAGGTAGAGGTGCCCGGGTCGAGCCCGGCGGTGTGTCGACTCACCCGCATGCGCCGAGCACACCTCCGGCGGGAACGGGGTCGCATCCGGCGTGGACCGCGCCTATGGTGCCGCAATGGGCGATACCGGGATGCGGTTGGTCGAACGCTTCAACGACGCCTGGCATCGGGGCGACCTGACCACGGTGGCCGCGTGCCTGGCCGAGGACGTGACCTACAGTCCGAGCGCCTGGGACGGGCCGGCCCGCACCCTGCGAGGGCGGGACGCGGTGTGCCGCGCCTTCGCCGACCATCTCGGCAGTGGACCGACCCTGGGCGCGGTGCGGGCGGCCGGCGACCGGGTCCTGTGCGAGTGGAGCTGGCCGCTGGCGGAGGACGGCACCGTGCTGCGCGGAGTGGATCTCTACCTGCTCCGAGACGGTCTGATCGCCGCCAAGGACGTGTTCAGCAAGATCACGACGGACGGCTGAGGCCGGTGCCTATCGGGGCGAGCCCGGTGGGTCGGCCCGCAGCAGGGATGCGAGCCGGCGGATCCGGGTCAGCGTCAGCACGGCGACGGCCACACTGACGACGGCTACCGTCCCGGAGAGGACCACGGAGCCCTCGTTGTCGGCGGCGAGCAGAGCCAGCAGGACCAGGCCGAGACAGATCGTGAGGATGAACAGCAGCGCCGCCCGGGTGGCCCGCCGCTGTGCGGTCAGGTAGCCGGGCAGTGCGGCGCGGGTGGCCTCGTCCTCGGGCACCGTGCCGGTACGCAGGGCCTCGCGCAGCGCGTACCCCTCGGGGTCCCGCCGCGCGGCCTGCTCGCCGGCGGCCAGCCGGCCGAGGTAGATCGCGGGACCGATGCAGACGGCGTTCCAGGCGCCGCCCAGCACGGCATCGACCAGCGACTCCTGCCGGTCGAAGAGCCAGCGCATCGGCAGCCCGACGAACACCGTGACCGGCACCCAGTAGACGGCCATGAGCTGGAGACCGGGCGCCCGTTCGAGGAACCGCCGCCATCCTCGGTGGCCCTCCCCGGCCTCGGTGGGCGCATCGGCACGACGGGGGTCGCTGTCAACGTCCATCGGCTCTCGTTACCCAGGCTCGACCGCCGCGCAATCCCCGGGAGCACTGTCAATCGTGGACAGTTTCCGATACGGGCGGTGGGCTCAACCGGTGGTTACGACCGCCGGGCTACTCGGGCAGGGCGCGGGTGACGACGGTGAGGTCGGCGACCAACCCCTCGTACGCCTTGTCCTGGTCGTCGGCGCGCAGCACCGCGGACGGGTGGATGGTGGCCAGCAGCCGAGCCTGCGGCGCGTCGGCGTGCTTTCCGGCGTTGTCCACCGGCACCCGTTGGAAGTCCTCCGGACGCTGGGCCGAGGCGGGCCAGGGCAGCAGCTCGCCCCGCTGCCTGGTGACCCGGAAGGACGGCCCGAGCAGCGCCTTGGCGGCGGTCGCGCCGAGCACCACCACGATCTCCGGGCGTAACCGGGCGAACTCGGCGACCAACCAGGGTCGGCAGGCCGTGATGTGCACCTGGTCAGGGGTCTGGTGGATCCGCCGCTTGCCGCGCAACTCGAAACGGAAGTGCTTCACGGCGTTGGTCAGGTAGAGGTGGCCCGGGTCCAGCCCGGCGTCGTCGACGGCGCGGCGCAGCAGCCGACCGGCGGGGCCGACGAAGGGCAGCCCCTTCTGGTCCTCCATGTCGCCCGGTTGCTCGCCGACCAGCACCACCCGGGCGCTCTCGTCGCCCCGGCCGAAGACCGTCTGCGACGCGTCCCGGTACAGCTCGCAACCCCGACAGCCGCCGGCGGCGGTACGCAGGGCGTCGATGGTGTCGGCGTCGGGCGGGATGAACCGCTGGGCGCCCGGGGCGTTCCCGGTCTGCTCGGCCATGCCGACTGTTATATACCCGTTCGTCGCCCGGTGCCGGGTACGCCCGACCGCCGAACCGGATCAGTATCCGTTTCCGCCGCCGTCACCACCGGAAGCGATCGCGATCAACACGATGACGATGATGATGATCACCAGCGCCACCACGATCCAGATTCCCTTGCGCGCTCCAGGAGAAGCCATGGTCCCCACCTCCGGCGGCCCGCATACCCGCCCCTTAGTCATGAATCCCCGCAACCTCGCACTTTCTGGTCGAACCGTCGGTCCCGCCGACACCTGGAGCAGGGCGGCCGACCGAGGGCGGTCAGGTGGGGAAGCCCGGGGGTGGGGTCGGGTCGACGGCGTCCGCCAGGGCGGCGGCCAGCGGGACCAGGTCGTCGGCGTCCAGCGAACTGACCGTGACGCGCACGGCGGGCGCGGCGGCGATCCGGAAGAGGGCGCCGGGGGCGACCCCCCAGCCGGCGTCGCGCAACGCGGTGACCGCGCTGGTCTCGTCCGGCACCGGCAGCCAGACGTTGAGTCCGCTGCGGCCGTGCGCCCGTAGGCCGTGCTCGGCCAGCGCGCCCAGCAGCCCGTCGCGTCGCCGCTCGTAGCTCTGCGCCGCCCGCCGCACCACCTCGTCGACCGCCGGGTCGCGCCAGAGGGCGAGGAGCAGCCGTTGCAGAACGGTGGAGACCCAGCCCGCGCCGACCCGCGTCCGACCGGCCACCCGGGCCACCGTCGTCTCGTCGCCGACCAGCACCGCGAGCCGCAGGTCCGGGCCGAAGGGTTTGCTCACCGACCGCAGGAAGGCCCAGCTCGCGGTCACACCGGCCAGCGGGTGCAGGGGTACGCGAGCCAGCTCGGCGGCGTGGTCGTCCTCGATCAGCAGCAGGTCCCGGCGACCGCCGAGCAGCGTCCGCAGCGCCTCGGCACGCTGCGCGGAGACGGCCGAGCCGGTCGGGTTCTGCGCTCGGCTGGTGACCACCAGCGCCCGTGCCCCGGCGGCGAGCGCGGCGGCCACCCCGGCCACCAGCGGGCCCTCGTCGTCCACGGGTACGCCGATCGGGCGCAGCCCCAGCGCGGCCACCAGGTCGAGCAGGTTGGCCCAGCCCGGGTCCTCCACCGCTACCGCGTCGCCGGGCCGCAGGTGGGCGCCGAGCAGCCGCTCGATGCCGTCGAGCGCGCCGCCGGTGAGGGTCAGGTCCCCGGCCGGTACGCCGTCGGCGTCCAGTCGGGCCCGGGCCACCTCGGCCAGTTCGGGCAGCACTCCGGCGTCGGAGTAGCTGACCGAGGGGCCGATGTCGGCGGCGAGCGCTGCCAGGTGCGGGCCGAGCGGAGGGAGCAGCCGGCGGTCGGGTTCGCCCCGGGACAGGTCGCGGGCCCCGGGCAGCGGCGGCGGACGGAGCGCGGAGCGGCGGGCGGCCACCGGAGGGCGGGGGCGGACTCGGGTGCCGTGCCGTCCGGCGGTGACGAGCAGGCCACGTTGGCGTAGCTCCTGGTAGGCGCGGGCGACGGTGGCGGGGCTGACACCCAGGTCGGCGGCGAGCGCCCGCACCGGGGGCAGCGCGGCCCCGGGGGACAGGGCACCGATACGGATGCCCGACTCGATACCGGCCGAAATCTCGACGGCCGTCGTACCACTGAGCTGATAGCGTGCTGACACAAACAAGAGATTGTACTAGAACAAAGGGACGAGCGCATGTATCCACCCACCGCCCGGACCACACCCCACCGCTCCCGCGACCGGATGAGCTACGACGAGGCCGCGGCTCACGCCGTGCTCGACGAGGCGTACGACTGCGCACTCGGGTTCACCGTCGACGGCCGGCCCCGGGTGCTGCCCACCCTGCACGTCCGCATCGGCGACACCCTCTACCTGCACGGATCCACCGGAAGCCGGCCACTGCTCGCCGCCCGGGGCGACGGGCTGCCGGTCTGCGTCGCGGTGACACTGCTCGACGGGCTGGTCTACGCCCGTTCCCAGTTCCACCACAGCGCCAACTACCGCTCGGTCGTCGCGCACGGCACCGCCCGCCTGGTCACCGACGAGCGGGAGAAGCTCGCCATGCTCACCGCGCTGGTGGAGAAGGTCGGCTCGGGACGCAGCACCGACACCCGCCCGCCCAGCCGACGGGAGCTGGCCGAGACCGCCGTGCTGGCGCTGCCCCTGCGCGAGGTGTCCGTCCGGTCCCGCAGCGGCGGGGTCCGCGAGGACGAGGCGGACCTGCACCTGCCGCACTGGGCCGGTGTGCTGCCGCTGCGGTTGACCGCCGGGCAACCCGAACCGGCCCCCGGGGTCACCGCGCCGCTGCCGGCGTTCCTGCGTACGGCGCGTACGCCCTGGCACGACCCGGTGTCGCTGCACGGCGAGCACGTCCGGCTGGAGCCGCTGGAGGTGGCGCACACCGATGAGTTGCACGCCGCCACCGCAGACGACGAGGTGTGGCAGCACCTCGGTAGCACCCGGCCCAGCACCCCGGGCGAGACCGCCGAGGTGATCGGCACCGCCCTGGCCGCTCAGCACCAGGGCGAGCGGGTGGCCTGGGTGCAGCGGTGCGTGGCGACCGGAGCGGTGGTGGGCACCACGTCCTACTACGAGATCGACCCCGAGCGGCGGGCGGTGGCGATCGGGCACACCTTCCTCGGTCGGCCCTGGTGGCGTACCGGGATCAACACCGAGGCGAAGCTGCTGCTGCTCGGCCGGGCCTTCGACGAACTGGGCGCGGTGCGGGTGGTCTGGCACACCGACATCCGCAACGTCCGTTCCCAGGCGGCCATCGAACGGCTCGGCGCGACCCGGGAAGGCGTCCTGCGGATGCACCGGCAACGCCCGGACGGCTCCTGGCGGGACACCGTCCAGTACGCGATGACCGTCGACGAGTGGCCGAACGCACAGGTCAGGCTGCGAGAAAGGCTTCGCCGTACGGCACCGGTGGCGTGATGATGGCGGGCGTGCTGGGGATCACCGACATCTGGACGTACGTGCTGGGCACCGTGGCCATCATCCTGCTGCCCGGGCCGAACTCGCTCTTCGTGCTCTCCACCGCGGCCAAACGAGGGGTAGCGGTCGGTTACCGGGCCGCCGGGGGCGTGTTCGTCGGCGACGGGGTGCTGATGTTCCTCTCCGCCGCCGGGGTGGCGTCGTTGCTCAAGGCGTACCCTCCGCTGTTCCTGGTGATCAAGTACGCCGGTGCCGCGTACCTCGGTTATGTCGGGGTGACCATGCTGCTCGGCGCCGCGCGGCGCTGGCGCGACCGCAACGACCCGAGCACGCCGCGGCTCATCGACGCCGCGGAGCCGGCGGCGATGCGCAGCCCGTTCCGCAAGGCGCTGGTGATCAGCCTGCTGAACCCGAAGGCGATCCTGTTCTTCATCTCGTTCTTCATCCAGTTCGTCGACCCCGGCTACGCCTGGCCGGCGCTGTCGTTCCTGCTCCTCGGGCTGATCGCACAGGTGACGAGCGCGCTCTACCTGACCGCGTTGATCTTCGCGGGTACCTTCCTGGCGGCCCAGTTCCGGCAGCGCCGCCGCCTGGCCGCCGGCGGCACCACCGCCGTGGCCGCCCTCTTCCTGGCCTTCAGCCTCAAACTGGCCACCGCCACCGCCGGCTGACCCGTCGGCGGCCGGGTCAGGTGCCGTCGCCGCCGCCGGAGCCGCCGCCACCGACGCCCGCGCCGCCGGCGGTGCCGCCGAGACCGTAGCCCGGACGGATCGGCTCGTCGGGGTGGCGGCTGACGTGGGCGGACCCGCCGATCCGCGCGGACCAGTCGGCGTGCGCGGCAGCGGCGGCGTGCCTGTTGATCGCCTGGCGGAGCCAGCCGTCCACGGTGGCGACCCAGTCCCGCCGGTCGGCGTCCTCGTGCCAGATCCGGAACCGGCTGATGCTCTGGTGGGTGATGCCGGCCAGCGCCAGCCGGCGATCCATCCACAGGATCGCCTCCAGGCCCGCCGAGTCGGTCACGAAGATCACCTCAAGCTCGGTGATCGGACCGGCGTAGAGCGGCCCCACCCAGAAGCCCCAGCGCTGGTGCAGTGGCAGGGTGTGCTCCACCCCGGGCAGCCCGCCCTCCTGCAACCCCGCCTGGCGGATCGCGAAGCCCAGCGTGTCCAACGCCGCGAACACGTGCTGCTGGGTGGGGAGCGGGTGGACGAAGACGGGCACCATCGCACCCTGGTCGAGGTCGGGGTCGACGGACACCTCGGTCCGTAGACCCATCCGCAGGCTGAGCAGCGGCACCCCACCGAAGGTCGTCACCGGGGTCTCCCAGGGCAACGGCAACGCGAAGTCGACAGCGCGCCGCCGTCCGGCGGGTACGACGAACCGACCGGCGATCGGCGCCTGGTGGAACTGCACGAGGCGGCGGGCGGCGTCCGGATCATCCGGTTCGACGGTGGTGACCAGGCCGAGCCGGATGTGCCGGACCAGCACGTCCTCCGGTCCGGCCGCGACTGTCACCCGCCCCGGCAGGCGCAGGCCCGGCCGGGTGCTCGGGTTGGGAAGTGTGGTCTGCACGGACAGGCCGGTCCAACCGGACTCCCGGGACACTCCGGTCAGTCGCACCGCGGGCCCCCTCCCGGACGGGACCCCGTCGGCCCCACCCGGCGCGCCTACCCGGTCGCGATGACCTCACGCCCACCGCGCCGACCCGGGCCGCACCCGTCGGCCCCGACCGCGCCTACCCCGGCGGACACCCGGCGGGGCAGCGCCGACCCGGCCGCACCACGTCGGCGCGGCCGGGTCGACAGGGTCACCGCAGGCGACGTCCGCGCGGGACCGTGTCGGTCTCGTCGTCGAACTCGCCGATGACCTCCTCCAGGAGATCCTCCAGAGCCACGAAACCGATCGGTCGGGCCGGGCCACCGCCGTTGCGCACCAACGCGAGCTGCGACTGCCGGGCCCGCATCGCCGCCACCGCCTCGGTGACCGAGGACGTCGCGGGCAGGGTGAACGCGGGAGTCATCAACTCCCCGGCGGTCGCGGCACGGCCGGTGGTGACCACCCGTACCGCCTCCCGGACGTGCACCAGGCCACACACGTCGCCCTGCTCGTCCAGCACCGCCAACCGGGACCGGCCGCTGTCCCGGCTGACCTCCTCGATCCGCCCGGCCGGGTCGTCCCGACGGACGGTGACCATGGTGGCGAAAGGTTCCATCACCTGCGCCACCGACGTGCCCTGCAACTCCAGCATGCTGGTCAACAACTGGTGCTGCTCCGCGCCGAGCAGCCCGTGCTCGCGGGACTGCTCCAGCAGGATCCGCAGCTCGTCCGGGCCGTGCACCTGGGCGAGCTGATCCTGCTGGTTGACCCCGAACAGCCGCAGGATCGCGTTGGCCAGCGCGTTGAGCGCGGACAGGACCGGCCGCGACACCCGGGCGAAGGCCCGGAACGGCAACGCGAGCAGCGTCGCCGAGCGCTCCGCGTCGGTGATCGCCCAGGACTTCGGGGCCATCTCCCCCACCACCAGGTGCAGGAAGGTGACCACCCCGAGGGCGAAGACCAGGGCGATCAGGTGGCTGGCCGCGTCCGGCAGGCCCACCGCATGCAGCAGTGGGCTGAGCAGGTGCTCGATCGCCGGCTCGGCCAGCGCGCCGAGACCCAGGGTGCACAGCGTGATGCCGAGCTGCGCGCCGGCCAGCATCAGCGACAGCTCGCGGACGCCGTCCAGCGCGGCGCGTGCCGCCCGGCCACCGTTCGCTGCCGCCTGCTCCAGGCGGTAGCGCTTGCTGGCCACCAGAGCGAACTCGGCGGCCACGAAGAACCCGTTCAGCGCCAGCAGGATCACCGAACTGAACAGCGCGATCCCGGGGCTCATCGGTGCCGCCCTTCATTCGCGACTGCGGGGCTCGCGAGCTCACTCCTCGCGCTCATGCGGTCACCTCGGGTTTGCTCAGCTGCAACCGCACCGAATCCGCCACGTGCCGGTCCACGGCCAGCACCTCGACCAGCGCGCGCGGCTCCGCCTCGTTGACCTCGCCGTCCGCGCCCTCCGGCAGCAGGCTGATCTCCAGCCGGTCACCGACCTCCGGCACCCGGCCCAACTCCCGCATCACCAACCCGGACAGGGTGTCGTACTCCGGTGCCTCGGGCAGCGCGATGCCGGTGCTGTCGGCGACCTCGTCGATCCGCCAGCGGGCCGGCACCACCCACGACCCGTCGTCCTGGCGGGCGGGTGCCCGCTCCGGTGGGTCGTCCTCGTCCCGGATCGGGCCGACCAACTCCTCGGCGATGTCCTCCAGCGTGATGACCCCGGCGAAACCGCCGTACTCGTCGACCACACAGGCCATCTGCCGGTGGCCGGACCGCAGGCGGTCCAGCACCGTGGGCAGGGGCAACGTCTCCGGTACGAGCAGCGGCGGGCCCGCCACCGCGCTCACCGGCGTGGTCGCCCGCTTCTCCGGGGGTACGCCGAGCACGTCGGCGATGCCGACGACGCCGACCAGGTCGTCGACGCCCTCCGCACCGCGTACCGGGAAGCGGGAGTGGCCGGTGTCCAGCAGCTCGACCACGCGGCTGACCGACTCGTGCGCCCGTACGGTGTGCACGTCGACCCGGGGCACCATGGCCTCCCCGGCGGTCAGCTCGCGGAAGTCCAGACCTCGGTCGAGCAGCGTGGACATCTCCGCGTCCAGGCTGCCCTCCTCGCGGGACTCGGCGATGATCTGCTCCAGGTCGGCCGGGGTGGCGCCACTGGGCAGCTCCTCGATCGGCTCGATGCCGACCCGGCGGAGCAGCCGGATCGACGCCCGGTCGAAGAGCCGGATCACCGGCCCGGCGACGGCGAGGTAGACGAGGGTGGACCGGCTCAGCGCGCGGGCCAACGGCTCGGCACGCGCGATGGCCAGGTTCTTCGGGGCCAGCTCACCGAGGACCATCTGCACGATGGTCGCGATGACCAGGGCCAACACCACCGAGAGTGGCAGGGTGACCCCCTCGCTGACGCCCGCCACGCCGAGCAGGTCGGCGAGGCCGGCGCCCAGGTACGGCTCGGCGACGTAGCCGACCAGCAGGGCGGTGACGGTGATGCCGAGTTGGGCGCCGGAGAGCATGAAGGAGAGCCGGCTGGTCACCGTCAGGGCCCGGGCGGCGGCCTGGTCGCCGTCGTCGGCGAGCTGACGCAGCTTGCCCCGGTCCACGGCGACGTAGCCGAACTCCTGCGCCACGAAGTAACCGGTGGCGGCAGTGAGAACAACGATCAAGAGAAGACCAACGACGATCAACACGGGTCGCTCAGGGCTCCCGGGGTCGTCGGTACGGGGATATGCCGGGCACGACCCGGCTGGCTACTGCTGCCCTCCTGGGCAGAAGAGTCGATCATGCCGCCATTTTATCGGCGCTGGCTGGGACTTCGCTGGGGGTGGGCCGAAGGAGCGGATCGTCCGTTTCACCGGCCTGCCCGGGGCCGTCACGCCGGGCCTTGCGGCCCGCCGCCCGATCCGCGTTCGGCCAGCTCATCGGCGTCGAGCAGGCTCCGGTCGAGTCGACCCGCCCGGTACGCGGCCCGCCCGATCATCTGAGCCGCCACCGGCGCGGTGGCGAGCTGAAACACAGCCACGAGCAGGAGCATGCCGAGGTCCGATCCGGAACGGAGACGCAGCGCGATGCCGAGCAGCAGCAGGAGCACTCCGAGCACCTGCGGCTTGGTGGCGGCGTGCATCCGGGACAGGGCGTCGGGAAAGCGGAGCACACCGATCGCGGCGGCCAGGGCGAGCAGCGCTCCGGCGATCAGACAGGCCGCGCCCAGCCAGTCCGCGAGGGTGCTGATCACACCTGCTCCCGGACGGCGAAACGGACCAGCGACACCGAACCGATGAACCCCAGCAGGGAGAGCACCACGAGCACCGGCAGCGTGGTGGCGTGCCGGTTGACCGCCGCCTCCGCGCCCACCGCGCCGACCATGGTGGCGAGCAGCATGTCCGCGGCGATCACCCGGTCGATCAGGGACGGCCCCCGGTAGAGGCGGGCCAGTGCCAGCAGCGCGGTCACCGACAGTAGAGCGGTGAGGACGGCGGCCAAAAAGATGGTCATGAATCGGTTCCCTTCTCGACGGGTCGGGACTCGACAAGTCGCAGTTCGGCGGCGGAACCCACGGCACGGATGAGACGGCGCTCGACGGCGAGCGTGCGCTTGCGGGCCGCGGACAGGTCCGACGGCCGATGGGTGTCCAGCACGTGCACGAAGAGGGTCGCGGACCGCCGGTCCACCTCGATGATCAGCGTGCCGGGCACCAGCGAGACCGCCTCCGCGGTGAGCGCCAGGTTCAGGTCCGTACGCACCCGTAGCTGGACCGCGATGATCGCGCCGCGCGGCCGGTAGCCGGGCTGCACGGCGATCCGGGCGATGTGAATGCTCGCGCGGACCAGTTCGACGACGAACCGGCCGGCGAACACCAGCAGCGCCCCCGGCCGGAGCCGACCGCCGAAGGTGACCGCCGGCAGCGGGTAGAAGAACAGCACCGCCGTGCCGACCAGCAGGCCGCCGACGAGGTTCGCCCAGTTGACGTCACCCCAGAGCAGGATCCAGACCAGCACCAGCCAGCCGAGCGCCACCAGCTGGTCCCGCCAGCGTCCGAGCCCGCCGCGCGACACCGGCGACCCGCCGTCGTCTCGGGTCCGCCCGGGCGGGCCGGTCACGGTTCACCGCCCGGCAGCACCGCACGCACGTACGGGGTACGCAGACGCAGGTCGGCCGCCGCGTCGGCGGTGACGTCGAAGAGCGGACCGGCCAGCACGGTCAGCGCCAGTCCGAGAGCGACCAGGGCCACGGTGGCCCCGACCATCAGCCTCGGCAGCCGGACGACGGGATCGCCGGTGGCCAGCCGGGGCGCTCGCCAGAAGGCGATGTTCCACACCCGGGACGCCACGTACAGGGTGAGCAGGCTGGTCACCGTGCCGGCGGCCACCAGCACCCCGGGCAGTGGCCCACCGGCGGCCACCCCGGCCTGGAGCAGACCGAGCTTGCCGAGGAAGCCGGAGAACGGTGGCACCCCGGCGAGGTTCATGGCCGGGACGAAGAACAGCACCCCGAGCAGCGGCGCGACCCGGGCCAGCCCGCCGATGCGGCGTAGGTCCGTGCTTCCGGCGCGCTCCTCGACCAGACCCGCGACCAGGAACAGCGTGGTCTGGATGGTGATGTGGTGGACCACGTAGAAGATCGCGCCGGAGAGCCCGGCGGCGGTACTCAACGCCACCCCGAAGATCATGTAGCCGATGTGGCTGACCAGGGTGAAGGAGAAGAGCCGCTTCAGGTCGGACTGGGCCACCGCGCCGAGGATGCCGACCACCATGGTCAGCCCGGCGACGACCATCAGCAGCGTGTCGGCGTGCCCACCGGGAAACAGCAACGTCTCGGTACGAATGATCGCGTACACGCCGACCTTGGTGAGCAGACCCGCGAAGACGGCGGTGACCGGGGCCGGCGCCGTCGGGTAGCTGTCCGGCAGCCAGGCCGACAACGGGAAGACCGCCGCCTTGATCGCGAAGGCCAGCAGCAACGTCAACTCCAGAGCCAGCCGTACGCCGTCGGGCAGGTCGTCGAGACGGTGGGCGAGCTGGGCCAGGTTGAGCGTGCCGGTGGCCGCGTACACCAGGCCCACCGCCGTCAGGAACATCATCGAGGAGAGGATGCTGACCACCACGTACGTCGACCCGGTCCGGATCCGGGTCTCGGTGCCGCCCAACGTGATCAACACGAAGCTCGCAGCCAGCAGGATCTCGAAGCCGACGAAGAGGTTGAACAGGTCACCGGCCAGGAAGGCGTTGGTCACGCCCGCGGTGAGCACCAGGTACGTCGGGTGGAAGATCGACACCGGCGTGGACTCGCTCGTCTCGCTGCGGCCCTGACCGATCGAGTACAGCAGCACGCAGAGGGTCACCGCCGACGAGACCACCACCATCAGCGCGGCCAACTGGTCGGCGATCAGCACGATGCCCACCGGAGCCGGCCAGGCGCCGACCGTCACCACCACCGGCCCGTGCCGGTACGCCTGCACCAGCAGCACCAGCGCCACGACGAGCGTGCCGCACAGGCAGAGCACACTTATCGCGCGCTGAAGTCGGGGCATCCCGGCCAACAGCAGGGTCAACGCCGCACCGAACAGCGGCACCACCACCGGCAACGGCACCAACGCGCCCATCACGAGTCGTCCCCGCGCCGCAGCCGACGACGGGCGGGCTCCGGATCGACCTGCTCCGGGTCGCCGTTCGGCCCCTCCCCACCATGGTCGACGGCACCCATCTCGTTGCGCCCGGCCCGGCGGATGATCTGCCGGTCCTCCAGGTCGTCGGGCACCTCGTCGTCACCCGACAGATACCAACTGCGGTACGCCACAGCGAGCAGGAACGCGGTGAACCCGAAGGTGATCACGATGGAGGTCAACACCATCGCCTGCGGCAGCGGGTCGCTCATCCGATCCACCGGACCCGAGCCGACGATCGGCGCCCCACCCGACCGCCCACCCAGCAGGATCAACAGGTTCACCCCGTTGCCGAGCAGGATCACACCCAGCAGGATCCGGGTCAGGCTGCGCTCCAACAGCAGGATCACCCCGCACCCGAACAACACCGCGACGGCCACCACCATCACCAAGGTCGGCCCAGCGTCGCTCGCGCTCACGGCGCCACCTCTGCTCGCGACTGCGGGGCTCGCAACACCGGCTCACTCCTCGCGCTCACGGCGCCACCTCTGCTCGCGACTGCGGGGCTCGCAACACCGGCTCACTCCTCGCGCTCACGGCCGGTCCCCCTTGTCGACGGCCAGGCCACCGGGTGCCTCCCCGGCGGCCTCGATGTGCCGGTCCACCTCCGCGCCGAGGCTGCGCAGGATGTCCAGCACCAACCCGATCACGACCAGGTACACGCCGATGTCGAAGAAGAGCGACGTCACCAGGTGGGTGTCACCGACCACTGGCAGGGTCTGGTCGAGCTTGGCGCTCTCCAGCACCGCGCCACCGGCCAACAACGCCACCACCCCACTGCCCGCCGACACGGCCAGCCCCGCGCCGAGGATCGCACCGGCGCCGATCGGAGCGGCCTCGGTCAACTCGTACCGGCCACCGGCCAGATAGCGCACCACCAGGGCGAGACCCGCCACCAGGCCGCCGGCGAAGCCACCGCCCGGCGCGTTGTGCCCGGAGAAGAGCAGGAAGAGGGAGAACAGCACCACGGTGTGGAAGATCAGCCGGATGACCACCTCCAACACGATCGAGCGACGCTCCTCGTAGAGGGTGGGGCCACCGCGCAGCCACACCGACCGGCCCGACTCGGTCAGTCGGCGGTCCGCCTCCGGTCGGCGCGGTCGCGGCCCGGTGCGGGAGCGCTCGAAGATGAGGCTGGCCACCCCGGTCGCGGCCACCACCAGCACCGCCAACTCCCCCATGGTGTCCCAGGCCCGGATGT